>CABUSR010000005.1 GCA_902494245.1 uncultured Collinsella sp.
ACCTCGTGTACTATCGTGAGGAGCGGATCAAGAAGTCCCTCGGGTGGCTGAGCCCGATGGAGTACCGCAGGAAGCTTGGATACGCCTAGGCGCGGTCCAAGAAATCGTCCGCACCCCCTTTTATGTCTCTGAGTAGCCTTTAGTCCGTATTTCACCGCAACTTATTGTTGGGCGGCGGAGTCGGTTGTCTCTGCTATCAGGAATCCGCAAAAGGCTTTGTAGTTGGGATACCGTAGCCGCGCATCATAGCGCCAAACTCTTCGACATCATATGTGTCCGATAGCTTGAAATGAATGACGTTATGACCCATGGCACGTAAGTTCGCATCGCGCAATAAGGCGGCTCGATAGGTTTTTGCCGCAGCATGTTCCAAATCTTTTTGAGTTTCGTCCTCAAACTTACCCAAACCATGAAGCTCTGCCAACATCCATGACCCATCTGGCATCCGCCAACCATAATCTGCCAGATAATAGCCGGCATTTCCTGGTCGAGCAATCTCAACCTGAAGCTCAGGCGCAACGACTCCAGCAAGGATCATTGCCGCTCGCGCCTCGGACTCTCCCCCGTTATCCGACCTCCCGTCCATATGCTCGAACACGCCAAACGCACGGGCGATGCCATGCAAACCGCGACAATTGGCCTGTGCATACGCACGCAGCTCCTCGCGGTCGACATCATACTCACGAGCCAATCCATCGGCGTAGCCAAGCGCATACCGAAATGCACTCGCGCGGGCAATATCGACCACCGTCCGATAGGGGTCTGTCAGCGTAAACGGGCCGAGCCGCCATAACTCACCTGGGCGCCATCGACGATACTCAACGAACTCATATGTATCGCGCCTGGTAGATCTCGGCAACAACATCTGAACGGCATTAAGCAGCGAGTAAGCAGAGCCGATACCGTACAGCAATGCCGCCGTTGAACCGCAGAAAATGGCATCCGGTTCGACGGCCGCAATAGCAGATGCAAGCTGGAAAATGCGGGCTTCCACGTCAAGGTGGCTCCAATAAACAGGATCGGCGTACACATGGTTATAGAGTCGAATTAAAAGCTCTTCCTGCATAAGCTCACGCGCGCGCCGCTCATCCCAAGGATCAGTCGTTATCAATAGCTGCTCGTCATGATGAATCCCAAGAGCGGAAAACAGCATCTTGGCATATGACTTCGGAAAATGTTTAGCTTTATTGGACATGACCCGCACCATAACAGTCAAGAACGAGTGAACGCCTTTACGCTATCGCAGAACGGCATTTAAATACCTTGCCAAAATCTGACCAAAAACTTGACGTCGCAGGTCAGAGCTTTTAAAAATTATTTCCACTCTCGGTAGACGGTCGCTACGATCCTCCCAACGGCATCAAATTCCAACCTTACAAATAGTTGCGGTGAAATACGGACCACATGGGCCAAATAAGCCAAAAATCAGTCCGTATTTCACCGCAACTTAGGTGGGGCGTGGAGCGGCATCAGTTCCCGTCACACCGCGCACTTACGAAAATGGCTCTGGTCCTAAAAGGAATCAGAGCCATTCATCTATCTTATGGAGCGGGCGACGGGAATCGAACCCGCGTCATCAGCTTGGAAGGCTGGGGTTCTACCATTGAACTACGCCCGCAAGATATGGTCGGGACGACAGGATTTGAACCTGCGACATCCTGCTCCCAAAGCAGGCGCGCTACCAAACTGCGCCACGTCCCGAAGGTGTTGAGCAGCTAAGGTCTAGACCTTGCGTGTCCCAAAGCGAAGGAAATTATAGGGGAGACTCCCCGCCTGTGCAAGCGCAGAAACCCTAGCTCCTCGAATGTGCGACAAACTGGCTATGAACCAGACCAATCACAAACGCGACCACAGCAACCGGCGCCCACGCAGCGCCGATATCTGCCAGCGGCAACGCATCAAACGGCAGCCACGCGCCAGCAAAGAACGCATCGCGGACCGAAGTGATTACGCTCTGTACCGCGACAACGCCGCCGAACCAGACCCACACCTGCGGGTGCGCGTCGCAAAAGCCGTGCACCAGGCCCATAAGTACCAGCACAATGGCAACGGGATACAGGGCATTGAGCATAGGCACCGAGAACATGAGGATCACGTCGAGGCCCACGTTGGAGAGCACGCACGAAAACGCTGCGAACACAAAGGCGAGAATCGCAAAGGGACGGCGCATGGCCTCCTCGGAGGCCTCCGCTCCCCCTTCGACCACATACGTCTCACAGAAGTAACGCGAGCAGCAGCTGATGAGGCCGATGCACACGTTCATGCAGGCAAGGAAAAAGATCGCGAAGACCACGACCGTGCCGGCAAGGCCAAAGTGCATGGAGGCAGAGCGGGCAAGGATGGCAGCGCCGTTGGTGGCATCGGGCATAACCGTGCCGAGCTGCATGCCGGCAAGCGCCAGGCCGCAGTAGATGACGGCCATGAGCGCACCGGCGATCACACCGGAACGCGAAATCTCAAAGGCCACGCGCTTGTCATCGGTAACGCCCAGCTCGTGGATGGTCTCGGCGATGATGATGCCAAAGGCGAGCGACGCGAGAAGGTCCATGGTCTGGTAGCCGGTCAAAAAGCCCTGCACGGCAGCGCCTGCATCGTAGGGAGCCTGAGGCGCGGCAGCCGGTCCCAGCGGCGAGATCACGGCAGCACCCACGACCAGCACGATGAGCGCAATGAGCGCGGGGCCCGTAATGCGACCGAGTACACGCGTGATGACGCCCGGGCGCAGCGTAAGCGCAAACGCGACCACGAAGAACCCGATGGCAAAGACCAGGCGAGCCGTGCCGAGCGAAACGCCCTCGGGCAGCAGCGGCACCAGCATTTCGAACGCCGTAGAACTTGTGCGCGGAATGGCCAGGCACGGACCGATGGCCAGGTAGACCGCCGCAACGAAGAATTCGCCAAACTTAGGATGCACGCGCCCGGCCAGCTCGCGCGCCGTTCCGGCAAGCGCCACGGCGATAAAGCCCATGACGGGCAGGCCGATGGCGGCGATGAGAAAGCCGAGCATGGCGACCGGCGTGGCAGAACCCGCCTGCAGCGCCAGCAGCGGCGGAATAATGAGGTTGCCGGCGCCAAAGAGCATCGAGAACAGGGCGATGCCGACGGTGACGACATGGTCGGAGCGCAGACCGCGTGGGGCGGATGAAGCCATGGGACCACCTTTCGGGTCGAAACAAAAACGGGACGGGCAAAAACACCCGTCCCGCAAGTATAAACGGTCTAGCAGCTTTAGCAGGCTAAATCGCACAGAGCATCGATAGCCGTGTCGACTTCTTCGGTTGTGTTGAAGTACCCAAACGAGAAGCGAACGACACCCTGACGCTCGGTCCCCAGCGCGCGGTGCATGAGCGGAGCGCAGTGGGCGCCGGGGCGCGTCGCAATCCCCCACCCTTGCATGAGCGCGTCCGAGATCTCGGCCGAATCGATATCGCCCACGTTGAGTGAGACGATCGCTGAGCGCACGGGCTGGTCAAACGCACCGTAGAGCGCAATGCCGGGGATTTCGCGAACACCGGCGAGGAAGCGCTCTGCAAGCGAACGCTCATGCGCCGCCATCGCCTCGACCCCGCCTTCGGCCTCGATAAAGTCGAGGCCGGCAGAAAGCCCCGCGATGCCATGGCCGTTGAGCGTGCCCGCCTCAAGGCGCGTGGGCCACTCAAGCGGCTGCAGCGCATCGAAGCTGTGCACGCCCGTGCCGCCCATGGCCCACGGAGCCACGTCAATGCCCTCCGCCACGGCCAGGCCGCCGGTCCCCTGCGGACCCATGAGCCCCTTATGGCCGGTAAAGCACACCACGTCGAGCCCCATGGTATCCATGTCAATCTTCGCCGTACCGGCAGACTGCGAGGCATCGACAATCACCAGCGCGCCGGCCGCATGGGCGATGGCCGCCACGCGCGCAATGTCGACCGCGTTGCCGGTCACGTTGGAGGCATGCGTCACCACCACGGCACGCGTACCCGGCGTGACAAGCCGCTCGAGTTCGTCGTAGTCGAGCACACCGTTTACGTCACAGCCCGCATGCTCAACGGTCACACCCCGCTCCGCTGCCAGGCGGTTGAGCGGACGCAGCACGGAGTTGTGCTCGAGCACCGTCGTGACCACGCGGTCGCCGGGGCGCACCACGCCACAGATGGCGGTGTTGAGCGCCGCCGTAGAGTTGGGCGTAAAGCACACATGGTCCGCCCTCGGGCAACCTAAAAGGCGCGCGAGCTTGGCACGGCAACTGTGAATCGTACGAGCGGCATCGAGGGCACCCGACGTGGCGCCGCGCCCGGCATTGCCAAGCGAGCACATCGCCTGCGTCACGGCATCGATGACCGTCTGCGGCTTGTGCATGGTCGTCGCCGCGTTATCCAGGTAGATCATCGCACGACCTCCCACATGTCGATCACGGTATAGCCCTCGGTAGGAATGCCCGCCGCGGCGAGTTCGCCGCGCAGCAGCTCCTCATCGGCAGGCAACGCCTTCCACGCCAAGCCGCAGCCGGCAGCGACCTCCCCGGGCACGGGAATCGTTCGCCCGGGAAGGCCGCGCTCGACGCACAGGGACTCGCAACCCATGGCGGCCGCCGTGGTGGGAAACGTGATGACAAGCGCCGGGCGCTTCTCCCTCATGGCAACTCCAACCAATACGCTACGGGCGCACGACGCGCACGGCCTGCTCCATCTTCTCCACGATCACGTACATGTTGGTGACCTCGCCCACCGCAAGCTGGTCTTTAATGCCATAGTGGTCGAGGCAGGTACCGCAGGTGAGAATCTCGACACCCTGCTCGGCCAGGCCCTTAAGGTCGTCTAGCACCGGCGAGCCCTCGACGGTGAGCTTGGCGCCACCGTTGTAGAACAGCATGGTCGCGGGCAGCTCCTCCTGCTGCGTCACGGCAAAGATGAAGGCCTTCATGAGCTTGTGGCCCAGCTCGTCGTCGCCGCGGCCCATGCAGTCGGTGTAGACGGAAATGACGAGCTTGCCCTTGCCGGCGCTGGCATCACAGAAGGCAGCGCCATCCTGCTCGGGATCAGCCACGGCAACGGCGCCAGAGGTCGCCACGGTCACGTGCCACTCGGCATCAGAAACCTTCTCGACCGAGGCCGTGCAGCCCTTCTCCTGCGCCATCTTGGAGATGTTCTTGACGGCGGTCTCGTTGTCGACCGAGGTCACCACGGCGCCCTCGCCATCGAGCTGCTTGAGTGCCTTAAGCGTCTTGACGACGGGCAGCGGGCAGGCATCGCCCATGGCATTGACTTCAATCTTGGTAGACATAGCAAATTCCTTTCGAAAGAACCGTTCTAGAGAACGGTAAACAGTTACATAAACGTGCGGGCTAGCGAACAACGCGGACGGCAGGACCGCCCGGCTCCGCCTCGCACACGCGCCCGACAACGGCCGCGATGCGCCCCTCGGCATCCAGGCGACGCGCAAGCTCGTCCACATCCCTCGCGGGCGCCGCAATAAGCAAACCGCCCGAGGTCTGCGGATCGTACAGCGCATCCAACATGCCCGGCCCCAGGTCATCGTCGGCCGCCACGCGCGGGCCAAAGAAGTCCTGGTTGCGGTAGGCGCCGGCGGGGATAATGCCCAGACGCGCCATGTCGAGCACCTGGTCAAAGAGCGGTACCGCTCCCGACGTAAGCTCAATCTGCACACCCGAGCCCTCGGCCATCTCGCACGCGTGCCCGATCAGGCCAAAGCCCGTGACATCGGTGCAGCCGTGAAGCTCAAGTCCCTCGGCCAGACGAATCGGCGCCTCGTTGAGGGTGCGCATCGAGTCAAACATGGCTGCGGCCTCGTCCTGCTCGACAAGCTCACCCTTAATGGCCGTGGTGATGATGCCCGATCCGATCGCCTTGGTCAGCAGTAACGCATCGCCCACGCGCGCGCCGCTGTTGGCGAGCATGCGGTCGAGCGCGACAAAACCGCTCACGGACAGGCCATACTTGGGCTCGTCGTCGTTGATGGTGTGGCCGCCCGCGATGGAGCAGCCCGCCTCGACGCACTTGTCGGCGCCGCCCGCCAGAATTTCGCCGGCAACCTCAACGCCCAGACAGCTCGGGATGCACAGCAAGTTCATGGCATGGCTCGGCCGCCCGCCCATGGCGTAGATGTCCGACAGCGAATTTGCCGCGGCAATCTGGCCAAACAGGAACGGGTCATCGACCATCGGTGGGAAGAAGTCGATGGACTGCACGAGACCCAGGTTCTCCCCTACGCGGAAGACGCTCGCATCGTCGGAGGTATCGAACCCCACGAGCAGGTTGTCGTTATGCACATTGGGTAAGTCGCCCAGGACCTGGGCGAGGGCTCCAGGAGCCAACTTAGCGGCTCAACCACTCGCAGCCGTCATAGACGTAAGCCTCATCTGATCGCCTGTCATCGATACCTCCCCTCAAACACAAACAATGCTTCCCAGTATACGCATGAACGCGCTTCCACGGCCGATACATCACCCTAGTGCCTGTGCGCGAATCGCTGCGCCGATCGCTCCGGCAAAGCGGGCCTGGGGCGAGGTGGTCACCGGCGACCCCAGTAGCTCGCCCAACCGCTCCACCACGAAGGCGTTCTCGCACAGGCCACCGGTCAGGTAGTACGGGGCGCCCGCGGCCTGCCCGGCCATGGTCGCCACGCGCGAGACCACGCTGTCGATCACGCCACGCGCAATGTTCTCGCGCGGCTCGCCACGACCGATCAGGCTGATGACCTCGCTCTCGGCAAACACCGTGCACATGTTGCTGATCTTGGTGGGCTCGCCGGAACGCGCCAGGTCGGCCATCTGCTGCTGGGAAATGCCCAGGCGGTCGGCCATGATCTCCAAAAAGCGCCCCGTGCCGGCGGCGCACTTGTCGTTCATAGCAAACTTGGCCACGCGGCCACTTTTAAGCTGAATGACCTTGGTGTCCTGACCGCCCACGTCGATCACCGTGCCGTGATCGCCAAACAGGCGCACGGCACCGGTGCCGTGGCAGGTGATCTCGGTCACGACCTTGTGCGCATAGGGCACGGCGAGACGGCCGTAGCCGGTCGCGATCACGCGCACGTCGTCGGCCGTCACGTCGTAGCCGGCCGCTGCCAGCGCCTCGCGCAGCCGCTCGGAAGCATCGACCGAGGAGAACCCGGTTGGCTGCACGCACGTCCACGCCACCGAACCCTCCCCATCGACCACAGCGGCCTTAGCCGCCGTAGACCCGATATCGATCCCGATCCCTATCATGGCTCTCTCCCAATCTAAACATCAAAGGTAGCGGCGCGTTCAGGCGCCTTAGCTCTAGGTTTCTCAGATGCCGGAGATTGCCCCGAAAGGTGAGCGCAGCGTACTTTGGGTACGCAAGCGACGGTTTGAGGGGCAAGATCCGGTGCCTGAGGAAGCTAGAGGGTTTCGATGAAGGCGGCGATGCGCGTCTCAATCTGGCCCATGTCGCCGTTGCTGTAATCGGTCTCGATCTTCATGTACGGAATGCCCGCACCCTCGACAGCTTCCTGCATGCGTGCGCTCTCCACGTTAAAGGTATGGCACGCCTGGAGCACGTTCTCCACTACGCCATCGACGTGATACTTCTCGCACATGACCAGCGTGTTTTCCAGACGACCGTCGTTGGGCGTCATGACCGAACAGTTGATATCCAGGTAGCGGTCTGCGATGGCGCGCAGGATGTCGGGAGCCTCCGGATCGATCATCATGGCCGCCGTGCGCTCGCCCGAGCAGTCATCCATGCACACGACCACACCGCCGTTGGACTCGATGGTACGACCGATCTTGTTGATCACACCGCCCACCGGGCAACCGGTGATCAGAATGCGCTTGGCATCCGCCGCAACCGGGCGCTCGCCCGCGTCGTAGGCCTCGCGCAGCTTGGCAACCTTTTGCTCCAGCTGCTGCGTATAGGCCTCGATATCAAAGCTGAACGTACCAGCAAACATAGTGCTCATCAGGTCGACGCCGCTCATGGCCGCCGGCTGGTTGGCCTGCAGGGCAAACATGTCGAGCTGGGCCGCACGCAAGCGGTTGCGACGACGGACGGCAGCGCGCAGGTCATCGTCGGTAATCGTGATGCCGTAGAAGTTCTCGAGCTCCTCCTTGAGCAGGCGGCACTCCTCGTACCAGCCTTCACGCTCGTAGGCGCGATCGCGACCCTGCGGAAGATGCAGAATGTGCGTGCGCTTGAGCTCGTTGAGTAGCTCGTACATCTTCTTCTTGCCGTCGCAGGTGGTCTCGCCGATGATCATGTCGCTAAAGTACGTAAACGGGCACTTTTGCGAGTAGGCAAAGCCGTACGTCGACTTGATGAGCGGACAAAGATTTGCCGGCAGCACCTTCTCGGCCTCGGGAATCACCTCATCGGACGTACCGCACAGCGCCACGCTCGCAGCCCCCGCGGCATCGATAATCTCGAGCGGCGTATAGCTGCACAAAAAGCCGACCAGGCGATTGCCGGCCTGTTTGTAATCCTTGACGCGAATAAACGCCGCCTTGCGTTGCTCGTTGAACTCCTCAAACGTGGACGGCAACGGCTGTTCAATATTTTCCGACATATAACTCCTAAACCTTTTAACCAACCAAGGAAACGGCTTTCCCAGGTGCCCGAGGTTGCCGTAAAAGGATCGCCGCGTACTTTGGTACGCAAGCGACGGTTTGAACGGCAAGATCGGGTGCCTGGGGAAGCCGCCGGGACGAATAGTCCTAAATGGTTTCCAAGAAAGCCTCGATCCTGGTTTGCAGTTGGCCAGCATCCTCGCCGGCGTAGTCGGTCGTGATGTGCATAAACGGAATGCCGGCTTCCTCGGCGGCCTTCTCCACGGCAAAGGACTCCATCTCGTAAAGCGTGCAGAACTGCAGCGCCACGTCGACGATGCCGTCGGCATGCAGGTCCTTGGCCATCTGAACGATGTCCTTCATACGCTGGTCGTTGGGCGTAAAGACAGCGCAGTTGATCTTAAAGTAGCGCTCGGCAATGGCATCGAGCATCTCGTCGACCGTCTCGCCGGACTCGTCGACCAGGTCCTTGTAGTAGCGCGAGCCCGTGCAGGACTCCTCGCCCACCACAACGCCGCCGGCCTTCTCGATGAGGTTGAACAGTTTCCAGTTGGGCACGGCCATGGGCGTGCCGGTGTACAGGATGCGCTTGGTGCCCTTGGGCGCCACGCCCTCGCCAGCCTCAACGCGCTGCTCGCACTCAGCCGCCATATCGTTAATGGCTCCGGTCAGACGCGGCGTGTCATCCATAAAGGCGGCCTGAACGGTCAGCAGACTGTCGAGACCGCTGATGGGCGCCGGATCGGCAGCGCGGGTCGCAGCCAGACGCTGCAGGGCGCGACGCTTCTCGTTGACGGCGTGGATGGCGGCCTTCAGACGCTCGGGCGTAATCTTGACGCCACACTCTTCCTCGATCTTGGCGGCGAGCTTCTTGACCTCGGCCTTCCAGGTCACGAGCGTCGACTCGTCGTGTACGTTGGGAATATCCATGACGTACATGTTCTTTTGCGTGGCAAAGAACTCGTAGGCTTTCTTCTTGCCATCGCAGGTGTTCTCGCCTACCACCAGGTCACTCGACTCAATGTAGGGGCAGACCTCGCCCAGCTTAAAGCCGGCAAAGCTCTTGATGAGCGGACAGGTGTTGCGCGGCAGATGCTCCTCGACCTTGTCGGTCGCCCAGTCGGCACCCGAGCACAGGCCCACAGGAATGCCGTCACAGGCAAGTACGATCTCCTCGGGCACGTACACGCAGAACGAGCCGACGATCTTGGTTGCCTCGCCGGCCTCCTTCTTGTCGAGCATCTCCTTAATACGGCCGCTGTGGATGTTGGTGGCCACAAAGTCCAGGTAAGACGTGGACTTGGGGCGGTTGTTCTGCGTCAGGAACATATCGCCGTACATCTGGCCCACGGCGCCCAGCAGCATGTCGTGGTCGGCAAGATTCATGCCGAGGCTCTCCCACATCGGATGGAAATCAAATTCTTCAGCCATGACGGTTCCCCTCTCGAACCAAAAATGAATAGCTACGGTATTCCTGCACGGTGGGTGGCGAAAACCCAGCCGCGCTCAAACCCGGAATTTTGGGGAACCCGCTTTGCAGCTGATTATTTAGTTGTGCGTCGTCTCTCCCGGAGCCGTGAACATACCTGCTCATATGCGGCTCCGAGCCATATACAGGGCGCGCGCGGCAACGCGACGCGAATATGTCATCTGCAGCACCGGCGCACCCTCCTTTTCTCGTCGAAGGTAACTATATCAACGGTTGTCGTCCAGACGAACACCGCCGACATGCGTACGACAGCGTCGTGTGCCGTCATTTAATAAATAATTATCTGTGTTGATAAGAGTTTGTCATCCATCATTCGGCGAACGGCAAGACAAAGCCGCCGAGGCTTATATCCCCGACGGCATTACCCGGCGCTATCGACAAACCAAATGGATCTTACTCGCATCGAAGTGCATGCGTAGCGTCTCGCCTGCTTGCGGCAGCTCGTCGACAGGCACGCCCACCTTGTTGACCTTCCACTGCAGACGCGTGGGCGCATCGACGCGCGGCACGTCCAGCAGCACCAGCCGCTCAAAGCGCGAATCGCTCACACGGGCCACGTGCAAATCGTAGCTGTTACGGCCCCGCTCCGCGCGATTGTCAACATGGAAGTAGCTCGCACGAATACCGAGGTACGCCACGTCATCTCGAACCTCACGGCCCACATTAAAGGTCATGCCCCAGTCGAGGGCCTCAACTTCTTCGTCGCCGATCTTGCGCGCGCGGCTCGTATTCTTGCAGCCCGTCAGGCGCAGTGCCGCCAGCGTCTGCGGACGACGGACCACGTCCTCGATGGAGCCGATCTCCTCCACATGCCCGTCGTGCATCACGCAGATGCGCTGACACAGGCGGCACGCTTCGTCGATGTCGTGGCTCACGTAGAGCACGGTACGGTTGCAGACGTCGAACAGGTCGAGCATGTTTTGCTCAAGCGCGCTCTTGAGATACGCATCGAGTGCGCTCATGGGCTCGTCGAACATAAAAATGCCCGGATGCGCCGCCACCATACGGGCAAGCGCCACGCGTTGCTGCTGCCCGCCCGAGAGTCGCGCGGGGTAGCGATCGACAAAATCGGCCAGACCGAAAATGCCCAGATAGCGCTCGGCGAGCTTTTTGCGCGCGGCGGCGTCGCCAGCATCCTTTACACCGGCGCATACGTTATCGGCCACCGTCATGTTGGGAAACAGCTGATAGTTTTGGAACAACAGGGCGCATTTTCGCTCCTGGGGTGACAGGTTGATGCCAGCCGCCGAGTCAAAAAAGGTCACGCCGTTGACGACGATCTTGCCCTCGTCGGGCGTCTCCACGCCGGCAATGCAGCGCAACGTGCAGCTCTTGCCACATCCGGAGGCACCGAGCAAGGCCACGCGCTCCTCGCCGGCCTCAAGCTGCATGTCGAGCACAAACCCGGGATAACGTTTCTTAATATCCAGAACGAGCGACATGGCCTATCGACCTCCCTGTAATGCGGCGTCATCGCACATGAGCTCGGCCAGTGCCTCGCGATCGATACGCAAGGCATCACCGCCCGCCGGGTCGAGTGAATCGCCCTGTCCGGCGAGATCTTTGGCCTGCTTGCGTTCCGCACGGGAAAGACCACGCTCGCGGTACTTTTGCGAATGTGCCGTATACATGTTGATGAACAGGATGACCAAAAAGCTAAAGACAATCACGACGACGACCCAGAAGAGCGCGACCGACGTATTGCCGCCCATCCACTCAAAGTAGATGGCGATGGGGATGGTCTGCGTAATGCCGGCGTAGTTGCCCGCAAAGAACAGCGTGCAGCCAAACTCGCCCATGGCGCGGGCAAAGGCGAGCACCGTGCCGGCGGCAATCGAGGGCCAGCCAAGCGGCATCATAATCTTGGTAAAGATGCGACGCTCGGACCATCCCAGGGTTCGTGCCGCATCGAGCATCTGCGTGTCGAGGCTCTCGAAGGCTCCGAGTGCCGTACGATAGACGAGCGGGAACGACACCACCACGGCAGATATCACCGCTGCGGGCCACGTAAAGACGATGGAGACGCCGTGCGCGATGAGCCACTGGCCCACCCCGGTCGAGCGGCCAAACAGCATAAGGAGCAGAAAACCGCAGACCGTGGGCGGCAACACCATAGGGATGGTAAAGACCGAGTCGAGCAGGCCCTTGATGCGACTCGAGGTACCCATGGTCTTCCACGCGGCAAACAGGCCCAGCGCAAACGCAATCACCAGGGCAAGTCCGCTCGTTTTGATGGACACCCAAAACGGTCGGTAGTCGATGCCGCCCAATAAGGAGGCCAGAGAGGTCAAGGCCCCCCGCTCATCCCGCAACACGACAGACGACGCTTCTACCATTTGAGCGCTATCAAGCCAACGCGCGCCGCCCTTGGCATCACCCGAGGCTGATGCAATCACCACATAACGGTCCCCATCCGCACCGCGCTCGTCAAAGCCATAGGTATACCCGCCGGCATCAAACGTTGTTTCCGCCGTGACATACCAAGGAAGATCCACGTCCCCTAGCTGCGCACCTCCCATGCAGTTTGCGCTGTCGAGCTTACAGACGAGGGCTTTGAGACCCGATACGCACTCGTTGTCCTGCGGATCCAATCCATACTTCTCGACCGCCTTGGGCGATATCCACACCACAACACGATCGGCAGCAGGCGCCACTACAAGGTCCACGTCCTCGTCAACGGGAAACCGGTAGCCCTCAGGCTGGCCCTCCATGGCACGAGCGGTCCCCTTGGCCAACCGCTCAAAACCCTCGATCCCATAGGAAAGCCCATGAGCGGTCGCAGCAGCCTGGGCCCCGTCCTCAGCGTCCTCAGCAAACGCAAATCCCGGCACCCAGCAAAGCGCGAAGGTCAAAGCACAGGCGACAAGCATGCGGAATCTATTAAGCACGAAAAGCTCCAAGCGAATACAAGGACGGAGTGAAACACAAAACGATGGAATTATCGCGCCAAGCCGCACTACGCGGAAAGCTCAAAGCCGTACTTAGCCCAAATCTTCTGAGCCTTCTTGTTGGACAGGCAAAAGTCGATGAAAGCCTTGGCTTCGTCGGCATGCTCGGAGCTCTCGGCAACGGCACCCGGGTACACGATGGGCTTGTGCGAATCCTCGGGGCACACGAAGGCCTCCTCGATGCCGTCGTAGCGGAAGATATCGGAGCTGTAGACAAAGCCTGCCACGCAGTCGCCCGTGGACACATAGGCGGCGGCGGTACCAACTTTGTCGGCCAGGGCCACCTTGTCGGCGATCTCGGGCGCATACTCGCCGTCGTCGCCCTCGGTGCCGGTATAGAGGCCCACGGAAGCCAGCGCCTGGTTGGCGTACTTGCCGGCGGGGACGGTCTTGGCGTCGCCAATAGCGATCTTGCCGTCCAGGTTCGCGACGTCGGCGATGGACTCGACCTTGGTGTCGGAGCCCTCGGCGCGAATGATCACGAGGTCGTTAACGAACATATCCTCACGGGTGTCGGTGTCGACGAGCTCGGCGGTCTCAGCGTCATCCATGGTGCCCTTGGAGGCCGTGATGAGCACGTCGACGGCGGCACCGGCGCGCATCTGCTCAACGAGGTCGCCGGAGGCCTTAAACTGCGTGTCGGCAAAGGTGGTGCCGGTCTGGTCGGTGTAGAGCTCCTGGACCTCGGGAAGGGCCTTCTCGAGGGAGTTAGCAGCAAAGACCTGCAGCTCGACGGTTTCCTTCTTGGAAGAGGCCTTGGCGGAGCCGGCATCGAATCCGGCCGGCTCGGACGTCTTGCTGCCCGAGCAGCCAGCAAGACCAAGGCCGGCAGCGGCGACAGCAGAAAGCGAGACAAAACCGCGGCGAGAAACCAAATCGAACATATTCAACCCTTTCGGACCTTATGCCCGGGCACCCCACCGCGGGCTTTAATCTGCAATCAGATTATACTTCTGCGCGAATAATGATAGTGAGAAATTATTCTCACCAGAGAATATAGTTTCGAGTTAGCGTGCACCTCGGCGTCGCTTCGGCGGAAAACAAAGGCGGAGCAGCCCGTAAGGTCGCTCCGCCGCAGGTAGTGCGCTTATCTGGCGTGTCCGCCGCCCGCCGTCATCTGGGCCGCATGTTCCAGCTGGTCACTCACGGCCTCCCAGCTTTCGCGGGCGGCCTTCGTGGAACCGGGAAAGTTTACGACAAGCGTATGACCTCGTTGCATGCAAATAGCGCGCGAGAGCATGGCGCGGCGCGTCTTGGTCATCGAGTACGCACGGATTGCCTCTGCAATACCCGGCACATCGCGGTCGCAGACGGCACGCGTCGCCTCGGGCGTCACATCGCGCATCGAAAGCCCCGTGCCGCCGCAGGTGAGCACGACATTGGCGTGGCACTCATCGGCGGCTTCCACAATGGCATCACCGATCTCGCTGGCGTCGTCGCGCACGACCACATGTGAGGCGACCGTCCAACCCTGCGCCACGATGAGTTCCTCGAGCGCGGCACCCGCCTCGTCCTGGGCAAGATCGCGCGTATCCGAGCACGTCACAATCGAAATCTTCAGCTCCATAGCATTCCTCCTATAGCACCGTGCCCTCAGGCAGGTCGACACGCACGACATCCACGACGTCGCCCGCCTTGAGCTCGCACGGTCCTTCGTCAATACGCAACAGGCAGTTGGCCCGCTGCATCGTGCCGAGCAGCGCCGAATTCTGCGTCATGGCCTCGGTCACCAACAGCTCACCGGTCTCGGGGTCGCGCAAAACCGTGGCGCGATCGAAGAAGCGTCGGTCCTGGCGCTTTTTCACACCGTGGGTAAGAGCCGCTCGCTGCATGGGACGCGCTCCCTCGGCAAAGCCGCGCATCTTACGAATCGCCGGGCGGGCGAGCATCTCAAAGCCCACATACGCCGCGGCCGGATTGCCTGAAAGCCCCAGGTAGGGCTTGCCCCCGAGCAAGCCAAACGTAATGGCCTTGCCTGGACGCATCGAGATCCGATCGAACAGCACCTCGCCCTCGCGCTGGACCAGCGCCGTCACATAGTCGTAGTCGCCCGCCGAGGCGCCACCGCTCGTAATGACAAAATCGCACTCCTGCACGGCACGATGTACCAGCTCGGCAATCACCTGCTCATCATCGGGCGCAATGCCGTAGAACACGGGCTCGGCTCCCGCATCGAGTGCCTCGGCCATCAACGCGGACGAGTTGGAGTCGCGAATCTGCCCGCGCGCCGGCAGCTCACTCGGCGCGACCAGTTCCGTCCCCAGCGAGATAATGCCCACGCGCGGGGCGGCATGCACCTTCACGCTCGCATAACCGGCGCTTGCCAGCAGGCCGGCGCCTGCCGGAGCCACAACCTCGCCAGCACGCATCACGACGTCGCCGGCATGGGCCTCCTCGGCGGCAGAGCGAACGTTCTCCCCCACCTTGGCCGGCGCCGAGAACCTCACACGCGAGCCCTCGTTGCCATCGCCGTCAAGCACATCGACAATCTCGTATTTCACCACAGCATCCGCACCCTCGGGCACCGGCGCGCCCGTCATGATGCGGACCGCCTCGCCCGCACCGATTGCGCCCTCAAACACATGGCCCGCGGCCTCGTGTCCGATAACGTCGAGCGTCACCGGCGCCTCGCCAGATGCCTGCACCAAGTCCGCCGAGCGCACGGCATACCCGTCCATGGCGCTGTTGGCAAACGGTGAAATGTCGATATCGGCCACAGCATCCTCGGCCAAGGGAAAACCAGCCGCCTGCCACACGGGAATCTCGACGAGATCGGTCGGAGCAACGTGCGACAGGACAATCGACTGTGCGTCCTCCAACGGAATGAGTTTCTCTGCCATATGCACCTCTTAATGCCACGGCGCACAACAGGGGCGCCGATTCTTTATGCTTTTCTCAGTATAATCCCCCGACGCACGACCGCGACTCGGCCTGAACCCGCAAATACACCTGTCGGTTGCAGGCCGCGAAACAGAATGGAAACCAACCCACCGGCTCGTCGCGCTTGCCGCGTTTTATAATGCTTGCGTTGCAACCTAAAAGAGGAATAAATGGCTCATAACAACAAACCCGAAAGCGCAAACGAAGCGCAGGATCATTCCCAGCCGCTCGACGATGGCGGCCTTTTCTCCCTTAGCGACGTCATCATGGCCGGCAGGCGTCAACTCACCCGCTCCGAGCAGCTCTTGGCCGCCGACACACGCCGCTACGCCCGCAACCTGTTTGCAAGCGCCAAACTGCTCGCGCTCGTCGTCATCGTCTCGCTCGCCATGGGTGTTGCCGCTTGGGCATTTTTGGCCTCGCTGAATATCGCGACCGATTATCGCGAGCACCACGTGTGGATTTACGCGTTGCTTCCCGTTGTGGGCGTTGCCACCGCATGGGTGTACAAAAACCACGGCCTTGCCGCCAAACGAGGTAACAATCTGGTCATCGACTCCGCCCTGGGCACACACCTTATCCATATGCGCATGGCCGTCCTCACCTTCGTCTGCTCCACGCTCACGCACCTCACCGGCGGATCGGCCGGTCGCGAGGGGGCTGCGGTGCAGATTGGCGGCACCATCGCCAGCAACATCTCGAGCCTCGCCCACCTCAAAAAGCATGACCACCACGACCTCATGCTCGCCGGCATCTCGTCGGCCTTTGGCGCCGTATTCGGTTCGCCCCTTGCCGGAGCTTTCTTTGGCATGGAGATGTGCTTTATCGGCAAGATCGACTACACCGCGGGCATCTACTGCCTGGTCGCCTCGTTTACCGGCTACTTTACGTCGCTTGCCTTGGGAACCGAGTACGAGGCGAATGTTATCGCCAGCGTTCCCAACATGACACCACGGACGGTTGTCATCGTAGTCATCAGCGCCATCATCTTTGGTCTCACCGCACGTCTCTTTGCCTGGTCGGTTCGTACCGTCAAGAGCCTGTACGGCCGCTTTATCACCAACTACATTGCTCGCGCACTCGTGGGCGCGCTCGTGGTGCTCGCGGTCTACGCGATGCTCGACGCCTGGAAGTATGCCGGCCTTGCCACCTGGCTCTCGGGCGCCGGGTTCGCCGGTAACACGACCCTTGCCGACGCAGCCATCAAGCTCGTGGTGACGGCGCTCACCCTGGGCGCCGGCTTCCAAGGAGGCGAGGTCACACCCCTGTTTGGCATCGGTGCGGCGCTCGGCGGTTGGATCGGTTGCCTCGTCGGAATCGACCCCAGCTTTCTGGCGGCGCTGGGCATGCTCGGCGTGTTCTGCGCCGGCCTTAATGTACCCATCACCACCTGTATGATGGCCATCGACCTGTTCCACGGCACGGCTGCCGGGTTCTTTGTCATCGTGGCGTTTATCAGCTATCTCGTCGGCGGCCACCGCGGCGTATATCCCGCCCAGCGCATTGTCTCGCCTAAACGCCGTTCGCTTATTGTGGATGAGGGCGGTACGGTAGCGGATGCTATCGAGCGCCACAACGACCTGATAGAGTAGACGTAAGTATTCGCCGTGCAGCCACAATCGGGGACAATTCGACCTGAGCGCGACCGCACCGTCACGTCATACGCCGGGAGTCGCCCCATGCACGCAACTGATTTTGGTCGCACGCTCATCATCGCCAACCCAGCCGCCCAATCGGGTGCGGCGCGCGAAGTTGCCGAGCGCCTGCAGCGCTTTTTGGACATGACCGCGCGCTCATCCCAGTTTGATCTGGTGCTGACCGAGCGCATGGGACAAGCCAAGGAACTTGCCGCACGGGCCCAGGGCTACCGCACGGTTATCGCACTCGGCGGCGACGGCGTGATCCACGAGGTCGTCAATGGCTTGATGGCGCCAGAAGAAACGGTTCGACCGGCGCTTGCCGTCCTGCCCGTAGGCTCCGGCAATGATTTTGCCCAGACCCTCGGTATCGACGATTTCTCCGGCAAGGATTTTGCCGCGCTGCTCACCTGCGAGCTGCAGCGTCAGGATATCGGACGCATTCGCTCATGGAACCCCGCAAGCGGCAGAGGCGAGGCGACCGTCGAGTACTACGACCAGACGCTTTCGGTCGGTATCGATGCCGCCATCGGCCTGGGCACCACCGAGCTGCGAAAAAAGACGGGGCTCGCCGGCGCTCCGCTCTACACCCTATCGGGACTTGAGCAGTTTGGCCTACGCTATCGCAACTACCCCATGACGGTCAGCTTTGACGGCGCGCCCGCCGAGCGCGTGAGGGCGATCATCATGGCGATTCAGCTGGGGCCCACCTATGGCTCGGGCTATCGCATCTGCCCCGATGCCGACCCCTGCGACGGCATGCTCGACGTTTGCTACGCCTGCGGCCCCGTCCCCCGTGCGGTCGCGCTTCCCATGTTCCTTTCGGCCAAAGATGGCCACCATACCAAGCTGCCACCGGTTCGCATGCGCCGCTGTCGCCATGCCGAGCTTACCTTTGAGGAGCCAGACTACCCCATCCAGGCCGACGGCGAGCCCATCGTCGCCTCTCGCATCGAGGTGGACGTCCTCGGCGGAGCCCTCCACGTCTGGCACCCCACCCGCTAACCCCACCTAAGTTGCGGTGAAATAGGGACTGTTTATGCAGCTAAAGCCGCAAAACAGTCCCTATTTCACCGCAACTTATGAGGAGGCTATTCGTCGCTGCCCGGCTTGCGACGGTTGGCCTTTTTAATCGCGTTGAAGTGTTTGTCGTTGAGCCTGCGCTGGCGCGATCGCTGTGGCACTTTGGTCTTTACGCGTCGGCGCGGCGGACGGCCACGACACTCAAGCTCTGCCCTCAGCTTACGCAGACAGCAGCTGCGATTCTGAAACTGACTACGGCTCTCGCGCGCCGTCACGGTAATCCCCGTTGGCCCATGCTTCATGCGTACCGCCGAGTCCGTCGTGTTCACGCCCTGTCCGCCCGGACCCGTCGCGCGAAACACCTGCACCTCGCAATCGCGTGCCAACTCCTCGACCGACATCTCGGCATAGCGCGCATACTCGCGCCATCCCATCTTGTTCTCATCCATATCAACACCTCCCCTCATACAAAAAATGTGACAAAGGGACGGTCCCTTTGTCACATCGCATACCAATCGCTTGTGTTGCGCGCTTAGGCGAAGGTGATCTCGCCGTTTTCGCAGTCCATATCGGCGATACGAGCCAAGCTCTCGACGCGGAAACCGCGCTTACGGAGCTTATCGCCGCCGCCCTGGAAGCCCTTCTCGACGGCGATGCCAATACCGGCAACCTCGGCGCCCGCAGCCTCGCAGATCTTAATAAGACCCTCAAGCGCGCAGCCGTTGGCCAGGAAGTCGTCGATAATCAGGACTTTGTCGCCCTCGGACAGGAAGCGCTTGCCAACGATGACCGGGTACTCCTTCTGCTTGGTAAAGGAGTAGATGGTCGTGGCATACTGCTCGCCGTCAAGGTTGATGGACTGTGCCTTCTTGGCAAAGACCACCGGCACGCCGCCAAAATGCTGAGCCGCGATGCAAGCCATGCCAATGCCCGAAGCCTCGATTGTCAGGATCTTGTTGATCTCGACACCCTCGAACAGACGGGCCCATTCGGCGCCCATGTGGTCGAACAGTTCAACGTCGCACTGGTGGTTGAGGAAGGCATCAACCTTAAGGACGTTACCGGCCTTTACGATGCCATCATGGCGAATACGATCCTCAAGCTCCTGCATGGCGCAACCCCTTCTCGCGGCAACGATACCGCGCGATTAATAAACGTTGTTCGATAGTCTACCACGGACCGATCCCCGCCCGCCCCACAAGCCGCATCGCACCACAAACCAGTCTTTTTGGGACGGCGCGAATCGTGGCAGACAGCCTCCCAACACGCTAATGGCGGGCGCGCACCCTCACCAAACGCACCATGGCGAGCGCAAAGCCCACAGCGGCCACAGCCATCAACACATAGAACACCGAACGGAAACCAAACAAAAACACATCCGGACGGCCCGCAACAAAACTGGTCACGGCCTCGCCCATCGCCACGCTCATCTGCCCATACAGGATATTCGACGCCACCGTAATGCCGAGTGCCATGCCGGCGTAGCGCGCAAAACTGCCCAAGCTGCCCGCAAAACCGAGCGCTTCGCGCGGAGCCGAG
The DNA here is from genome assembly GCA_902494245.1 of uncultured Collinsella sp. Classification (GTDB taxonomy): domain Bacteria; phylum Actinomycetota; class Coriobacteriia; order Coriobacteriales; family Coriobacteriaceae; genus Collinsella. Next base: position 20,044 of record CABUSR010000005.1, read on the forward strand.
CCCATATACAGCGAGTTATTGGGGCTCTGGAAAATCGACGTGCCGCACGACATAAACGCGACGCAACACACGATTACAGGGATAGAAGAGTGCTCGTCGAGCGTGCTTACCGCAAAGAGGCCGCACACGTACACGCCCAGGCCGACCGCCGTGGGACCCTCACAGCCAACACGGTCCGAAACCGTACCCGAAAGCGGACCGATAAAGGCATTCACCATCGGCAGCGCCAAAAAGAGCAGTCCGGAAATGTCAGAACCAAAGCCGTGGGCGTCCTGAAAATAGAACGGCAGAATAAACTCGGATGCGCCGATACCAACGAACACGATGAGCATGCAGGCGAGGTTGATGGTGAAGGCCGAATTTGCAAAGCAGCGACGAGCGGCCTCGATCAAGGACATGGGGCGCTCGCCGGCCTCCGGCTTAACATGCGGCAGCGTGTAGAGCCCCACGATAAACGAGATGACGCCAATGGGCAGGTTGATGAGGAAGATGCTCTCCCAGGGAAAGCTTGCCACCAGCATGCCACCGAGCACGGGGCCACACATCATGCCGAGGGCCACGAAGGTCGCGAGAATACCCATGGCACGGCCTCGTTCGCGCGCCGGGAACGACTCGGTGATGATACCCATGTTGTTAGCCATGGCCGCCGCGCAACCGACGCCCTGAGCAATGCGTGCCAGGATAAGAACCTCGAGCGAGGCCGAAAGGCCGCACAGCAGCGAACCGACCGAAAAGACGATGACGCCCAGCTGGAACACATTCACCTTGCCGCGCACGTCGCCCAGACGGCCAAACGGCAACATGGCCACGCAAGTCGCAAGCAGATACACCGAGCTTACCAGCTGGATGCGATCGAGGCCCACGCCCAGCTCTTTTTGCATCACGGGCAGCGCCACGGTCACGACGGTCGAATCCAGACACACCATAAACGTCATGATGAGCACGGTAAACAGAATCGCCCATTTGTTCTTGCCATGGGTGTCGCCCTCTAGGGCAATGTGCTCGCGGCGCAGCTGCTCTGCAGTTTTCTCCATATCCATCCTTTCGAGTGGCGCAACGCAAAAACGGGGCCCCAATCGCCTGCAAACAGCCGCGATTGGGGTCCCGCCTACGGAATCGGAACGAAAGGTCACCGAAGCTTTCGCCAGCATCGGCGCCTTGTGCGAACGCTAGCCTAGCACTGCTCGAGCGCCTGCTCAAGGTCGGCAATCAGATCGGCCGTGTCCTCGAGGCCGCACGACAGGCGCACCATGTCGGCGGAGATGCCACAGGCGATGAGCTCCTCATCGTTCATCTGACGATGCGTGGCGTTAGCGGGATGCAGGCAGCACGTGCGGGCGTCGGCCACGTGCGTGGCAATCTGGGCGAGCTTGAGGCTCTTCATAAAGGTCTCGGCCGCCGCGCGACCACCGTTAAAGCCAAAGCTCACAACGCCGCAGGTACCGTTGGGCATGTACTTCTGAGCCATGTCATAGTACTTATCGCCCTCCAGGCCCGGATAGCTCACGAAGCGTACCTTGGGATGGCTCTGCAGGAACTTGGCAACGGCCAGGCCATTCTCGCAATGACGCGGCATGCGCACATGCAGGCTCTCGAGCGAGCTGTTCAAGAAGAACGCCGCCTGCGGGTTCTGCATGGGGCCGAGGTCGCGCATGAGCTGAGCGGTTGCTTTGGTAATGAAGGCGCCCTCGCGACCGAACTTCTCGGCATACGTCACGCCGTGGTAGCTCTCGTCGGGCGTGGTGAGACCCGGGAACTTGTCCGCATGAGCCATCCAGTCAAACTGACCGTGGTCGACGATCACGCCGCCCAGGTAGGCAGCATGTCCATCCATGTACTTGGTGGTGGAGTGCGTAACGATGTCGGCGCCCCACTCAAAGGGGCGGCACATCACGGGCGTCGGGAAGGTGTTGTCGACCATCAACGGCACGCCGTGATCATGCGCGGCCTTGGCAAAGCGCTCAATATCGAGCACGGCAAGGGCGGGATTGGCAATCGTCTCGCCAAAGACGAGCTTAGTATTGGGCTCAAAGGCTGCCTCGAGCTCCTCGTCGGTGCAGTCGGGGGCAACGAACGTGCAGGTCAAGCCCATACGACCCATGGTGTGGGCGAGCAGGTTGTAGGTACCGCCGTAGATGGCAGAGCTCGCGACCACGTGATCGCCGGCACCGGCAACGTTAAAGATCGCGAGGAAGTTCGCAGCCATGCCCGAGCTCGTAAGCATCGCAGCGGTACCGCCCTCCATCTCGCAGATCTTTGCGGCAACCAAATCGCACGTAGGGTTCTGCAGACGGCTGTAGAAATAGCCCGACTCCTCCAGGTCAAACAGCTTGCCCATGTGCTCGGACGTGTCGTACTTCCACGTGGTTGACTGGTAGATAGGCACCTGACGCGGCTCTGCGTCACCCGGGCGATAACCGCCCTGAACACACGTCGTACCGATGGTCTGCTCGCTCATATCCAACTCCCTTACTTGGGTTTTGTTTTATTCGGTTCACGATACCGCTACGCCGCACCCCTCTCAACCCATCCCGCCGATAGGTTATGGGACAAATGAATCAGGGGCATTCGTCACAGCCTTGGGCATTTGCTCGATAAATAAAAATGAGGCATACATGAAGCTCTCGATGATTACACGCACCGTCACGGGTACCATAGGCGGGTACACCATGACCAAGGAGACAACAATGAAGCAAATCGATACGGCCCAGCTCGACATCACCGCCTGTCAGGCTCAGGCTGCCGAATACCACGCCCGCGGCTTTAACTGCGCCCAGGCCGTCGCCTGCACCCTCGCGCCCGCAGTCGGGCTCGACCCCCAGATCGCCTTTACCTTCACCGAGGGCTTTGGTGCCGGCATGGGCGGCATGACCGAAACCTGCGGCGCCATCTCGGGCGCCGTGGCCATCATGGGCTTCGTGATGAGCGACGGCATGGAAAACCCCAAGACCAAGGGCCAGACCTACAAGCTGTCGCGCGAAATCGCCAAGCGTTTTGGCGAGAAGAACACAACAACCGTCTGCGGCACGCTCAAGGGCATCGGATCGGATAAGGGTCCGCTCCGCAGCTGCCCCGGTTGCATCGACGATGCCGTCGAGATCGCCTGTGATGTGCTAAAGCAGCTCGCCGAGTAAGCGGCAGCAACATAAAACGACGGCCGGCGCGCTTGGGATCCATCCAAAAGCACGTCGGCCGTCGCCGTTAGAACTCGGCAAACTCGGGAGCACCGACCTCGATCTCCTCGCGCCCCGCCATAAGCTCGCGCATCTTAACGCAAAACGACTCCTGCTCCCCTGCCTTAAACACAAAATGAAGCGTCACGGCATCCGCGAATTCGGTATCCGAAACCTTGGCACCCGAATCCTGCGCCAAACGAAGCACCTGCTCATACTGTGGATAGGCCACATGGACATCAACAGGCACGACGCTCGTCATCTCAACGATCTGCCCAGCATCTTGAGCCGCGGCCACCGCCGCCTGCGTCGCCGTGGTATAGGCACGTACCAAGCCACCAGGCCCCAACAGCGTGCCACCAAAATAGCGCGTCACCACGCAGCAAACATTTTTGAGCCCCGCACCGCGCAGCACCTCGAGTGTCGGCATACCGCTCGTGCGGCTCGGCTCACCATCATCACTCTGGCGCTCGCGCCCATCGACCAAAATCCACGCGGGAACATTGTGTCGAGCGTCGTAATGACGCTTGCGAACCATCTCGATAAAGGCATTCGCCTCATCCTCGGACTCAATATGGACCAGCTGGGCAATAAACCGGCTCTTGCGGTCCACAAACTCGCCCGAAGCCTCAATATTCGATTGCAGAGTAAAATAGCTGTCCAACAAAGCCCCTCAACAACAAGCAAAGCAACAAACAGCCTCAATAATACGGCAAAGACAGCACCGTTGCCCTCGCCAACAAGAGCGGAAACGCCAATGATGCCGTCATCAACAGCGAGAACCCGTCAGCGCGAGCAAGGTGCCTTGAAAGACGAGAATGCAACAGAAATGAGGCTGCCGATGACCAGGCAAAAACAGCGAGACGGCGTCAGCTGAGTCGATTTGGCCCGAAAGAGGAGGGAGCACGCCTTATGGCGGCGACCGACGAATGAGCGCCAAATCGGCCAGCTGACGCCGTCGCAGCGTCAACATAGTTGCCGAGTGGGCCTATAAGCCGGGTTCTGTCGTGAACGGTCATTTATCTTGTCTGCACGTTACCGTGCAGCTCCACGCACGCTACCCGAACGCGGACCGGGCCGGCCCATAGCGTTCCTATTCGCGCTTGCTCCGGATGGGGCTTGCCAAGCCGCCGTGTTGCCACGACGCTGGTGGTCTCTTACACCACCGTTTCAGCTTTTCCCTTTACGCCTTGCGGCGCAGGTGGGAGTCTTCTTTTCTGCGGCGCTTTCCGTCGGATCACTCCGCCCGGCCGTTAGCCGGCATCCCGCCCTCTGGAGCCCGGACTTTCCTCACGCGTGCCGCAAGCAGCACATCGCGCGACCGTCTGGCCCACTCAGCAGTGAAAGAGTGTAGCACACCGTTGCCGCGGGCAATGGCACAACACAAGCGTTCGACACGATAAACCAAGAACCACGCTATGCAGTACAATAGTGTCGTCGATGGGTAACGTCGTCAGTCGAGACGCGACCGCGCTCCGCACCCCTCCGTCTACTCGGTGCGTTCCCGCCTCCTCCCCGAGGCGGGATGTCGGCATTTTTCATGCACCAACAACCCAATAGCCCGTGAACAGCCTAGGCGGTATTGCACGCGGGCAGCATCGCGCACCTCAGCAACAAATGCAAAAAGGGATCCGTCCATTGCGGACGGATCCCTTAAAACAAGTGATCGTCAAACCGATTTACTCGGCGTCGGTCTCCTCGTCCTTCTTCTCGGAAGGCAGCGGGGTAACCTCGATCTCGACGCCCAGAGTCTCAGCAGCAGACTTCATGGACAGGGAGATACGACGACGGTCGAGGTCAATCTCCATGACCTTGACCTGAACCTTGTCGCCCACGTGGGTGACCTGAGAAGGCTGGTCGACGTGCTTGTTGGCCATCTCGGAGATGTGCACCAGGCCCTCGATGCCCTCGCCCAGGTCGACGAAAGCGCCGAACGGGACAAGCTTGGTCACAGTGCCCTCGACGATAGCGCCGACGGGGTACTTCTTGACCAGTGCGCGCCACGGATCCTCGGTGGTCTGCTTGAGACCCAGGGAGATGCGCTCACGGTTGAGATCGACGTCGAGAACCTCGACCTCGACCTCCTGGCCGACCTTGACAACCTCGGAAGGATGGTTGACGTGGTTCCAGGAGAGCTCGGAGATGTGGATGAGGCCGTCGATACCGCCGAGGTCGACGAAGGCGCCGAAGTCGACGATGGAGGAAACGGTGCCCTGGAGACGCATGCCAGACTTGAGCTTGGACAGGATCTCGGAGCGCTCGGCCTTACGGGACTCCTCGAGCACGACGCGACGGGAGAGGACGACGTTGTTGCGGTTGCGGTCCATCTCGATAACGCGGGCCTCGATGCGGGTGCCCATGTAGGAGGTGAGGTCCTTGACGCGACGGAGGTCGACGAGGGAAGCGGGCAGGAAGCCACGCAGGCCGATGTCGAGGATCAGGCCGCCCTTGACAACCTCGATAACCTCGCCCTCGACGTTCTCGCCAGAGTTGAACTTCTCCTCGATGCGGTTCCAAGCACGCTCGTACTCGGCACGCTTCTTGGACAGGACCAGACGACCGTCCTTGTCCTCCTTCTGGAGAACCAGGGCCTCGATGGGATCACCGAGTGCAACGATGTCTGCAGGGTTAGCGTCCTTGCGGATGGACAGCTCGCGGACCGGGATAACGCCCTCGGACTTGAATCCGATGTCAACGAGCACCTCGTCATGCTCGATCTTAACGACAGTGCCGTTAACGAGATCGCCCTCATCAAAGTCGGTAATCGTACCGTCGATGAGGTTGTTCATCTCCTCCTCGTTGACATCGTCAAGAGAGAAAATGGACGAGTTCTGAATCTCACTCAAAGGTGGACCCCTTTCGAACTACGGGGCCCCGATTGCTAGGACCTACAGAAGGGTGCGACAAGCACACAACGTTTAGGAACACTCGGGAGCCGACAGATACTAATGTGACGCTTATGCAATCACGTTCGTATAGGTTACGGGGAAATGGGTTCGATTTCAAGCGTGAACTGCGTTTTTTTACTCGTGTGAAGACTTTTTCGTAATCTTATGGACAGCTGTCTCCACAACTTGACGATAAGCAGTTTGCCCATACACCTTTAGGGTAAAGTATCCGGAGCCAACGATTCTGGAACGATTTTTCGAGAAAGGTGCCCGCGTGCTCAAAGCAGTCGTTTTCGATATGGACGAAACGCTTCTTAGCATCAACCTCAATGCATTCATCCTTCGATATTTTAAGGATGTCTCGTCGATGCTCGCGGATATCGGTCGCCGCAGCCACGGTGGCACGATGGCACGCCTCGGCACCATCTTGGTCGACCTCAACGCGAATCGCCGAAGCGGCACGGATAATCGCACCAATCTGGAGTTCTACCAAGAAGAGGTTGAGCGCCGGTGCGGCATTTGCCTCTCGGACCCACTTATCTACGAGGCGTTTACCTACTACGACCGCGAAGTCCTGCCGTACAAGAACGACGATGTCATCAACGCCCACGCCATGCCGGGCGCACACGCCGCGCTTCAGGCCGTACAGGATGCAGGACTGCGCTGCGCGCTCTTCACCAACCCCAGCTTTCCGCAGGGGGCCATCGAGTGCCGCATGGGTTGGGGCGATCTGGCCGACGCCCCCTTTGAGCTCGTCACGCACATGGGAAACACCACCCGCTGCAAGCCCGATGCCACCTACTATCTAGAGCAGCTTCAGGTGATGGGGCTCGAGCCGCACGAGGTCCTCATGGTGGGCAACGATCCCAAACGCGACTTCCCCAGCCCCGCCTGCGGCATTCAGACTGCCTATGTGGGCCAAGGCAAGCCCAGCCGAGCCACCTGGCGCGGAACCATGGAAGACTTCGCCCGCGACTTCAACGCCGTTATCGAAGCCTTCTACGAACACCAAATAGCCGACGAACTGTCCTAACAGACTCGAGTCTTGCCGATCATGATGTTTAGGATCTCGACGTCGGTGTCTTTCATACCCACACGGCCCACATAGCCCATGCTGGCGATCGTCTGCTCGACGGTATCCTGAATGAGGCCCTCACCGGCACGGAAGCCGCGGCCCTGCATGGCCATATCGTGACCCAGAATCGCAGCGTCAACGGCTGCCGAAATCTTAGCCGCGCAACTCGCCTTGGCGCCATCGCATACAATGCCGCCCACGTTACCGAGCGTGTTCGAAACCGTCGCGCCAATCTGCTCGCGCGTGCCACCACACAGCCAGGTAATCGCGGCACCGGCACCGCATGCGGCGCAAATAGCACCGCAAAACGCCGAGAGCGCACCAATATAGCTCTTGATATGCACGGCGATCAGATCGGACAGCATCACGGCGCGCACCAGGCGGTCATGGTCGCAGCGCAAATACTCGGCATACTCCATAACGGGCAAGGCACAGGTAATGCCCTGATTGCCCGAGCCGCACACGATGGCGACCGGCAGCGCGCAGCCGTTCATGCGGGCATCGGACCCGGCGGCCGCGCGGGCACGGGCACGACAGGCGACGTCATCGGCACGAGCGCCCAGCAGCGTACGGCCCACCTCGGCGCCCCAAGCGTGCGCCAGGCCCTCGGCACTGATCGCACCGTTCAGCTCAATCTGACGCTCAACGGCAGCGCGGGCGTCCTCAATGTCACCGTCCTCGATAAAGTCGATGATGGACTCAATGCTCATAGGGGTATCGGCGTTATCTGCCGCACGCTCGGCCACGACGCGCTCGGCGCAGGCGGCACACTCCCCCGCCGACTTGCCGCATACCGGAATACCGTCGAGCGTATGGCACGTAACATTGGTGTGGTGGTCGGTAATCTCGACGATCGCAACATGGCCCCCGGCCGTGGCAGTCACCTTGATGTAGAGGTTGGGCACACCCTCGACAAGCGACACATCGCAGTAACCGGCATCGGCGAGGAGCTCGGACACGCGAGCACGGTCTTCGTCGTTAACGCTCTCGAGCACCTCGAGCGCGCTCTTGGCGTCACCGCCCACGGCGCCCAGCACGGCCGCGGCCTCAATACCGTGCATACCGCCCGAGTTGGGCACGGTCACGCTCTTAACGTTCTTGATGATATTGCCCGAGCAGGCAACATCCATATGATCGGGTTCGCAACCGAGCGTCTGGCTCGCCAGCGCCGCTGCATAGGCAACGGCAATGGGCTCGGTGCAGCCGAGCGCACAGACAAGCTCGCGGTTCAAAACATCGCAAAACGCGGTATCACGAAGGGAATCGGCAGGCATAGGTATCTCCTACTTGTATAACGGACTGGGCTCTCGATAATAGTTAGCTCTTTTATTTGATAACAATGCATCAAAAACCGCAACCATGGTTCCGACGGACGGCGTTCAAGCGCAATCTGACGGCATTAATTCATGAAAAGCTAGTCTTGTTGCATGCTAAAGCGTTTGACCAAAAAACACCCGAGCGTTTACACAAAAGTCGCGCTATCATGCAGTCGAACGCGGTAAAACCTTTAGCAATTCCGCCGCACGGACCAGAGAGGAACCACTCATGAAGATTGGTATCGGTAACGACCACGCCGCCGTCGAGCTCAAGAACATCATCTCCGAGCACCTGAAGGAGCGCGGCTGCGAGGTCGTGAACTTTGGCACCGACACCTCCGAGAGCTTCGATTACCCCATCGCCGGCTACAAGGTGGGTAAGGCCGTGGCCAACGGTGACGTCGACCTGGGTATCCTGATCTGCGGTACCGGCGTCGGCATCAGCCTGGCCGCCAACAAGGTCGAAGGTGTTCGCGCCGTCGTATGCTCCGAGCCCTTCAGCGCCAAGCTCTCCCGCATGCACAACAACACCAACGTGCTCGCCTTTGGCGCCCGCGTCGTGGGCTCCGAGCTCGCCAAGATGATTGTCGACGAGTGGCTCGACGCCGAGTTTGAGGGCGGTCGTCACGAGCGTCGCGTTAACCTCCTCAACGAGATCGACCACACGCGCGGCCTCAAGGTCGTCGACGAGGCCTAAACTACTCAGTGCCACAAGCTAACAGCAGGGGCCCGCTCGGAACTCATGTCCGAGCGGGCCCCTTCATAGATTTTGGAATAAAAGGGCGCCGCGGATGGAGTTCCGCGGCGCCCAAGCCACACGCTAACAGCTTTAAGGAGTCAAAGCTGGTTTAGCCAAAAAAGCGCTTGATCTCGATCTCGGCGTTCTCCAGGCAGTCGGAGCCGTGGATCACGTTGGCATTGACATCGACAGCAAAGTCGCCGCGAATGGTGCCGGGGGCAGCATCAAGCGGGTTAGTAGCGCCCATAAGGGTGCGCATCTTGGAGACAGCGGAGAGACCGGAAACGACCATCTTGACGACCGGACCGCTCGTCATAAAGTCGCAGAGACTGCCAAAGAAGGGCTTGTCGGCCAGATGGGCGTAGTGCTCCTCGACGGTAGCGCGCTCGAGCGTGGTCATCTCCATGCGCTCGATGACAAGGCCGCTGCGCTCAATGCGAGCAACGATCTCGCCGATCTTGCGGTCGCGCACGGCGTCGGGCTTAATCATGATGAAAGTCTTCTCGATAGCCATAAGGTAGCCTTTCAAGTAGGTTCGCGCGTGCCCAAGTCCCATTCCGGCACCCGCCTGGACTGCATCGTAACAGAGTTTTAGCTGCAGTTAAACAAAAAGCTGTTTATTGAAACGCTGCAATTTATTAAAACGCTCCATATGTGTCACTTCTGTTTCGAAGCCCGATTAGAGTACCATCCGACCGCCCATCAACCGCATCGAACCGAGCGGACGGTCGGTTGTCGCCCGTGAACGCACCCCCTTCACAACCTGCCCAAAGGTCCTACAGAAGTTCTCGACAGACCCCTCCCTTCTCTATAACAAAACGGGCGCCCACCGTAGCGGGCACCCGTAAAGGCAAGATATGATGAACACACCAGACAGACGCATCCAATAAGTTAATTAGCCCCGTGACCCATCTCGACAACCTTGGTCAGCGATCCAAACATGCCTTCGTCGGCCACGAGCTGCGCCTCGGCACGCTGCAGCTGAACGGCAACGGCGGCAGGGGCGGTACCGCCCTCGGTCGTGCGCGCGGCGACAATCGACGGGATGTCGAGCGCCTCGGTAATGTCGCGCTCAAAGAGCGGGCTTGCCTCCTGGAACACCTCAAACGGCAGGTCCTCAAGATTGCAGCCGCGCTTCTCGCACATCAGGACCAGATGGCCCACCACGGCATGTGCCTCGCGGAACGGCAGGCCACGCTTGGCCAGGTAATCAGCAACATCGGTAGCGGCAAGGTGCCCCACGCCGCACTCGCGCGCCATGGCATCCTCGTTGACGGTCCAAGTCGAAATCATACCAGCCATAACGGACAGGCACTGCATGAGCGTGTGAGCGGTATCGAGCGCGCCCTCCTTGTCCTCCTGCAAGTCCTTGTTATAAGCAAGCGGCAGACCCTTCATGGTCACGAGCAGCTGCACCAGGTTGCCATAGACTCGGCCACTCTTGCCGCGGATAAGCTCGGCAAAGTCGGGGTTCTTCTTCTGCGGCATGATAGACGAGCCAGTGGAGTAGGAGTCTGAAAGCGTGATAAAGCCAAATTCGGAGCTCGACCACAGCACGATCTCCTCGGAAAGACGCGACAGGTGCATCGCCATGACGGAGCCGGCGTAATGCAGATCGAGCAGGAAATCACGGTCGGAAACCGCATCGAGCGAGTTGGGAATCACGCCCGCAAAGCCAAGTTCAGCAGCCGTCATCTGGCGATCGAGCGGATAGCTCGTACCGGCAAGCGCGGCAGCACCCAGCGGGCAGTTGTCGGCGGCATCAAAGGCGGCCTTCAAACGTGTAAAGTCGCGCGCGAACATCCAGGAATACGCCAGCAGATGATGCGAGAGCAGCACGGGCTGAGCGTGCTGCATATGCGTGTAACCCGGCAGAATCACCTTGTCGTACTTCTTGGCCGCATCCACCAGCACATGGCGCAGCTCAAGATTGGCCTCCATGAGCTCCTTGGCCAGCGCCTTGACGCCCAGGCGTGTATCGGTCGCCACCTGGTCGTTGCGCGAACGCCCAGTATGCAAGCGCTTACCGGCCTCTCCGATGCGGCGCGTCAGCTCGCTCTCGATGGACATATGAATGTCCTCGTCGTTGATATCGAAGGTGAAGTTGCCGGCATCGATATCCTGTTCGATTCCGGTCAGGCCCTCGGCAATCGCCTGCTCGTCCTCGGCACTGATGATGCCTTGGGCGGCCAGCATCTTGGCATGTGCCTTAGAGCCGGCGATATCCTGCTTATAGAGATGTTTGTCGACCGGCAGCGACGCGCCAAACTCCTGCGTGACCTCGGCCACGCCTGCCTCAAAACGACCGCCCCAAAGAGCCATGGAACCGTCCCCTTTCATCAAATACCAAACGAAGCGCCCAAAGCAATGCGCCATATCGCTAAAGCGATTTTTCAACCGCTAGTTTTACACATTCCCCACCGTGTGCGGAGCCATGTAGCTAATTTGCAAAGAAGTGACGCGCCATGCACTTGGCGCCCAACGTCTCCCTCCGCATGTTGCCCTGCGAACCATCGATCCAGGCCTTCAGGCTCATAGGAACGTCTTCGACCTTTGCAGCATCGAACTCGGGCGCGAGGGCAAGTAAAGCATGCACGAAAGCATTGAACATAATGGATACTCCTCATATATATAGGCGCAGAGCCGCCAAATTGATAGAAGGAGCCCCGCCGGACAACCCCGGCGGGGCTCGGACTCAGCCGCAGACGCGGCATCATATATGCGGGCGGAACGTAGGGGCCACCGATGTTAAGAAGTGTCAGCAAGCATAACGAAAGGTAGGGACCCCGTGCGCCCGTTTTGTATCACGCGGATGGGCCGCGCGGATACCAAGGGAAGGAAAAGCCTTAGGCCTGAGCAGCAGCAGAGCTGGGACCCTGGACCTTGGCCCACGTCTTGAGCGACAGCGTGTCGATCTCGATAAAGCCGGCGCTGGCCTTCTCGTCAAACGTGGTGTCGCGGTCGTAGGTAGCCAGACCGTAGTCGTAGAGGCTGAAGGGGCTCTTGCGGCCGACGACATGGCAGTTGCCCTTAAAGAACTTCAGACGGACGGTGCCGGTCACGAACTTCTGGGTATCGGCCATAAAGGCGTCGAGCGCGTTCTTGAGCGGGCTGTACCACTGGCCGTTATACACGGCGGTGGCCCAATCCTGCTCGAGCTTAATCTTAGTCTTGAGCAGGTCGCCCTCGACGCAGATGTCCTCGAGCGCCTTGTGGGCGGTGATGAGCGTCAGGGCGCCGGGAACCTCGTAGCACTCGCGGCTCTTGAGGCCCACCAGACGATCCTCGACCAGGTCGAGGCGGCCAAAGCCGTTGTCGCCGGAGATCTTGTTGAGGGCGATGACGATCTCGGAGAGCTTCATCTTCTTGCCGTCGACGGCGACGGGCTTGCCGGCCTCAAACTCAATCTCGGTATACGTCGGGGTGTCGGGCGTGTCCTCAGGATTCTTGGTCATAACCCAGGCGTCGTCGAGCGGCTCGTTCCAGGGATCCTCCAGGTGGCCGCACTCAATGGCACGACCCCACAGGTTGTCGTCGATGGAATAGGGGTTGTCGTTGGCGCCCTCGGGAACCGGCACGTTGTGGGCGTGGGCATAGGCAACCTCGTCGGGACGGCACTTCAGATCCCACTCGCGAACCGGGGCGATGACCTTAAGCTCAGGGTCGAGGGCCTTGACGGCAGCCTCAAAACGAACCTGGTCGTTACCCTTGCCGGTGCAGCCGTGTGCGACGTAGGTCGCGCCAAACTCGTGAGCGACCTCGACAAGCTTCTTGGCGAGCAGCGGGCGAGACAGGGCGGAGAGCAGCGGGTACTTGTTCTCGTACATGGAGTTTGCGGCGATGGCCTTGGTCAGGAACTCATCGGAGAACTCGTCGCGCAGGTCGAGCACCTGGCAATCCAGAACGCCCAGGTCAAGCGCCTTCTGTTTCTTGGCGTCCAGGCCGGTCTCCTCCTGGCCCACATTGCCGCAGACACAAACGACATCGAGATTCTTCTCGTCCTGGAGCCACTTGACACATACGGATGTATCAAGACCACCGGAATATGCGAGAACGACTTTTTCCTTGCTCATGGCTGTTTCCTTTCGCCCTTGGTAGCTAGTTAGAACATCGGTCAGTTGCAAGTCACCTTGAGGTCAAAAACCGTGCAATATCAGGTTATTCAGCAGAATGCATCACAGGCATGCCCTAGAAACATGCGGCTATGTCGTGTTTAAAACCCAACGACCTCAAAATGACTCTGTTGAGGCATTGCGCCCCATGCGGACAGAGACGATTGTTATCGTCGTCGGGAAATTGCGCGCTGGCGTCGGATGGCATTGTCTGCAGTGGTGATGATCTTTACGAACTGCATCTGCCTCTCCTTTCACGTATCGCCGGGCGCAATTCTAATATCGTAAACGGTACCTTTTCCTCGGTAAGCGGTTGTTTTTCCGTCTCCGTTTTCGATGTTCGCTATATTACGCTAAAGTGCCCGCAGCACAAGCGACAAATTCAAATTTCTGAAAAGTTTTTTCATTAGTTTGTGAAGCGTGGTGCAAATACGCTCCGTTCCTGCGAAAATACGGCCGACTACGAGTTGATGGTTATAACGTCTGAAACAATCTCGAAACGAAAGGCTCGCTTTTATGCAAACTTACGAATCGGACGCCAATATCGGAAACATTAAGCTCATCGCCGTCGACATGGACAAGACGCTGCTGACCGACGAGCGCGTGCTGCCGCAAGGCCTTGATGAGCGCCTGGACAAGCTCGCCGACGCCGGCATCGTATTCTGCCCCGCCAGCGGACGTCCCGCCCCCAAGCTCGAGGAGATGTTCGAGGGCATCAAGAACCGCCTCGCCTTTTGTCCCGACAACGGAGCGTGCGTGATTTATCGCGGCAGCTATATCTATAAGAGCAATATCGACGTGGAGCTGTATCAGCAGGTCTTGAGCCGCGCCTCGGAGGATCCGCGCGCCGTCCCCGTCCTGTGCTGCTTCGACGAGTTCTACGTGCTTGCCCGCGACCATCAATACCACGACGAGATCAGCGTCTACTACAACACAATCAACTACGTCGACAGCTTTGATGGCATTGATATCGAGTCCAACAAGATCTCGATCTTCTTCCCTGCCTATGATGCCGAGCCCGCATTCCGCGAGACCTATAGCCCCGAGTTCTCGGACAAGCTCTACGTCACCAACGCCGGGCGCGAGTGGATCGACTTTATGAACCTGGGCGTCGACAAGGGCGCCGGCGTCGCGCACCTGTGCGAGCACCTGGGCATCGATATTGCCGATGCCGCCGCCGTGGGCGATACCTACAACGACATCCCCATGCTCGAGCGCGTCGGTCACAGCTTTATCGTGGACAACGCCGAGGAGCATATGAACGCGCATGCCAAGTGGCGCATTCCGAGCAACAACGACGGGGGCGTACTGACGCTCATCGACGCCATCTTGGCGGCTCGTTAACGTGGCTCGTCGGACCTGGCCGGGCGAGGCGGGTAAGTTTTTCGCTCGGTCAGGTCCTGGGCTCGCTCGGAAAGCACATTAAGTGCTTTCCGGCTCGTGCGGAATCTACGAAAAACTTACCCGCCTCGCCCGGCCAGGTCCTTGGGTGACTTGCTCGCCGTCTGGGTGGCGTCTTGGCGCCTAGATACTTGGCTGGTTTTTTGGAATGAAGGGGGCTCCTTGTTGGCAAGGAGCCCCCTTCTGGTTTGGTTACTTTAGGGTTGTGGGCACTTCCCTATTTGGCGTCGGCCCAGGTTATGCCGGTGCTGGCTTCGGCGATTAGGGGGACACGGAGGTCTACTACGTGTTCCATGACGTCGCGGACCATGGTGGTTAGGCGCTCGACTTCGTCGACCGGGCACTCAAAGTCAAGTTCGTCGTGTACCTGCAGAATCATGTGGGCGGCAAAGCCCTCTTCTTCCAGGCGGCGGCTTACGCGGGCCATGGCGATCTTGATGATGTCTGCTGCGGTGCCCTGCATGGGGTGGTTCATGGCCGTGCGCTCACCAAAGCCACGGAGTTGCGGGTTTTTGGCCTTGAGCTCCGGAATATGGCGTCTGCGGCCGTACATGGTCTCGGCGTAGCCCGTCTGCTTGGCGCGCGCCACCACATTGTCGAGGAACGTTCGCACGCCCGGGTAGGCCTCGTAGTAGCGATCGATCATATCGCGCGCCTCGGCCATCGAGATATGCAGCGACTGCGACAGACCGTAGGCCTGCTGGCCGTACACGATGCCAAAGTTCACGGCCTTGGCGCGGCTGCGTAGGTCGGGCGTTACCTCGGACACCGGCACGCCAAATACGCGCGCGGCCGTCTCGGCATGGAAGTCCTCACCCTCGTTAAAGGCACGTACCAGATGCTCGTCACCCGAGAGGTGCGCGAGCAGACGCAGCTCGATCTGCGAGTAGTCCACCGCCAAAAAGACGCTGCCCTCGCCCGCCGAAAACGCCGTCTTGACGGTACGCCCCAGCTCCGAGCGCGTCGGGATGTTCTGCAAATTCGGGTCGCTCGAGGACAGACGCCCCGTCGCGGTGATGGTCTGGTTGTACGTGGTGTGCACACGACCGTCACCACGGCGCAGCGGACCTAGCGTGTCCAGATAGGTCGACTTAATCTTGGACTTCTCACGCCAGTCCAAAATCAGACGCACGATCTCGTGGTCGCGGGCAAGATCGCTCAACACCTTGGCGTTGGTCGAATAATAGCCGCGCTTGGTCTTCTTGAGGCCCTTGGTCGGAAGCCCCATCACATCAAAGAGTACGTGCGACAGCTGCATGGGGCTGCCAATATTAAAGGTCTCGTCACCGGCAAGGTCGCGAATGCTTCGCTCGACCTCGGTAATCTGGGTCGCCAGACCCTCGGACAGACTGTGCAGGCGGTCGGGGTCCACGAGCATGCCCGCGCGCTCCATCTTGGCAAGCACCGGCACAAGCGGCATCTCGATGCCATCGAACACGTTGGCGGCG
The DNA here is from genome assembly GCA_902494245.1 of uncultured Collinsella sp. GTDB lineage: Bacteria > Actinomycetota > Coriobacteriia > Coriobacteriales > Coriobacteriaceae > Collinsella. The sequence goes on from CABUSR010000005.1 coordinate 36,196, forward strand.
TTCTCGCGGGCCATGCGGTCGCGCAACGGTGCGACCAGCGCCAGCGTCAAGGCCGCCGTGCGAGCGGCGGGCGCAGGAGCGTCCTCGCCGGCACCCTCTGCACCGCGCGCCGCAGGCAGCGCCATCTGCAGATAGGTATCGGCCAGATACGCCTCATCGAACTCGGAGCGGTCGGAATCCAGCAGGTAGGCGGCAACCACGGTATCGAAGATGCGCGTGGAATCGGCAGACAGCGGGTCCATGAGCTCGGGCTCAGAGGAATCGATAGGAGAAAGCTCGTGCAGCAGCGCCTTCATGTCCGGACTCGCCACGCGGCCCTCCATAAACAGGCGCGCGAGCACGCCGGCAATCACGCCGTTGGCGAAGTTAAAGCCTTCAACCTCAGCCGCCGCACCGCCGTCGCCCTCCTCGAGCGCGAACAGGCCCTTGGACGTCGCCAGCCACAGCGTGCGCGTCAGTCCAAAGAGCGCGCCCTCTTCCTTGTCGTCGTCCACCACGGCAGCGACCCACTCGCCGGCATCGATCGCGCAGGAGATCTCAGCCGCAACGGCACCAAGCGCGTCAGCATCGCCGGCGGCTGCGCGAACCATCGCAGGCATCTCAAACGTACTGGAGACAGCAGCCCCGCCCTCGCCGCCGATCAGCGCCAAGAAACGGTTCTGCATGGCGGTGATACCAAGCGTACCCAGCGCCGCAGAAACCTCATCGGCAGAAAACGCCGGGAAGGACGTCGCCTCAAAATCGAGCTCAACAGGCGCATCGGTGCGGATGGTCGCGACCTTGCGACTCAGCAGCGCGTCGTCGATGTGCGCGCGCAGGTTTTCGCCCATTTTGCCCTTGACCTCGTCGGCATGTGCGATGACCTCGTCCAGGCTACCGTACTGCGCAATGAGCGCGCTCGCCTTTTTGGGGCCGATGCCCGGCACGCCGGGGATGTTATCGGACGTGTCGCCCTTCAGACCATAAAAGTCGGGTACGAGCGCCGGCGTGATGCCGTGATACAGATCGTCCACGCTCTCGGGTGTCATGATCGCCACGTCGGACAGGCCCTTGCGGGTCGAGACCACGTTGACGTGCTCGGTCACGAGCTGATACATATCGCGATCACCGGTCACCAGCAGCATGTCACAGCCGGCCTGCTCGCCTAGGCGCGCCATAGTGCCCAGGATGTCATCGCCTTCCCAGCCCTCGGACTGCAAAATCGGCACGTTGAGCGCGGCGAGCAGCTCCTTAATCATGGGAAACTGCGCGTGCAGATCGGGGTCCATGGGCGGGCGCTGAGCCTTGTACTGCGGCAGCATCTCCATGCGCACGCGCGGCTTGCCCTTGTCAAACGCCACGACCACGCCGTCGGGGTTAAAGGCGTCAATCATCTTGAGGAACATATTCAAAAAGCCAAAGATCGCGTTGGTGGGACGACCGTCCGGCGCATTCATGGTGGGCGGCACGGCGTGGAAGGCGCGGTGCATGAGCGAGTTGCCGTCGATGACGGCAAAGGTACGGCGCTTGTCAGACATATTGAATACCTCGCTTTGGGCTGGGCACGGTTTGCTCACACCAGTTTACACGCTCCCCGCCCCGCGGCCACCGCACATCAGGCTTCCCTGCCGCCGTGAGCCCGCGCGTGATACGATGGCTCACGGTACATCAACCAGCACGATCGATCCGAAAGGAGCCTGCGTCATGGAGCGTCCCTGCGCATGGAAAAAGTACACGCCACAGCAAGTCGAGGAGCTCGAGGAGCTTTGCCGCGGCTATAAGCAGTTTTTGAGCGAGAACAAGACCGAGCGCCTGTGCGTCAAGACCGGTATCAAGATGGCCGAGGAGGCGGGCTACGTCAATCTGGAGACCGTGATCGCCGAGGGCCGCGCGCTCAAGGCAGGCGACAAGGTGTACGCCGCCAACCACGGCAAGGACCTTATGCTCGTCAACCTGGGCACCGCCCCGCTCGAGCAGGGCTTTAACATCCTGGGCGCCCACGTGGACTCGCCGCGCCTGGACCTTAAGCAGAACCCCGCTTTCGAGGCCGGCGACATGGCCTATCTCGACACGCACTACTATGGCGGCGTCAAGAGCTACCACTGGGTCGCTTCCCCGCTCGCACTCGTAGGCGTCATCTGCAAAAAGGACGGCACCACCGTCGACATCAACATCGGCGACAAGGCGGACGACCCGGTCTTTACCATCTCCGACCTGCTGATCCACCTCTCGAGCGAGCAGATGGCCAAGCCCGCCAAGGATGCCGTCGATGCCGAGATCCTCGACGTGATCGTGGGCGGCCGCCCCGTCAAGTTTGACGAGGACGACAAGGACGCTCCCAAGGAGCCCGTCAAGCAGATGTTCCTGGATATCCTCAAGGAGCAGTACGACGTCGAGGAGGAGGACTTCCTCTCCGCCGAGATCGAGGTCGTGCCCGCCGGCCCGGCCCGCGACATGGGCCTCGACCGCTCCATGATTCTGGGCTATGGCCATGACGACCGTGTCTGCGCCTATCCGTCCATGCTCGCCCAGATCGACGTCGCCAACGTGGAGCGCACGAGCATCACACTCATCGTCGACAAGGAGGAGATTGGCTCCGTGGGTGCCACCGGCATGACGAGCCGCTTCTTCGAGAACACCGTCGCCGAGATCATGACGCTCGCCGGCGAGGATAGCCCGCTGGCCCTGCGCCGCGCACTCGCCCACAGCCGCATGCTCTCCTCCGACGTGTCCGCCGGCTTCGACCCGGGCTACGCCGGCAAGTTCGAAACCAAGAACGCAGCCTTCATGGGTCGCGGCCTGTGCTTTAACAAGTACACGGGCAGCCGCGGCAAGGGCGGTTCAAACGACGCCGACGCCGAGTACGTGGCCCTCGTCCGCGACATCATGGACGAGGCCGGCGTGGACTTCCAGACCTGCGAGCTCGGCCGCGTCAACGCGGGCGGCGGTGGCACCATCGCCTATATCATGGCCAAGTACGGCATGAACGTCATCGACTCCGGCGTTGCCGTCCTGTCCATGCACGCCCTGTGGGAGGTCGCCAACAAGGCCGACATCTACGAGGCCTACCGCGGCTACAAGGCCTTCATCGAGCGCGCCTAACCAACCCTTCATCAGTTGCGGTGAAATACGGACTAGACTGGCCCATAAACGACCAAAACAGACCGTATTCCACCGCAACTTCTTTTTTGGCAGAGGAGAGTCCATGCTACAGGTCATCATTTCGCCCGCCAAGCAGATGCGCGCGGCCCAAGATGCTTTTGAAGTCCTGGGCATTACACCCTTTGCGCGCGAGACAGCTCGCCTCCACCGCGCACTGCTAGATATCGAGCGGAATGAAGGCAGCGGCGGCCTGCAGGCGCTATGGAACGTGAGCGACAAACTGCTTACAACGTGCCTGGATACGCTTCACGAATTTATGCCCGTCCTGAGCGATGCCAGCCTCGCCGATCCCGACATCGCGCGTCGAATCTCCCCTGCCGTCATGTCCTATCACGGCATTCAATACCAAAGCATGGCGCCCGAGGTCATGGATGCCGCACAGCTCGACTGGCTGCAAAACCATCTCTGGATCCTCTCGGGCCTTTACGGATGCGTGCGCCCCTTTCATGCCGTTGAACCGTATCGGCTGGAGATGGGCGCGAAGCTTGCCGTCGACAATGCCCGAGACCTCTACGCGTTTTGGGGCGACAAGCTCGCACGGGCCATCGCTCCGGCAGGCCCAAACACCACGATCGTCAACCTTGCCAGTGTGGAGTACGCCAAGGCCGTTCTGCCCCGCCTCGCGGGCGACGCCACAGCCGTCACGTGCCTCTTTGGCGAAGGCATCCGCAACGGAAAACCCATCCAACGGTCGACCGCCAGCAAAAAGGCGCGCGGCTCCATGGTGCGGTGGATGGCAGAAAACAAGCTCGAGGATGTAAGCGGGCTCACCGCGTTCGGCGTTGGTTATCGTCACTTTCCCGAGCTTTCAAATAAAAACACTTTGGTCTTCCTGAACGAACAGGCTTTGTAGGACCACCGCTACTTTTGAATATGCTGCCTAGGCACGGCATCTATTCCGCCAAGCCGTCGGCTTTGGCAATTTCATTTGTCGAGCCGTCCTGATAGGTAATCTTGACATGCTCCACCTCGGACACCTTGACGCCCGACGGGGGCCCCAGGCGCCATTCCGTCAGCGCGATATCCATCGTCGTGGGCACATCCCCTTTATCTTTGAGCTCGACTGACAGCGTCTTAAGCGACGCATCGAAGGTCACGCGCTCGATCTCTTCACCAGGAATGGAACCACCGCTTAGCTGCAGCTGGACAAATCCATCGCACGGATACCAATAGTCGCCGGGAGCTGCCACCGTGTTACCGCCAGCGACCTTCACCGTCATGATCGGTAGGCTATCATCAGCCTCGAACTCCCAGGCGGCGGCGCCGCAACCGCCAAACGTCCAGATACAAAAGGCAATCACCAGCACGGCAAGCACCGCAAAACCAATCGCGACAAGGCCATGGTGCGCGCGGCTCTCCTCGGCCGATACATCCCACTGCGTCTCTCGATATAGATGCTTGTCTTCCATGTTCGCCTCCCCACAGGCACGCTCGTTGGCCCAATCGTACCCATTCAGGCTATACTTGAGCCCATTACATAAACGGGGAGCTTGCAGGACAGGACGGCAGGCTGAGATTGGGCGCGCCCGCCCTGACCCGCAAACCTGATATGGGTAATGCCAACGAAGGGAGCCGTGCCAATGAGCACACAGACCGAGCCCAAGCTCGTCACGCAAATCGACTTCGCCCGCGCCGGGCAGATTACGCCGCAGATGAAGGAAGTCGCCGAGCGCGAGCATCGCGACCCCGAGTACATCCGCGAGCGCGTGGCCGACGGCCGCATCGCCATTCCCGCCAACATCGTGCACATCAAAAAGGGCATGCGCGCCTTTGGTGTCGGTGAGGGCCTGTCCACCAAGGTCAACGTCAACCTGGGCATCTCGGGCGACAAGGCCGATGCCGCCGAGGAATGGAAGAAGGTCAAAATTGCCGAGGACTTTGGCGCCGACGCCATCATGGACCTCTCCAACTCGGGCAAGACGCGCCAGTTCCGCCAGCAGCTCATCGACGAGACGCCGCTCATGGTGGGCACCGTCCCCATGTACGACGCCATCGGCTACATGGAAAAGCCGCTGGTCAAGCTTACCAAGGATGACTTGTTCGAGGTCGTGCGCGCGCACGCCGAGGACGGCGTGGACTTTATGACCATCCACTGCGGCATCAACAAGTCGGTCACCAAGACCTTTAAGGAGACCGGCCGCCTGATGAACATCGTGAGCCGCGGCGGCTCGCTGCTGTTTGGCTGGATGGAGGTCACCGGTAACGAGAACCCGTTCTATGAGTTCTACGACGAGCTGCTCGAGATCTGCCACGAGTACGACGTGACGATTTCGCTCGGCGACTCCTGCCGCCCGGGTTGCCTCTACGACTCCAACGACGCCACCGAGACCGCCGAGATGATCGAGCTGGGCAAGCTGTGCAAGCGTGCTTGGGCCGCCGGCGTCCAGGTCATGGTCGAGGGCCCGGGTCACATGGCGCTCGACGAGATCGCCGCCAACATGAAGCTGCAGAAGCGCCTGTGCCACAACGCCCCGTTCTATGTGCTCGGGCCGCTGGTGACCGATATCGGCGTGGGCTACGACCACATCACCGCCGCCATCGGCGGCGCCATCTCCGCCAGCTCCGGTGCCGACTTCCTGTGCTACGTGACGCCCGCCGAGCACCTGTGCCTGCCTAACGCCCAAGATGTGCTCGACGGCCTCATGGCCACCAAGATTGCCGCGCACGCCGCCGATATCGCCAAGAAGGTGCCGCACGCCCGCGACATGGACGACAAGATGGGCCAGGCGCGCCGCAAGCTCGACTGGGATGCCATGTGGAAGTGCGCTCTCGACCCGGTCACCGGTAAGAAGCGCTACGAGGAATCCCCCGCCGCCACCGAGGGCACCTGCACCATGTGCGGCAAGATGTGCGCCGTCCGCACCGTCAACAAGGTGTTCGAAGGCACGACGATCGACCTGGGCATGGAGGATTAGCCTTTACGAGGCAATCCAGCATGCCTGCTGCAACGCCCGTCAATTGTTGACGTGTGAACATTTGCTAACATTTGCGTAAAGATTGCACCACCCGCCCGGGTTCGGAATACAACCGGCCCGGGCATCTTTATAATGCGGGTTAAAAGACCCATTTGAATCCGACCGGACAAGGGAGCGAACATGGATCGCAGTAAGGTACCCGCCGTTCTATCCATCGCAGGATCCGATTCCAGCGGTGGCGCCGGCATTCAGGCCGACATCAAGACCATCACGGCGCACCGTCTGTATGCCGAGACGGCCATCACCGCCATCACAGCGCAAAACACACTGGGCGTTACCGCCGTGCAGGATATCTCGCCAGATATCGTCGCTGCGCAAATTGACGCCGTTTTTGACGATATCCGCCCGAGCGCCGTCAAGATCGGCATGGTTTCGTCCACCGAGATTATCGAAGTTATCGCCGACCGCCTGAGCGCATGGAACGCAACCAACGTGGTCGTCGACCCCGTTATGGTCGCCACTTCGGGCGCTCGCCTCATTGCCGAGGATGCCGCCGAGGCGCTCACGCGTCGCCTGTTCCCGCTGGCGACCGTCATCACGCCCAACATTCCCGAGGCCATGGCGTTGCTCGACTACGAGGTCGATTCCGAGCGCACACAGCAAAACGCTGCCATGCTCCTCACCCGCCGCTTTGGCTGCGCGTCCCTCGTTAAAGGCGGACATTTTGTCAACGAGGCCAACGATGTGCTAGCGGAGCCCGCGCCGCTCGATGACGAGGGCAACCACCTGAGCGATCCGCTCACCACGTGGTTCCGCCACAAGCGCATCGAGACCGGTAACACGCATGGCACCGGCTGCACGCTTTCGTCCGCCATCGCCTGCGCATTGGCACAGGGCATGGATCTTGCCGACGCCGTCAACGCCGGCAAGGCCTACCTAACCGGCGCTCTCGCCGCCGGCTTTGACATGGGCAAAGGTTCCGGCCCCGTCAACCACATGTGGCAGTACTAAGCCCCGTCCCAAAACCACCGCAAAGGGGACAGGCACCTTTGCGGTGGTTCCCACAAACATCTCGATCTGTAACAATTAGAGCCCATTTTTCGGCCCACCTGTTACAGATCGAGATATTCAAATTCCGCTGAGAAGATAATCTCGATCTGTAACAGTAACTCGGCAAAATCGACCCTAGATGTTACAGATCGAGACAAACGACCGATATCGACCTAAATAATCTCAATCTGTAACATCTAGGCCGTTTTCAGCCTTACAACTGTTACAGATCAAGACAAACAGACGAATCAAGCCACCGCAAAGGTACCTTTGTGGTGGCTTGAGGCCGTGCTACTCACCGAGCATGTCCTGGAGCTTGGCTGCCACGGCGTGGCCCAGGCTCTCGTGGCTTTCGGGCATCATATGCAGGTAGTCGATATCACCCGGCTCGGCGAAATCGGCGGCATTCAAAAAGTCGCAGCCAAACTGCTCTGCCACGTGCGCATAGTACTCGCCAAAATGCTCAGATGCCTCAACGGAATGCTCGTCAAAGTCGGTCATATACACATTGGCGATCTGCGGCTTGATCTTGATAGGAGCCATCAGCAGAATGCGCGGACAAGGCGCAGCGTCGGTCCACGGAAACGCGCGGACGGCGCGAATCAGCGCCATGGCGCCACGGGCGATATCGGAAGCTGTCACGTTAAAGACCGTCTTACAGTCGTTGGTGCCCAGCATGATCACAATGGCGTCCAGCGGCTTATGGGCCTCGAGCAGCATCGGAAGCGCGCGAATGCCGTTGAGGTTAGTGTCCAGATGGCACATATCGTCGCGCACCGTCGTGCGGCCGTTGAGCCCCTCCTCAATCACATGCCAGCCATCGCCTAGGTCGCGCTGCGCCACGCCGCACCAGCGCACATCCTGCGCATAGCGCACCGCGGTGCCATCGCGCATACCAGCCGGATCATAGCCATAGGTATTGCTATCACCAAAGCACAGAACGTTTTTCATCGTAAGCCCTTCCTTTAGTAAAAAGCCGACGGGAGCAGCCCCCGTCGGCTCGGCATGTCGCATCACGCGCGCCGTTTACAAGTATTTGCGCCAATCGTCATCGTCCTCATCGTCCTCGGCGGCAGCCTGGGCCTGCTCGGCGGCGCGAGCAGCCGCAGCGCGTGCGGCAACCTGGGCATAGGATTCCTCGTTACGCTCGGGGAAGCTTGCCAGCACGTGCTCGAACTTGGCGAAGTCCTCATCCCAGCGCGTAGAAGGCACGGCAAAGAACACCTGCTTGACCTTAAAGTCGCCCGATGCGAGCTCCTTACGGAAGAGCTCGGCCACGGCCTCGGCGTCAAAGCCGTTGTTGTCGCAACCCCAAGCACCCAGTACGAGCTTCTCGCGACCCAGCTCGTCGCAGATGGCAAGCACAAAGCGGATACGATCGCGCAGAGCGTCGAGCAAGGCATCGTCGCTCACGCGATACTCCTGGCGAGCACGCTTGGCGTTGGGCGCGGCGGCCACGATTACGTCGGCATAGGCGTGCACATGGTTGCGGTCGAAGCGCACCGCGGGCACCACCAGCGCACGGTTGCGGTACAGCTCGCAGTTGATGTTGCGGCGACGGTTCTCACCGTACCACTTACGCTGCTTGTCGAGTACGTTGTACAGGTACGAATCTGCGCAGAGCGTCGCCTCCTGGCCCAGGTAGCCCTGGATATAGCCGCCGCCCGGATTGGTAAACGAGGCAAAGACAAGCACGGCCATATCGCAGAACTGCGCATAGCCGCGGCCGTTATCGAGGATTGCCTGCGTAGCGGAGGCATCAAGCACAGTGACCTCGGGCAGGACCGGAGCAGCCTCCTCCGCGGGCGCGGACTCAGCCTCGTCGGCCGACTCGGTGAACTCGGGTGCCACCTCGGACTCGACCGCAGTCTCCACCTCAGCGGCCTCCACCTCGGCAGCCTCAACCTCGGCAGCGTCAGCCTCCACAACCTCGGCAACCGGCTCCTCGGCAGCCGCAGCCGCTTGGGCCTTGGCCTTCATCGCCGCGACAAAACCGGCAGGCATACCATCGAACTCGCGCACGCCGGTAAGCGAACGCTCGATGTCCTTGGCGCAGGCCTCGGACACAGCCGCCACATGGCGCTCGGCGGCCTTGGCACGCGCCTCGCGCTTGGGATTGGGCTGACCCGCTCGGTTAGACCTGCGGTTACGGTTCCTGTTGTCGACATCTGCCATACGTGGCCACCTTTCCTGTCGCTGCCGCTATCGGCTTTTTCCCATCCATCATACCCCGCCACGCACAAAAAAGACGGCCCCGAAGGACCGCCTTTCGTATCGTTTTACCGTGTCCGGCAGGAAACGTCGCAACGCCGCGCTAGTCGCGACGACCGAGAATGTTCAGGATGCGCAGGAACACGTTGATAATGTCCACGAACAGATTGGACGCCATGAGCACCGCATTGGGCAGCGTGGGCGGCACCGTCGTGGCAACATAGGTGTCGTAGCCAATAAACCCGGCGAACACCACGATCACGATCAGATCGGTGATGGACTGCGAGACGCCCATGAACATCAGCACGATCTCGACCAGAATCGTGGCAAGCAGGATGCCAAAGCCGATGCCGTACACACGCTGGAAGAACTTGGGGAAGGTCACGCCCAGCGCACCGAAGACAAAGGTGATAGCAGCGGTGGCGATAAAGGCGGTGTTGATAGTGGGCAGGTCGTAGTTGGCAAGGCCAAACGACGCGGTCAGGCCAAAGGTGCTCGCAAAGATCACGTAACCCACGAGCGACAGACCCACGGACTGCTTGCCCGCAGCAGCAGACATCATGACGATACCGACAATAGTCAGGATAAACGAGCCAAAGACCAGTGGCAGGGCGGCCCCGCTCATCATCATGCGGGCAAACGCCATGGTGCTCGTAAAGTAAGCACCGGCGCCCATGGCGCAAAAGCCCAAGAAAATGAGAGCAGACATGGCGAGATTGTACGCGCGCGGCGACATCTCCTTGGCGCGACTTGCGCCGGTCTCGATGGGGCCGTTCTGATAGCCCTGGATATCGTTCATACTTCGTCCTTTCAAAAAGCGCACGACAGCGCCGTAGGTGACAAGATTCCTGCTATTGTACCCGAATGCCGCACGTCCTTACCTACGGCGCTCGCCCTCAAGCGTACGATCAAAGGCCCAGACCCACCAACGCATCACGTGTGCCTGCGAGCCGTCCGCCCGCTCGCGCGTCTGGTCCTCCAGATACAACTCGGTCGCGTGCCCGCCAAAACGCACCTTATACGTTGACGTACGGATGCCGTGGACCATCAGGCCAAACCCAGTGGTCGAGATAATTTCGTCGATCGTAAAACAACGGCCGTCGACCCAGCAGACGGTGACCGGCACGACCTGTCCGCCCGCGAGGATGCGAGCCACGACGTCCACATACTGCTTGTGCACGCGCCGAGTTTTGCCGTCTGTCTGTCGATATTCCATGCCCCCTATTATCGAACGCATGTTTGCATGTTGTAAAGCGAACAGACTGTGGTTTTGGGGTGTTGGGGCGCGTACACGTGTCCGCATGGCGTGTTAGCAAAAAGAACACCCGCGGTCAACAGGGCTAATATTCAATTTTAGTGCCAAAAAGTTCACTTCTCCCATCAGAACTCGGTAAAGAGACCCGCAGGAGGTGATACGATTTATCATGTTTTTGTAACGTGTCTGCAAACTTCGAGAAAGCCCATATATGGACGTAACGTTCTCAACCTTCCTCGGCCAAATTGTGTCGAACCCAGTCCTTGCCGTCACCGTGATTCTCGCGTTGGGCGCCATCTTCGTCAATGGATGGACCGACGCGCCCAACGCCATCGCGACCTGCGTCACTACGCGTTGCATGCCCGCCCGCGCCGCCATTCTCATGAGCGCCGCATTCAACTTCTTGGGTGTGCTCATCATGACGCACTTTAACGCGAGCGTCGCCAATACCATTTCACATATCGTCGACTTTGGCGGAAACAGCACCATGGCGCTCGCCTGCCTGTGCGCGGCGCTGTTCTCCATCGTCGTCTACGGTGCCACGGCGTCGCGTTTTGGCATCCCCACCTCGCAAAGCCACAGCCTTATCGCCGGCCTGACCGGTGCCGCCATCGCCCTCGGCGGCGCGAACAGCGTCAACGTCCACGAGTGGATGAAGGTCATCTACGGCCTGGCGCTCTCCATCGGCCTGGGCTTTGTCATGGGCTGGATCCTGTGCAAACTCGTCTCGATTCTGTTTGCCGCCGCCAATAGGCGACGTGCCAACGTCTTCTTTAAATACGCTCAGATCGCGAGTGCCGCGGCCATGAGCTTTATGCACGGCGCGCAGGATGGACAGAAGTTCATCGGCGTGCTCTTTTTAGGCGTGGCCTTCGCCAACGGCCAGACGAGCGTCGGCGATGCCGGCATCCCCATCTGGATTATGCTGCTGTGCTCGGCAACCATGGGCATCGGCACCAGCGTGGGCGGCGAGCGCATCATCAAGTCCGTCGGCCAGAGCATGGTCAAGCTCGAGAAGTATCAGGGATTCTCCGCCGACCTCGCGGGCGCCGCGAATCTGCTGCTTGCCACCCTTACCGGTATCCCCGTGTCCTCCACCCACATCAAGACCTGCGCCATCATGGGCGTCGGTGCCGTCAAGCGCCTTTCGGCCATCAACTTCGGCGTGGTCAAGGACATGATGTTCACCTGGTTCTTCACCTTCCCCGCCTGCGGACTCATCAGCTTTGTCATGGCCAAGCTGTTCATGATGTTCATCTAGTCAAACCGAGCGTCCATCCGGACCGTAATACCTCGCCCACCCGACTTCGCCTCGAAAGGACCCACTCATGGCAAAGAAACCCGATTCGTTCTACTTTGACAACTACGTCGCTTGCGCCGACCTCGCCGTCCAGGCCGCAGAGCTGCTCACCAAGATTTTTGAGAACTTCGATCCCGCGCAGATTCACGACATGCTCAATAAGATGCATGCGATTGAGCATGCGGCAGACAAGAAGCACCACGAGCTCGAAGACGCCCTGCTCACCGCCTTTATCACCCCGCTCGAGCGCGAGGATCTGGATCTGATGAGCTGCGCGCTCGACACCGTGCTCGACCGTATTGAGGGCGTCGTGCAGCGCGTCTACTTCACCAACATTCAGAGCATCCATCCCGACGCCATCGTCATCGCCCACAAGGTGACTGACGCCTGCCGCGCCATGAAAGACCTGATGGTCGAGCTTCCCAACTACCGCAAGTCCAAGACCCTGCGCGAGCTGGTCATCCAGATCAACACCATCGAGTCCGAGGCCGACGAGCTCTACATCAACGCCATGCGCAACCTGCACGTTAACGGCAAGGATCCGCTCGAGGTCATCGCTTGGCGTGACGTGTACGCCTTCCTGGAGTACTGCGCCGACTGCTGCGAGAATGTGGCCGATGTTGTGGATTCGATTGTCATGAAGAACAGTTAATTGGGGGTACATGTCCCACCGGTCGCGGGCCCGACCACTAATAACCTTTTTCACTCCGGCTGCAAGCAGAGTCGTTCAAAAGGTATTAGTGGTCGGGCCCGCTCCCTTATGTACCACCATTGGGAACTTTGGCTGATAGTTTTAGCGCAATGGGGGTTTGGCTGAAGGGACCTTTGGTACCCGTTCGGACACTTTGGCCCTTGATGAGCGCTTGGCTGATTGCTGCTTTGGGTACTCTTTGGGTTACCTTGGATTTGTTTGATTTTTAATTGTTGGAGGGCTTGTATGTCGTATTTGGATCTGGCTCGGTCTCGGTATTCTTGTCGTGAATTTGAGGCTCGGGCTGTTGAGCAGGCTGTGGTGGATGCCATTGTTGAGGCTGGGCGCATTGCTCCTTCTGCTTGCAATAATCATCCAAGCCGTGTGATGGTGTTGGATACGCCTGAGCTTCTGGAGAAGGCTGCTGCTTGTCAGCCTCGGTTTGCTCGTGATGGGTCTATCTTTGGGGCTCCGCTTATCTTTCTTATTTGCAGCGTTACCGACGATGCTTGGGTGCGCCCGTATGACCAGATGAACTCCAGTGCCATCGACACCTCGATTGTTTGCGATCAGATGATGATGGAGGCCGAGGAGCAGGGCCTGGGTACGTGCTGGGTGTGCCATTTTAAGCCCGAGGTGGCCTGTGAGCAGTTCAGCCTGCCCGAGGGCACCTATCCCTATCACATGCTCGTCTGCGGCCATCCTGCCGACCATATCGCCGATCCTGAGCATCGCGAGGCCCGCACCATTCCCCTCCCCGACTTCCTCCTCAAGTAGATTTTTGGGACATGCCTTAAAATCCACCTTTGACCATGCGCCCTTCGCCGAGTCCTGTGCCCTCAAACGCAGGACTCGGCGTTTTATTTTGCAGACTGCACACAGCCACAAAAAAGGACCCGCAAGCTGCGGGCCCTTTCTAGGCGCTACATGATAGCTGGATATTAGTCCAGGTCGTCTGCGGCGAAGTTGTCGATCGGTGCGAAGGGATCGGCAACGGGGATAACCGGCTCGGCGACGGGCAGCGGCTCGGCAGCAGGAACGGTCACAGCCGGAGAAGCGGCGGAACCAACCGGCGTGGAAGCCATGAGATCGGACGGGAAGGAGTTCTGAGCATCGTCCATGAAGTGCTGGATGAGCTTGAGGTACTCGGCCTTGAACTCCTCACGGGAAGCCTTAAGACGGTCGATCTCCTCAAGCTCGGCCTGCTTCTCGGTCAGGGCCTGGCGGATGACCTCGCGGGCCTTGGCGTCGGCCTCGTTGCGGATGCGGTCAGCGTTCTCGTTGGCGTCGTTGACAATGCCCTCGGCAGTCTGCTGGGCAGCAATCAGGGCAGCGGAAATCTGACGCTCCTGAGCGGAGAAGTCGGGTGCAGGAGCGGCCACAGGGGCGGCGGGAACGGCCTGTGCGGCAGCGTCCTGAGCCTGAGCAAGCTGGGCCTGCGTATCGGCAAGCTGCTGCTCGGTAGCAGTCAGACGACCCTTAAGATCGACGATCTTGGCGAGCATGGCGTCGACCTCAGAGGACAGGGTCTCCAGGAAGACGTCGACCTCGGCGGGATCGTAGCCGCGCTTGGCCTCAGAGAAGGTCTGAGCCTGAATGTCAGCAGGGGTAATAGCCATAACAAGTTCTCCTTTATCTTCGCCTTGGCGCCGTGCGCCCGACGTGAGTTACTAAGCCAGTTTTATATGAGTATACCTATAAGAAGTTGCAGAACCAGCTTCTGCACCAACTGCAACGCAATAATCGCAACGACCGGTGAAAAATCGACGCCGCCCATGGGCGGGATAAACCGGCGGAACAAATTGAGCCACGGGCCGCACACGCTATCGAGGACGGCGGCGATATCCTGTAGCAACCCGCCCTGCTTCATAGGGATCCACGTCATAAGGCAGTAGACCACGATGAGCGTGGAGTAAAAGTTGAACAGCGTATTGACCAACTGGACAATGGTGTAGATGTTGATGAGAATCTCCTCGTCTTGTCTTTACTTAAGGTAGCCGTCGGCACGGAGCTTTTTGAGGTCCGAATCCTTGACCTCGCAACCGGCGGGCAGCACCATAAACACGCGATCGCCCACCTCTTTGACGGTGGCACCCAGGCCGCAGGCAAAGCCGTAAGAGAAGTCCAGGACGCGCTTGGCGACCTCGGTACGAACGCCCACAAAAATCAGCGCGACAGGCTGCTTGGTGCGCACGCGGCGCACGACGGTCTCCACGTCGTCATAGCTCTCGGGGCGCAGGACATAAGCCGGCAGCTGCGGCGTAGCATTGATGATGTTGCTCGCATACGCCGAGGCATCGCTCGGTGAGGGAGCGGGTGCGGGGGCAGCAGCGCGGGCACGCGTGCTCTCGGCGTAGCTCGACGGCGTATCGTAGGCACCGGGACGATAACCGCCCGCAACCGTCTCCTGCGAGCGCGATGGCGGGTTGTAGGTCGTAGCGTGGCGAGAATCGTCGCCGACCAGCTGACCGGAGCGCGTGTACACGGCCACCGACTCGGCCTCGCCGCGGCGCGTCTGACCCAACAGGCCGTTGCTCGGCTCATCCTGGGTGTAGAAGCCCTCGCCCGAGGCACCGCTGTAACCGTTGTTCTGGTAGCCGTCGTCATAGCCGTCATCGTAGCCGTAGTCGTCGTCCTGACCATAACCCTGGTCGTAACCCTGCTGGCCGCCCAGGTGCATCTTATTTTTAATCTCGTCAAGGAAGCCCATGGTTGTGTCCTCTCGCGGTTTAGTGCAGGCGCTCTGATAATCAGTGCGCACTTCAGAGCCTTATTTTACTGCAAACTCCGGGCTAAATACTACCCTGCCCAGGCGAACGAGCGTAGAGCCTTCCTCAAGGGCAGGCTCAAAGTCCTCGCTCATGCCGCAGGAAAGTTCGGGCAGGCTCAGGTCGGAGTGCGTCGCCTCAAGCTCATCCCTTAGCTCGCGAAGTCCGGCAAAGGTGCGGCGCGCCACATCCTTATTCCCCCGGGGTGCCATAGTCATAAGGCCCTGCACACAAATTCCCTCAAGTTCCGCAAGCTCACCTGCGGCGTCTCGAACCTCGTCGGGCGAAAAGCCGCCCTTGGAATCCTCGCCGCTCACATTGACCTCGATCAGCACGCGCTGGGGGCCGGAGAGCTCGCCCGCCTCAATCTTGCGGACCGCACGGCTCGAGATAGCCTGAGCCAAATGCAGCGAGCTTACCGAATGAATCAGCTCGGCCGAGCCCAGAACCGCATTGATCTTGTTGGTCTGCAGGTTGCCGATCATATCGAAGCGCACCTCGGGTAGCTCCGGATGCTCCGCGAGGCCTGCAAGCTTGCGAACGAGCTCCTGCGGGCGGTTCTCGGCAAAATGGCGATACCCCGCCTGAATAGCGGCAACGGTCTCATCAACGCCAACAGTCTTGGAGACGGCAATCAGGCGCGCGGCATCGTGGGGACGGCCCGCGCGATCGAGTGCCGCAAAAAAACGCTCCAGGATCTGCTCGCGGCGAGCGCGCATCAAGTCCAAATAGTTATCCATTGCCAATCGCCTCCGCAGACAGCCAAACAAGTAGTCCCATGCTAACGCAAGAGCGCGGCCTCGCATGTGCAAGGCCGCGCTCACTTAGGTATTTACAATCTTTCGACGAACGGGGCTACCCTACTCCTCGTCGTCCTCGGAGTCGTCCTCGTCCTCGAGGTGCTCGAGCAGGTAGCGAAGACCCTCGCTCACCTCGTTAGCGGGCACTTTGGCAACATAGCGTGCGTCGACGGCAGGCCTCATGATGACACCCTCGCCCGAAGGCACGCGCATGCTCTCAAGCTCATCCTCGTCCGTACGGGCGATATCGCCGGCAGTCATGCGCTGGCCGGTCAAAAGGAAGGTCAGACGGCAGGCAGCATCGATGGAAATCGAGGAGATACGATCGAGGTAGCGCGAAACCATAATGGCGCGGCGCAGATCGTCATAGTTGCTGTCGTCATCCATAAAATCGCCCGTGTCCATGCGGTTAAAGGTGCGGAAAAACTTCTCGTACGCTGCATGCACCGGCTCGTCCTCGACGGCCAGGTTGCAGATGATGGACATGTCGTTGGTGACGAGCGCGGAAAGCGACGAACCCAGCACCTGGTAAACAGCCTCGGCCTCGGCCTCAACCGTACCGACGAGTTCCTGGGGCAGCGAGATGTCGGCCTTGACCATGTGACGCGTGGCGCGGCAGATCTGGCGAACCTTATCGGTCATGCGCTGCAGGTTAAAGTCGACGTAGATGATCGTCTGCAGCAAGCGGAAGTCAGAGGCGACCGGCGATTGCGTAGCGATCAAGTTGTAGCACACGGCCTCCAAGTTGGCGCAGCGAGCATCAATCGAAAGCGTGCGCTTCTTGGTCTTGGTGGCGAGCTTGCGGTCGTCGGTCACATAGGCCTTCACGGCGTCGTGAAGGGCCAGATCGACGGCCTCGTAGATGCCCAGCATCTCGTGACGGGCCTCAATGAGCTGACGGGAAAACAGTTTGCGCATGGTTCACTCCAATCAGTTGGGTGCGGTCATGCCGCCCGCACAGTGAATACGCACCGGACCAGGTCCGATCGGCTTGGGACTAGTCGCACCGATCAGCCAAAGCGGCCGGTGATATAGTCTTCCGTCCGCGAATCCACCGGGCTGGTGAAGATCGCATCGGTTTGACCATACTCGATGAGCGTGGCGGGCTCGCCGGCAACTTCCTGCAAGAAAAATGCAGTGTAGTCGCTAATGCGAGCGGCTTGCTGCATAGAATGCGTGACGATGATGATCGTCATCTCGGGCGCCAGCTCGGCCATCAGATCCTCGACCTTAGAGACGGACGTGGGGTCGATGGCGGAGCAGGGCTCGTCCATCAGCAGGACATCGGGCTGCACCGCAAGCACACGCGCGATGCACAGACGCTGCTGCTGACCGCCCGAGAGCGCCAAACCATCCTTGTTGAGCTGATTGGATACCTCTTTCCAGAGGTTGGCGCGCTTGAGCGATTCTTCCACGATGTCATCGAGGTCGCTTTTGCTAGTCACGCCCTGCAGACGAGGGCCAAAAGCAACATTCTCGTAGATGGATTTGGGGAACGGGTTGGGCTGCTGAAAAATCATGCCCACGCGGCGGCGAAGGTCAACCGGGTCGACGCCCTCGGCATAGATATCGTTGCCGTCGAGCGTCATGGTGCCCTCGACGCGGGTGCCCTCGATAAGGTCGTTCATACGGTTGATGCAGCGCAGAAACGTCGATTTGCCGCAGCCCGAAGGACCGATAAACGAAGTGATGGCGTTTTTGGCGATGTTGAGGTCGAGCCCCGTCAACGCATGAAAATCACCGTACCAAAAGTTGAAATCCTTGGCCGTGATGGCCGCTTGCTCCAGCGTGGGAGCGGACTGATAGACGGACATGGGACTCCTTAACTAGCGGCGCTTGCGCGACAGGAAGCGCGCAAACAGGTTGAAGACCAAAATGATAACCATCAACAAGAGCGCGGTGCCATAGGCTGCGTTCATGTTGATGCCGTCATTGGCAAGCAGATAAAGGTGAACGGTCATGGGACGACCGGAATCGAGCGGCGAAATAGGCAGGTTGATGGCCTGACCCATGGTGTAGAGCACCACGGCGGTCTCGCCGATGGCGCGGCCGATGGCAAGCACGATGCCGGTAGCGATGCGGCCAAAAGCCGAAGGAAGCACGATCTTGGAGACGACCTGCCACTTGGTGGCGCCCAGGCCGTATGCACCCCAACGGATATAGCGCGGAACGGCACGGATTGCCTCCTCGGTGGTACGCATGACGATGGGCAGCATCAGAAGTGCCAGTGCCAGGGCGGCCGAGACCATCGAAAGGCCCAGACCCATAGCCTCGACAAACAAGGCGTAGCCAAAGAGGCCCATAACGATGGAGGGTACCGAGGCCAAGGCATCGGCAGCATAGCGAATAATGTCGACGACCTTGCCCTGCTTGGCGTACTCGGCCAGATAGACTGCAGCCAGGACGGCAACCGGCGTGCAGATGAGCATGGCGAGCGCCGTCACGTAGATGGTC
Organism: uncultured Collinsella sp.; assembly: GCA_902494245.1. Classification (GTDB taxonomy): domain Bacteria; phylum Actinomycetota; class Coriobacteriia; order Coriobacteriales; family Coriobacteriaceae; genus Collinsella. Next base: position 54,781 of record CABUSR010000005.1, read on the forward strand.
GAGACGATCGTGGGCCAAATGCCGCCTTCGGCGTTGACGCCCTGCGGCCAGCCAAAGATAAAGTCGAGCGAGATATGCGGCAGGCCGTTGATGACCACGTAGGCGATGATGGCGATCAGCACCAGCGTGGTGATATAGGCCGCGGCGCGAAACACGCCGAGCATGATCTTGTTGGAGAGGTCCTTGTTGATGCGGCCCTTCTTGCCATGGGAAAGGGCACGCTTGATGCGCTCGCGTGACGAGGTCGTATCGACCGTCGTGTCAACGGAATCGGACATAGCCTACCCCCTCTTCTTGGAAATCAGGCGGACGATACCCACCAGTGCAGCGGAGATGATAAACAGGACCACGCCCATGCCAAACAGAGCCGAGCGGTGCAGACCCGAGGAATAACTCATGTCGAGCGCGATCTGACTCGTGAGCGTCGAGATGGGGCTCGAGATGCTATCCGGAATGACCGGGGCGTTGCCCACGACCATCAGCACGGCCATGGTCTCGCCGATGGCACGCCCCATACCCAAGACAATTGCATCGACGATGCCCAGCTTGGCTGCAGGAAGCACGACCTTGTAGATGGTCTGCCACTTGGTGGCACCCATGGCATAGGATGCCTCGCGAATGCCCATGGGAATGGAATTGAGGGCATCGATGGTGAGCGTGGTAATGGTGGGAACGATCATGATGGCGAGCACGAACCACGCCGTCAGCGCGCCAAAGCCAAGACCGCCGGTCAGCTGCGCGATAAACGGACGGATGATGACCATGCCAAAGAAGCCGTAGATGATGGAGGGGATGCCCGCCAGCAGGTCGACGGCGGGGCTGATGAGCTTGCGCACGCGCTTGCTGGCAATCTCGACCAGATACACAGCCGTACCCACACCCAGGGGCACGCCCATGGCGAGCGCACCGACCGTCACCAGGCCAGAGCCCGCTAGCAGCGACATAATGCCGTAGTGACCCTCAGAGGGCGCCCACGTAAAGCTAAAGAAGTCCGCTAGGCCAATGTCGGTAAAGACCGGCAGCGCCGAGTACGTGGTAAAGACAAAAATCAGGATGACGGTGACGACCGCCAAGAACGCGCAGGCAAAGAAGATCCACTGCAGCGCCTTCTCCTTAAGATAGGTGCTGCGTGACACCAACGCCAGCTCACGCTTTTTGGGCGCCTGCGCCTCATGCTCAATCTGGGGGGTTTCCTGTGCTTCCACGCTACTCACTCCCCTTTCCGTCGTTGGTGACGGGAATAAAGCCCGCCTCGCGAATCTGCTTGTCCATCTTCTCGGATGTCACATAGTCAATGTAGTCCTGCGCCTGCTGCGAAGGCGTGCCCTTCACAAAGAAGTAAAGGTCACGCGAGATGGGATAGCCGCCACTTGCGACCGTCTTCTCGGATGCCTCGACATGGTTGACCGAAACGGCCTTAACCGAAGTCTTGGCATTGAGGCTCTCGACAAAACCCAGCGAGATGTAGCCAATGGCGCCACGCGAGCGGGACACGACATCGCGTACCTGGCCCGTGCCCGAAAGAACAGCCGAGCGGCGATCGAACGGCGTGCCGTCCATCACGATGGTACGGAAGGCCTCGCGCGTACCGGACGCCTCGTCGCGGTTGATGACCTGAATCTTCAGGTCCTCTCCGCCGACTTCTTTCCAGTTGGTGATCTTGCCGGCGTAAATATCGCAGAGCTGCTCGGTCGAAAGATTGTCGACCGGGTTGTCGTCGTTCACGATGACTGCAATGCCGTCGTGCGCAATTACGATCGGGGTCAGGCCCAAATCCTGCTCGTCGGCATTGAGGCCACGAGACGAGCTAGCGATGTCGGCGGTGCCGGCGCTAACGGCTTCGATGCCCGCAGAGGAACCAAGGCCAGAGACGAGCACGTCGATGCCGATCTCTTCCTTAAAGCCCTCGGCCGCGATCTCGGCAATGGGAAGGCAGGTGGTCGAGCCGGCCACGGTAATAGAAGACGTAGAAGATCCCGAAGAGCAGGCGCACAGCGTGAGCGCAAGCACTGCTGCACTCAGGACCGATGCGATCTTTCTCATAGCATCACGCCGATTGCTGCATGGCGCCCGCAGGTGCCACCCTCGTTGCGGTAGGAATAAAAGCGGTCGTTCTGACGAACGGTCGAAAGTTGGGTATCCACAATCCTATCCGCATCAACACCGGCATCCACCAGCGCCTCGCGAATGGCGGCGGAAAGATCAAGCATACGGGAAGCGGTAGCATCGATGCACGCGAACTCGGCGGCAAAGCGATCCATGAGCTCCTGGGAAACCTCGTACTCGTCACCCAGGATATGGGGGCCGATATAGGCAGAAACATCGCTCGCATTGCAACCGGCTACCTCACAAAGCGCCTGACACGCCTTGGCGGAAATGCGCGCGATCGTGCCCTTCCATCCGGAATGCACCACGGCAAATCCGCCGGGGGCAACCAGCACCACGGGAACGCAGTCGGCAAAGCAGAGCAGCACGGGCACCTCATGGGCCGTGCAGACGATGGCATCACAGCCCTCAGCAATCTGCTCGCGAATGTTCTCGAGATCGTCGGCGCCGTTCGAGGTCACCGTCACGACATGGTCGCCGTGCACCTGATTGGGAACAAGCAGATTATGCTCACGCTCGGCGGCCCCCATGGCCTCGAGTACGCGTCGACGATTTTCTTGAACAGCAAAGGGGTCATCGCCTACATGCGAGCCCAGGTTGAGCGAGGAGTACGCATCTTCGGAAACGCCACCGGTGCGCTCGGTAAAGGCAAAGCGAACATCGGTCGTCGCGCCCTCCACCAACGTAACTCCATCATGGTCGACACGCGAAACGTTGTCCGCACGTGCTGCCATACTAAAGCCTCCTAATAACACAAGTATCGCGGCGACGCCGCAGCAGTCCGTGTCATACGGCTGCCATACTTCATCAAAAGGATACCCGCAACAGTACGGACCAAACGTAAAGGGAACGTAAGGAGATTGGAGGCTTTCGTTTACAAAGACGAACCACAACAAAAAAGGGGTGCACCCAATCGGACGCACCCCATGCAGGTCGTTGATAAAAACGAACTAGAAGCTGCCGCGCTTGAGGAAGTCGGGAAGCTCAAACTGATCGTTGCCAAAGTTGGGCAGCTCGGTACCGCCGACGTTGCGAGTCGGGGCAGCCTGAGCGGAGCTGGCAGCCGGAGCGGTGCGCTGCGGCTCGGCAGAAGCAGCGGCCTTGCTCTGGGACTGCTGAGCAGCGAAGAGCTCGTCCTGACGGTTGACGTTGGAGTCGGAGAAGCCCGTAGCGATAACGGTGATGCGCACCTGGTCGCCCAGGGACTCGTCAACAACGGTACCGAAGATGATGTTGGCCTCGGGGTCGACGGCATTGGCGACAACGTCGGCGGCGTCGCTGATCTCCTGGATGCCCAGGTCCTTGGAGCCGGCGATGGAAAGCAGGACACGCGTGGCGCCATCGATGGAGCTCTCGAGCAGCGGACTGGAGATGGCCTGCTGGGCAGCGTCGACGGCACGGGTATCCCCAGAAGCGGTACCGATACCCATCATGGCGGTACCGGCCTGCTTCATGATGGTCTTAACATCGGCGAAGTCCAGGTTGATGATACCCGGGACAGTGATGAGGTCGGTGATGCCCTGGGTGCCCTGGGAAAGGACGCCATCGGCAATTGCGAAGGCCTCGAGCATGGTGGTCTTCTTCTCGGCGATGTCGAGCAGCTTGTCGTTAGGGATAACGATCATGGTGTCGACGCAATCAGAGAGGGTCTTGATGCCCTCCTCGGCGCTCTTCTTGCGCTTACGACCCTCGAAGGTGAAGGGCTTGGTCACGACGGCGACGGTCAGCGCGCCGACCTCGTTCATCGCGATATCGGCAACGATGGGAGCGGCACCGGTGCCGGTACCACCGCCCTCGCCGCAGGTGATGAACACCATGTCGGCGCCGGCGAGCGCCTCGGCGATATCGTCGCGGGACTCATCGGCAGCCTTGCGGCCAACCTCGGGGTTGGCGCCGGCGCCCAAGCCGCGGGTAAGGTCGGTGCCGATGTGCACCTTGATATCGGCATCAGAGATCGCGAGCGCCTGAGCATCGGTGTTGATAGCAACAAACTCGACGCCGCGGATGCCCTCTTCGATCATTCGATTGACCGCGTTGGTACCGCCGCCGCCGACGCCGACCACCTTAATGACGGCAAGGTAGTTGTTGATCTCTGTCTCGTGCATGTCGGTCCTCCGAACAAAGGTTATAGCCATAGCATGGGTTGACCCCTGCGCACATTAACCTTCAGGTTGAAAGTAAATGCAAAGGTAAACCGTATTATGTTTGCACATTATGAACGTATCAGTCAAATAATTGACCGTGAAAACCAAACAAACCAGATAAACGGCGTGGTATGGCCCCTCAACAAAGCCATTTAGGATGCTAGGCGGTCGGTGCGTTCCTAAACGTGTAGTTGCCCGGAGAACGCACATTGATATAGGTTACGCCCTCTACCTGCGAAAGTAGCTTGGTCACGATGCGTTCTTTCTTGGCAATATCATCCGAATCGCCCAGCGACACCTCGACGCCGTTGTCGAGATTTGCCGAGATAGCCTCAACGGAAGGCGTGGAAATATCCTTCACCTGGTCCAAGAACTCGCTCGAAAAACCGCGTGCGTAATCCAGGCCGGCCTTGACGGCCTTGGAGCTCACCGCCCGACCCGAAACCGGTGCGACATCGGCCGAGACGTCAGTCAACAGCACGGCGCCGTAGTGCTTGGCAAGCGCCAGGGCCGCATCGATACCGGTCAGGGTGTTGGCACCCTCCCCCGATGTAATGACGTTCCCCTGGTCGTCCACCTCGACAGACGTCGACAGCGGAGCGATCCAGGTGTCATCGTCTCCGATAGCCCAGGCAAGGTCGTCGGAGCTGATATACGCAATGGCGATAACTTTACGCTCCGTCGGCGTGATGATAAGCGTATGGGGAAACTGACGCTGGACATCCACGCCCGAGACCCAAGGGTTTTGCTTGAGGCCCTCGGTGATCTGATTGGGATCCACGTTAAAGAGCGACGTGTTCTCGGGAAGATTGATGAGCTGCATGGCGTCATGCTTGGTCACATGCTCGCTGCCATGAATCTGAATATCGGTGGCAGCGAACAGGCCAGAGTTGATGACGACGATGGCAACAATGGCAAGTACGGCCACGGCTGCCAGGATGCCGCCCGCGATCTTTCCCTTACCCTTAATGGCAGAAGCGGCGTCGGTCGTCTTGTTTGCCATGGCACCCAGTGATGACAGAGGATTGATGCCCTTTTTTGCCGAAGACGCCTTGGCGGCGGGCACCGATGTCAGTGAACGCGGCTTAGCGCCAGCCAACGTACGGCCGGCATGCGCCGCACGAGTTCCCAGCGAAGGCTTGGGCGTCGCCATGGGTCGGGAGGTCTTGGTGCCCATCGCCGGTTTGGGCGTCACCGAAGGACGCGGAGCCGGATGGCTCGTCTTTTTAGAAGCGGGGCGTCCTCCCAGCTGCGAGCCAACGACCGGGCGCTTGGCTGGACGAACGGACCCAACAGACTTGGAGGGCATGGCGGGCTTATGTTGAGGCTGGGCAGGTGCGCCGGAACGCCCTCCGGCGCGGCGGAAGGTTGGTTTCGATGCTCTAGAAGCCGAGGAATTTAACTTCCGGTCTGAGCTCGATGCCATACGCCTCCCTCACCTTTCCGTGCACATGCCTGATAACCGCGGCCACGTCATCGGCCGAGGCGGTTCCGTTATTAACGATAAAATTAGCGTGTACGGGCGAAACTTCCGCACCGCCAACCGAAAAACCCTTTAATCCACAATCCTCAATCAACTTGCCCACGCTTGCGTCGGGCGGGTTGCGAAAGACCGATCCGCAGGATGCACGGCCCATGGGCTGCGTGCGCTTGCGGCGCGTCAGGTACCGCTCCATACGCTCGCGAATGTCTGCCTTGGGCGCGGGCTTGAGTTTAAGCACGCACTCGAGAATGATCTCGTTACGCGGCAAGCTGCACTCGCGATACCCCCAAGCGATCTCGGACCCTGCATAGTGCTTAATACCGGACGCCGGATCAAACGTGACCACGTCCTCGATAAGGGAGCCGATCCACTCGGTCCGCGTACCTGCGTTCATGGACACGGCGCCACCGACCGAACCGGGAATACCGACCGCGAACTCAAGGCCCGAAAGCCCGCGCGACAAGGCGTCGTTGACCAAACGCGCGAACATCACGCCCGCACCAACGGTCAGCGTGCAGCCGTCCTCGGCAACAACCGTGCGCTGAAACTCACGTCCCAGCGAAATAACGGCGCCGCGATAACCGGCATCGGCAACCAACAGGTTGGACCCCTTGCCGATAATCACCCACGGCACCTGCTCGCGGTCAAGCACCGCCACGGCGCGACGCAGGGCATGGTAGCTATGGCACGTCACAAAGAGGTCGGCCTTGCCGCCGATACGATAGCTTGTATGGCGTGCAAGACGTTCGTCCTCGACCACGTCCGTGTCGATCATGCCCGAAAGCGCCATGACGGCGTTAAACAGACCCATGGGGTTTAAGCGTCTTTCTTGGCAGTCAGATACTCGATGAACTCGGGGCCGACGGTCGTAACGTCACCGGCACCCATGGTGAGCAGCAGGTCGCCCTCGCCCACGAGCTTCTCAAGCTCCTGGTTGAGCTCAAGACGACTGGAGCAGTACACGACCTCCTTGCCGGGGTGCTTAGCGCGAACGGTATCTGCGAGCATCTTGGAGGTAACGCCCGGAATCGGCATCTCGCCGGCGGAGAATACATCGATCAGCAGCAGCTTGTCGGCGTTGGCAAAGGCATCGGCAAAGTCATCGCACAGAGCCTGCAGGCGCGAATAGCGGTGCGGTTGGAACACGACGTCGACATGTTTGTAGCCCAGCGAAGAGGCAGCAGCGAGCGTCGCCTTGATCTCGGTGGGATGATGGCCGTAATCGTCAACCACCGTGATGCCGTCGATATCGCCCACGTGGGTAAAGCGACGGCGGACGCCCTCAAAACTCGAAAGTGCCTTAGCGGCGGCATCGATATCGAGGCCTAAGACATGGGCGACGGTCAAGACGGCCGTGGCGTTGAGCATGTTGTGGCGACCGGGGTTGCTCTTAATCTCGACAGCGTGCTCGGTGCCGTCCTCAAAGCGAACGATAAAGTCGCTCTGGATGCCCTTGACATCCGGATGTACGCAGACGATGTCGTTGTTCTCGGCAAAGCCATAGGAAAGCACATGACGGCCCGTCGACTTGGCGAGCTCGACCAGATGCGGATCCTCGCCGCAAACGATGACGGTGCCGTCCTCGCCCACCAGCCCCATAAACTTGGCAAAGGTGGCCTCGATCTCCTCGATGCCCGAGTAATGATCGAGATGGTCGGCCTCGACGTTGGTCACGATGACCACGTTGGGGTTCAGGAACAGGAACGAGCTGTCGGACTCGTCGGCCTCGGCGACAAAGTAGTCACCCGAGCCGTTCTTGCCGTTGGTGTCGTAGCCCTCGACAATGCCACCGATCAAAAAGCTGGGGTCCAGACCCATGCGGTCGAGCATCGTGGCGCACATCGAAGAGGTCGTGGTCTTGCCGTGCGTGCCGGCGACGGCGACGGTGGTGTAGCCATGGCCCAAAGCCGAGAGCATCTTGGCACGGGGCCACACGGGAATACCAAGCTCGCGGGCACGCACGAGCTCGGGGTTGGACTCGGGAATAGCGGTGGAGACCACAACCACGTCGGGCTTGACCTCGTCGATCGTCGCAGCCTCGTGGCCCACGTGGACCTTCACGCCGGCGCGGGTAAGCTGGCGAATATAACGCGACGTCTTAAGGTCGGAGCCGGTAACGGTATAACCGCGCTCGTGCAGGACGAGGGCGATGCCGCTCATGCCGGCGCCGCCGATACCGATAAAGTGGGCGCTCTTGAACTCGGGCGCGGAGGTTGCAGTCTGGGAATCAGCCATGTGCTCGTGTACTCCTTGCGTAAACACTGCCTGTAACCCGTTAACTGTACCGCACCTACCGCATCCGCGCGAGGGCGACCGGCGATATCCCGTCTAACTAACGCAATCCCTCTACCGCGTCGGCCAAAAGTGCGGCGGCACGGTCCTGGGCTAAGCCACGCGCCGCCTGACGCATGGCATCACGCGCCGCAGCGTCATCGATCAGGTGCAGCAGCTCGTCGGCAAAGGCAGGGGCATCGATATCGGCATCGGCGCAAAGCATGGCGGCACCGGCATCGACCAGGTAACGCGCATTCGTGGTCTGGTGGTCGGCCGTCGCGTGCGGATACGGCACGAGTACCGAGGGCACGGCAAGAGCGGCGATCTCGGCCACGCTCGAGGCACCGGAACGCGAGAGCACCAGATCGGCCGCAGCCAGCATATCGCCCATGTTGTCGATGTAGGGCTGGACACGATAGCGCTTCGCCTCCTCGGGCGTCAGCGCCAAAGCGCGCTCGGTCTCCTCAAAGCCGTCGGCACCCGTCGAATGCAAAATATAAAGATTCTCGCGGGTCAGCAGCTCACTCTTGAGCGAAGCAACGCGCTCGTTGAGATGCTGAGCACCGAGTGAACCACCGAAGACGAGCAGAAGCGTCGCGTCCTCGGGCACCCCGAGCGTCTTGCGACCGCGAGCGCGATCGCCCTCGATCACCGAACGACGTACGGGATTGCCCGTCATGAGCACATGGTCGGGGTCGCCCTCGCGCTCAAAGACCGCGCGGGCCGCAGGTACCGAAATGCACACGCGGGCGGCATGTGAATTCATCATCTTATTGGCCAGACCCGGAACAGAGTTCTGCTCGTGCAGCAGATACGGAACGCCGGCGCCCTTGCACCAACCCAGCAGCGGGACCTCAACATAAGCACCAAAGCCGATAGCGGCATCGGGCTTACCAACCTTCGAGAAGTGACGGGCAAGCGCGCGCTTCGCCTTGTTGACGCGCCACAGCGAGGTCAGCGCCGTCCAGGGACGGGAGCGATCGAAGCCCGTGACCGTGATGGGCACAAAATCGAATCCGGCCTCGGGAACCAGACGACCCTCGAGCTTGCGCGATTGGCCCACGAACACAACGCGATGACCGCGGTCACGCAGCTCCTCGGCCAAGGCGAGCGCGGGGTTGATATGTCCTGCCGTGCCGCCAGCTGCAATAGCAACGGTCATCTTATCGGTCATGGTAATCCCTTCGTACACGCGGCCCCTGGTCATCGGTGCGCAAACGCGCCGACGGGTCCGAATTCAAATCGATTCGATTATATCCGCCGCCCGCATTGCGAGGACTGGGGCGCTGAGGACGACCTTGCGGCGCCGTTCGCTGACGCGGACGGGCTGCCGGCTCGGTCGCAGAGCCATCCAGGACGGTAAAACCGTTACGCGAAGATCGCTCGCCGCGCACGTGGGGCACGCCGGCGGTACTCTCATCCATAACGGCAAAGCTCTCGCGGCGACGGTCGTACTCATCGCGACGGGCGCTCTCATACGAAACGCGCAGGATCAGACCGGCGAGCATAAGCGACACAATAATCGACGAGCCACCGTAGCTAATAAACGGCAGCGGCTTGCCCGTCATGGGAAACACATTGAGAATGCCCAGCGCGTTGATCAAAAACTGCACCGCAAGGATGACCGCGGAACCCGATGCCATAAGTGCTCCGCGACGGTCGGTCGCCTGCTCGGCAATGCGAAACGCCGAGTAGATCAGCATCGCAAACACCAAGAAGAACAGCACGGTTCCGATAAAGCCAACTTCCTCGCCGATGATAGCCAAGATGTAGTCGTTATGCGCCTCGGGCAAATACGAGTACTTCATGGTGGAGCTGCCGATACCGCGACCGAACAGGCCGCCCGAGGCAAACGCCATGATGGCAAGCGTGGCCTGATAGCCGTCGCCATATTCGTCTGCCCAAGGATTCCAAGCAACCTCGACACGCGTCATACGATACGGCTCGGCGATAAGGGCGATCGCAATGACGGCGATGCCGGCAACGACCGTCCAAACGATATATTTGGGGTCCAATCCCGCAAACAACGCCATGCACATGAGGGTCAGCAAGATGATCAGAACGGTGCCAAAATCGGGCTGAACAAAGATCAGAAAGAGCGAAATGCCCAGGTAGATGCCCATGTTGCGAAGAAACTCGTTGATGTTGCCGCCGGGCGAAAAGATGCGGTCGAGCATGATGGCCGAATACGCGATGGCGAACGGCTTTAAAAACTCAGACGGCTGGAACTGAATACCGGCGATGTTGAGCCAGCGCGTGGCGCCACGACTGCCGCTACCCATAAAGAACACCAGAACCAGTAGCCCTATCATTCCCATGAGGAAGATCCTGAGCACGTCTTCCCCAAACCAACTGTCCGGCAAGATGCGCACGATGGCAACCATAGCCAGCACGCCAACTCCGGCAAACGCGGCTTGTCGAAACAGGAAAAACGTCGCCGAACCATTCTCGTGCAGTGCCTCGACCGAAGATGCCGAGTACACCATCAGCAAGCCAAAGCAAACCAAGCTAAACAGGCACGCCATAAATATCAAACGGGGGCGCATGATGCGGGCGGGGACGCCGGCAATATAGCGCTCACTGAACGTCTGCCCGCCGCGTCCGGAACGCGGCGTGCTACGCAGCGAGGAAGCACGGTCCGAGTCGGGCCTCCTCATATCACTTCGGGGGCTCTCCTCTCTCACCGGCAACCCCTATTCCGTTTGCGATTTCGCTGCTGCGGCAAGCTGGGCAACGTAGTCCTTAAACACGCGACCGCGCTCCTCGTAGCCCGAGAACTCGTCGAACGAAGAGCAAGCGGGCGAAAGCAGGATCACGTCGCCGCGGCTCGAGAGCGAGCGGGCAACGTCAACGGCATCGCGCAGATCATCGGCCTGGGCGATATCCACGTCACCATCGACATCGGCCTCGTCCATAGCGGCGGTAAAGCGCTCTCGCGCATCGCCAAAGCAAACGACCGAGCGCACGTTGTCCATAACGACGCGGGCAAAGTCCGCAAGCGGCGTACCCTTATCGTGACCGCCGAGCAGCAAGATCACATCGTCGTCGGGAAACGCCGTCAGGGCCTTTTCGACCGCATCGGTGTTCGTTGCCTTGGAATCGTTGACGTAGCGCACGCCATCGATCTCGCCGCAGGGTTCAACGCGGTGCTCCAGCGGCTGGAACGATGCCAAACCGCGGCAAATGCCCTCGGGATCGGCACCGACGGCCAGAGCAGCCGTGGCGGCGCATAAGGCATTGATGACATTGTGATGGCCCGAGATCTTGAGCTCAGACGTGGCGACAAGCTGAGTCTCGACGCCCTTCAGGCGCACGACCATCTTGCCGTCGCGCACAAAGGCGGCGTCTGCACCTTCGGGCTCGTCAAAGGCGACCTTGCAGATGCGGCGACCCGGTGTGTAGATGTACTCATCGAACTCATGGATGCCGGCATCCTCGACGTCGATAACCACGAGGTCGTCGTCGACCATATTCTCGAACAACTTGATCTTGGCGAGCGCATAGTTCTTGTGGCTCTTGTGCCAGCCCAGATGGTCGGGCGTGATGTTGAGCAGTACCGCAACGCGAGGATGAAGCTCGGCGGTCGTAGCAATCTGATAACTCGACAGCTCGGCCACAAACCACTCATTGTGTGCGCGGCCGTCGATCTCGTTCACCGGCGGCTCGCCGATATTACCGACGGCCACGCTGGCTTCACCGGCGGCCTTGAGCAGATAATCGGTCAGCGACGTGGTAGTTGTCTTGCCATTGGTGCCCGTGATGGCGATCCAATTTTGGGGAGACAGGCGATAGGCAAACTCGGGCTCGCCCATAATCTGAGCGGCATGCTCACGCCCAGCCTTAAAGAAGGCCGAAAACTCCGAGATACCCGGGCATGTCACGCACACGTCATAGGCACCCTCGACCTGCTCGGTGCCGTAGACAAACGACGCGCCCTGCGCCTCGAGCGCACGCGTGGCTTCATTGGGCTCGGAGCTACCGCCGCCATACACGGTCGTGGCGCTCACGCGCTCGGGGTGAGCCAACGCCCAACGGGCGACATGGAGACCGGATTTACCCTGCCCCAAAACAAGCAGGCTAAAGACATTAGCAAGAGGCATGAAAGACCACTATCCCAACTGGAAGAACAGGGCGAGGCCAACGGCGCCAAAGGCCGCGGCGATAATCCAAAAACGGATAACGACCTTGGTCTCGGCCCAACCCTTCTTTTCGAAATGATGATGAATGGGCGCCATAAGGAAGACGCGCTTGTGCGTAAAGTGGAAATAGACAACCTGGATCATGACCGACAGAGTCTCGACGATAAACAGACCGCCGATGATGAGGGAAACGACTTCGGTGTTGGTCATGATGGAGGTGCAGGCAAAAGCGGCACCCAGGGCAAGCGAGCCGGTATCGCCCATAAAGATGCTCGCCGGGTAGCAATTGAACCACAAAAAGCCAAGGCAGGCACCGGCGCACGCCGTGCAGAAGATGGACAGGTTCACGTCACCGTGCAAAAACGCCATGGCGGCCATGGCGAGCATGGCAATCATGGAAGTGCCACCGGCAAGGCCGTCCAGACCATCGGTCAGGTTCACGGCATTGGAAAGACCGGCGATCATCAGCCAGCAAAATACAATGTAGAGCCACGGGAACGAAAGGCCGCAGATGGTGGTCGAAAGAACACCGAGGTCAATCGTCAGGCCGCCGGGAAAACGAATCTCGGGGGCGACGCCGCACCAATTGACGGCGAGCACGGTAAAAGTGACGCAGATGATGGTCAGACCGATCATCTTGGCGTGAGGCGTCAGGCCGAGTGAGCGACCATGCGTGACGGAGGTCAGGTCGTCGATGAGACCCAGAACGCCGGTGGCCAGCGTGGCAAGCAGCACGAGCACGAGCTCGGTGGTGAGCTTGCCCATCAGCAGGCAGGTCAGCGAGATCGCGACAAGGATGATAACGCCGCCCATGGTCGGCGTACCTTGTTTAATCAAATGACGCTTGGGGCCGTCTGCTCGGACCTGTTGGCCGATACCCTCGACCTTCAGCAGCTTGATCCACCACGGCATAAGCAGCAACGCAATGGCGGCAGCGATGCCAAGTCCCAAAAAGGCCTGATACGTAGGATACGAGGGATTGCCGAACATGGGCTAGCACACACCTTCCACAAAGCGGTCGAGCTCAACAAAACGGGAACCCTTGACCAGTACAACATCATGATTTTCAAGCGCGCCGCCCATGCGGTCGAGCACCTGCTGATAATCGGAGAACACCTGGATGCGGTCCTCATCCATACCCATCATACGTGCGGCATCGGCCATGAGCTGAGCCAGCTCGCCGCCCACGCACGCGAGCATGTCGAGCTTCTTGGCGGCGGCATAGGCGCCCACGAGCTCATGCATGCGGGGAGCCTCGTCGCCCATCTCGCCCATCTCGCCCAAGATCGCCATGCGCGAACCGTCACAGATGAGCGAGCACAGCAAATCGAGGCCGGCAGCCATAGACTCGGCACTGGCGTTATAGGAGTCGTCGATGATGCGCGCTCCGCTCTTGGCGCGCTTGATCTCCTGACGGTGACCGGTGATCGTAAGGCCCCTAAAGGCAGCATCGATCTGCTCGGGCGTCACGCCCAGACGATAGCCGACAGCGGCGGCCTTGACGGCATTGGGCACGGACTGCACGCCGGGAATGGCCAGCATGGTATCGACCGTGTCGCCCTGACCAAAGTCGAGCGTAAAGACCGGATGGCCCTCGTCGTCGACGCGAATGTCGCGTGCGCGGACCTCGTCGTCGTCCGAGACACCGGCCAGCATCACGTCAATACCCGCAGGCTGGGCGAACGTATCGCGAATGAACGGCGTAAAGTCGTCCTCGCCGCCCAACACCAGCAACGGCGAGAAGTCGCCGGCGGCGCACATGCCCTGGACAATCTCGGACTTGGCGCGGGCGATGTTCTCGCGGCTGCCCAGAATACCGATATGGGAGGTTCCAATCTTGCTCACGATGGCAAGATTGGGGTTGGCAGACTGGGACAGGCGCTCAATCTCATGAAAATGGTTCATGCCCATCTCGAGCACCAGAACCTCGGTATCGGCCGGAGCGGAAAGCACCGTGAGCGGCATGCCGATCAGGTTGTTGAAATTGCCCTTCGTGGCCCAGACGCGATAACGCTTGGCGAGCACGGCGGCGAGCACGTCCTTGGTCGTCGTCTTGCCAATCGAACCGGTAATGCCGACGACCAGGCAGCCAAGCTCCAAGCGATATACATGCGCCAGGCGCAGCAAGAACTCCTCGGGGTCGTCGGTCAGCAAGATGGCGCATCCCTTGTCCTGCGCCAGCGAAACCAGCTCGGCATCGGGTTCGCGCGTCATCACGACGGCACCGGCACCCGACTCGATGGCACGGGAGGCAAAATCATTGCCGTCGACCTTTTCGCCGGGGAAGGCGACAAAGATCGTCCCCTCCTCGACCTGACGCGAGTCGATAACGCACCCGCGGCATACCCGATCGACTTCTTCCGTCACGGTTCGGGCCCCCGTTGAGGCCGCGAGGTTGTTGACGGCGATCTCTATCATTGCAGCTCCCCTGTAAACCTAATATTGCTATCGGCGTATTGTATCCCAGTGCCATGCGCGCGTGGTGCAGGGCATGTGAACACCCTTCAGATCAAACGGCAGACCACGCTCAAGATTGTAACCCCCTACTTCGTGCGCGGGATACCCAGCACGTCGAGCGCGTTGGCCATAATGGACTGGAATGGCACCGCGGCGGCATCCGAGCCGCTCGGCGTTCCATCGAGTGTGATATAGCACAGCACCTTGGGCGATTGTGCCGGCGCAAAGCCCATAAAGGACGACATGTAGTTCTCCTTGAGGTAACCGCCGTTCTCGTCAGCGCGCTCGGCCGTACCGGTCTTGCCCGCTACGTCATAGCCATCAACCGCACCGCCAACGCCCGTGCCTTCGGACACGACCGTCTGCATGCACGATGTCACCTGGGCGGCAGCGTCCTCCGAAATCGCACGCTCGCCTTCGCCCCAGTCCTTCTCATCGCCCTTGCTGGACTTATAGAAGTGCGGCGTCATCATCACGCCGCCGTTCGCTATGCCGCCCACGGCACGTGCGACCTCAATCGGCGAGACGGACAGCGCCTGACCAAAGCTCATCGAGCCCAGCGTGGCGCCGTCGTACTGGTCGCGCTCCTTGACGATGCCCAGGCTCTCACCCGGAAAATCGACACCGGAGCTATGACCGATACCCCACTTGTCCACATAGGTGGCAAAATCATCGGCACCGATCTTGCGTCCCACCAGGACAAAGCCCACATTGGACGAACGGCGCATCATCTCGCGCACGTCCATGGTCATGGTGTAGTCGCGCTTATCGGCGTCGGTAACGGTGTCGTCGCCAACCTTAATGCTCGCCGGCACCTCAAACGACGTGCTCGAACGCACGGCACCCAAGTCGAAGCCGGCACCGGCCACGAGCGTCTTAAAGACCGAGCCGGGCTCGTAGGCATCGGTAATCAGGCGCAAGTTCATGTCCTCGGTCTTGGCGTTTTCCAGATCGGTCTGGTCATATGTCGGATACGAGCATGCCGCCAGAATCTCGCCCGTCGTGGGATCGGTGACCAGGGCCGAGCCGTTCTTGGCCTTGGTCTTTTCGACCGCCTCGGCCAGGGCGTCCTCGGCGGCGCGCTGGATATTGACATCGAGCGTCGTCACGATGTCCACGCCGTCCACCGCGGCAACCTTTTTATAGGCGCCGCCCGCGATATAGCTACCGTCCCTCGCCCGCTCACGCACCAGCGAACCGTTGGTTCCGGTCAAAAGCTTGTTGTACTGTTTTTCGAGGCCCGTCAGACCGTCGTTGTCCACGTTTACCACGCCAAGCACCTGCGATGCCAGGTTGCCGTAGGGGTACACGCGCTTCATGGCCTGCTCAAAGAGCACGCCTGGCAGGTTCTTCTTCTCCAGCGCCGCGGCATCGTCCTCGTCCACCTGGCGTTTGATATACACCCAGGTGC
>CABUSR010000006.1 GCA_902494245.1 uncultured Collinsella sp.
GGCATTTTTTGTCCATTGCTATATAACTAACACCCTATAGCAGACAAAAAACAGGCCGCAGCCCATCGCTGCGGCCTGTTCGGAAGCAAAAGTGGGCGTTAAGCGCTGTAGCCCATCGCTTGCAGCACAAACATGACGACTGTCAGCACCGTAATCACGGCGATAGTCGCCCAAGTGAGCACGTTCCACACGCGGCCATTGCGGTTGGCACCCATGATGTGACGGTCGGCGGCGATAACCACCTGAAACACCAGAACCACGGGCAGTAGCACGCCATTGATGACCTGCGAGGTCATCATAATCTGGAACAGATCGACGCCGGGCATAAGCACCAGCACGGCAGAGATACCGATGATGGCCGTAATGATGCCGCGGTAAACCGGGGCCTCGTCCCAGCTGCGGTCGGCACCGCGCTCCCAGCCAAATGCCTCGCAGATAGCGCTCGACGTAACGCCCGGCAGCACGCAGGCGGCCAAGAAGCTCGCCGCGACCAGGCCCGAGGCAAACAGTACCGTGGACCACTGACCCGCAATAGGCTCCAGCGCGCGGGCAGCATCGGCGGCATCGCTAATCTGAATACCCGCCGGGAACAACACCGTACCGGTCGTGATGATAATAAAGCCGGCAATGATATCGGCGGCAAGCGAGCCGCTCACAGTATCGATGCGCTGCAGCACGATATCGTCCTCGCCCGCGTTCTTATCGACCACGTTGTTCTGCGCCAAGAAAATCATCCACGGCGCGATGGTGGTACCGATCGTTGCGACCACGAGCGACACGTAGCTGGGGTCATTTTGAATGTTAGGCACGACCAGGTCGACCGCGACCTCACCCCAGTTGGGGCCAGCCATGAACGCGGCGACAATATAGGTCACGAACACGCAGCTCACCAGCAGCAGAATCTTCTCGATGCGCTGGAAACTACCCGACATGGTAAGCATCCACACCAGCAGCGCCACCAACGGCACCGAGATGCTCGCCGGCACGCCAAAGAGGGCAAGGCCGCTCGCAATACCCGCAAACTCCGAAATGGTCACGGCTGTGTTGGCGATCAACAGCGCCGCCATAGCAAGTACACTCTTGCGCACGCCAAAGCGCTCGCGAATGAGCGATGCCAGGCCCTTGCCCGTGACGCAGCCGCAGCGCGCCGCGGTCTCCTGCGTCACGATGAGCAGCACAGTCATGACGGGAAGCATCCAGAGCATCTTGTAGCCATAGCTGGCGCCCGCGCTGGAATACGTTGCAATGCCGCCGGCGTCATTGCCCGAAAGCGCCGCCAACAGACCGGGACCCATAGCGCCAAAGATGGCCGCGATGGTCAACTTTTGCTTGGTGCCCGACTTTTGCTTGGTATTTTGCACGCGACCACCTAGCCCATGACCGACATGGCGAGCAGCACCGCAGCGGCGCAGTACGCCACGCACGAGATCATGACGGCAACAACGTTCATGGCGGTGCCCGACGTGTTGAGGTCATGCTCGTCACGCCAGAACAGCACCATCAGGTAAATCACGGCGCTCATGTTGCCAACTAGGCAAATGATGGCAGCGATATTAAAGCACCCGGTAAAGAGTTGCTCCTCAAACATGGGCGCATCGGGGAACGCAGCGGTGCGCACCAGCTGGGCGCACAGGTAGGTCACGAGTGACAGAATCAGGCCCATGCCCGTGCTCTGGAAGAAGAACCCCAGATACGGCTTGGGCTCGTCGTCGTGACCGTCATACTCCAGGAAGTAGTTCTTGACGAACGACACCATGCGCGAGGCCGCCAGCAGCACGAGCGGCATGGCACACATGGGGAACACCACCAGATGCGCGGAGCCGAGCGCCGTCCCCAGCACCGTCGCCATAATGCACGAGGCGATGCCCCACACGACGACCCAGTACTGGCGATGCACGAACCAGCTGAGCACGTTCGTCGAGTCGTCCGACGCACTATCGCCCGAGCCGACACCGGCGATCTGCAGGTCCTCCTGATGCTCCTCGGCGATAACGTCCATGGCGTCGTCGAAGGTCACGATACCCAGGATATGACGGTTCTCGTCGCAGACAGGGATGGCAACCAGGTCGTACTTGGTCATCTCGTCCGTCACGTCTTCCTGGTCCTCGTCGGGCGACACGTAGACCAGGTCGCGATAGGCCAGCTGACCCAGCGTGGCGTCGCGGTCGGCTACGATCAGCGTGCGCAGCGAAAGCACGCCGGTCAGCATGCCGCTCGGATCCTCGGTATAGACGTAGTAGACGCTCTCGAAGTCCTCGTCGAGCTTGCGAATCGCCTCGATGGCGTCACCGACCGTTGCCGTGGCGGGCAGGGAGACAAACTCCGAGGTCATGATGCGGCCGGCGGTGTTGTCCTCATACCCCAGCAGGTTACGAATCGCCTTCTCCTCCTTGACGCCCATCAGGCGCAGGAGCTTCTCGGCCTTCTCGTAATCGAGCTCGTCGATCAGGTCGGCTGCATCGTCCGGGTCCATCATGGCCAGCATCGACGATGCGTCCGTGTCGGACAGGCCCTCGAGCATCTCGGTCATAAGCTCGTCGTCATCGAACTCCGAGATGGCCTCGGCGGCCTGGGCAGTATCGAGCTGTGCAAACACCTGCGCACGCAGGCGCGGGTCGAGCTGCTCGATAATGTCGGCGATGTCGGCAGGGTGCAGCTCGCCGAGCGTCTTATGCGACACCGAGAGTTGAATGTTCTTGGTCGAGCGGTCGAGCAGGTCCATGTAGGACCAAGCAATGATGTCCTCACTGAGCGGCTTGCCCAGGTGCTTCATAAAGCCTTCGACGATATGCTCGAGTGCGGGGCTGATCGCGCGTAGCAGACCGCGGGCGCCCACTTCGGCGCCCAGCAGGCGCAGCTGATTTTCGCCCGACATGGAAAACTTGATGTCGTTTACGCGCACGACTTTCATGCCCTGCGTGTCGACGATCTGCTTGTTGAGCACGTCGCGGGCGAGCAGGAGTTCGGTCGGCTGCAGGTACGAAAAACGAATTTCGGTGGCCGACGTCTTAAGGTGTACACCCGTCTCGTCGATACGGTCGACCCATTTGCGCCAGCTGATCATAAACGGCGTCTTGCCGGGTCCGCGGAACGCGAGCGACGTCACGTGCGGAAAAACTTCGCCGGTAGCAATACCAAAATCGTTGACCACGCCGAGCTTTTCGCCGTCGACGTCCAAGACCGGCAATTTGAGCATCTCACTCAGATAATTCAATGGTGCTCCCCATCATTATTCCTCCGGACGCGGCCGCGCGTGCGGCGTCCGGGGGCTTCTGGATATGTATACGCATGCGCGGGCGGCACGCCGCTCGACGCTTACACCCCGTGCATGCGCAAAAAGCACCTGCATGGGGTCATCGACTGTATGGTCGAGGTTTGGATTTCACCTGTAACCTTTCTCTTGACCCTCATTAACCGCAGTAACTATAGCATCAGCATCGCCCTGCGGCATCGAATTTATGCGCTGCACATTGCAGGCATACCAAACGCTGACGCATCCGTGACATAGCCATTGGGGACGTTCTTAAACGACTACCCAATGACTACTCTGTGGTGTCGTCGTCCTCGGCAAGTTGGGGGAACACGGCGTCCTTGGGCATGGCGACCTTCGTCAGCGAGGTGAGCTTTTTGCTCAGCGACGTGTCCGTCTTGACCAGGTCGCTGAGCGTCACGATCTTGTAGCCGTCGGCAATGAGGCCGTCGATAATCTGCGGCAGCGCCTCGAGTGTCTGCTCGGCGCATTCGTCTCTATCGGTGAGCAACACGATATTGCCCGGCGTCACCGAATCGAGCACCGTCGAGACCTGCTCGTCGGCACCGTTGAGCAGCCAGTCGCCCGAGTCAATATTCCACGAGACCACAGCGGAGACCAGGTCCATCGCATCAATCCAGTTCTGCTCGTCAAAGGCAGCGTAGGGAGCACGCAGCAGCATCGTCTTCACGCCGGTCGCCGACTTAATCGCATCGGTGCCTTTCGTGATCTGTTCGCGTACCGCCTCACGGTCCCGACCCTTGAGCGAATCGTCGCTGTAGCTGTTGGATCCGATCTCGCACCCGGCATCGACAATCGCCTTGGCCGTGGCAGGCGAGGCCTCGACCGCATCGCCCGAAAGGAAGAACGTCGCGGTGACGCCCTTTTCCTTGAGCACCTGCAAGATCTGTTTGGTGGCGCCGCTCGGACCCTCGTCAAACGTCAGCGCCACGTACTTTTTGTTGCCCTTGGGCGCCACGCTGGCGCACGCAACAACGCAATCGGTGGCGGGCACAACCTCGCCGCGGTCTTGCGTCTTGCCCGACTGCTCACCAACCCACACCTCGGATCGGCCCTGGACACCCCATGTCTGCACATACTCGATAGCGCCCGTGCCCTCGACCTTGAGCTTGGGCTCGATAACCGTAGCCTGAACCTCATGCCTCTCGTAGGTGTTACGGCCATCCTTGACCGTCACCTTCTCGCCACCCTCAAGTTCGCGGCTATCCCATTTGCCCTGCTTCACGCGCTTGCCGTCGACCTTCACCGACAGCTTTTCGCCTCCATGGCGCTTGAGCACGCTGTCATCGACGGCCAGCAGGTCGCCTGCGTCGTAGGTGTCAGTCAACTCCTGGTCGTCGATGAGATTCTGCAGCGTAGAGCCCACACGCACCGCGGTCTTCTGGCCGTTGAGCTCCACGTCCACACTGCGGTTGACGTAGCCCACGACGGCAGCGACAAACAGTACGAACGCGCAACCCACGGCGATGAGCGCATAGGGCAGGCGAGACGAACGACGGGGCGTACGGCTGTTGCCGATGCGAGCGCTGCGGTCGCTAAAGCCGCGGCTATGGTTGAGATACATCGCGCCGGGCTTACGGTGACGCTTGCGCTGACCGCTGGGCAGCTGCCCCAGATCGCGGCGCGCCGTCGGACGCGCGCCCGAACGCCCGTTTAAGTTGGATCCGTTTTGGCGCATGTGCCCTCCCCCATAAACACAGCAAGCCGGAGCAACAGGTCTCCGGCTTGCCTCCCATCATTTGGTACGTCGCTATTTTGTAGCTTTTGACGAGCCGCCGCTCGCCTTTTGGTATTCGTCCTTAAAGGCCTTGAACATGCCGCGCGTCTTGCCGAGCTGCTTGCCCAGTGCGCGACTGCCCTTGTCCACGGCAACCGATCCCTTGTCATCGAGCACCTTGGCGCCCTTCTTGACCTTATCGCCCACCACGACGCTTGCCTCGGCAGCCTTTGCGGCGGCGCCGCCCGAATACCCGAGCGACTTGACCTCGTCCGAGACGACCATCGCGCCGTTCTCGTAGCCGCGCAGCATCGTCGGCGGCACCTGCGTGTCACCAACCAAAACACTCGAAGCAGCACCGGCGGTCACATAGAATGCCTGCACGATGCCCGAGCGTGGCTTGAACTCAACGTCCGAGCAATAGCCCACGACGTCGCCCGATTCCGTGCGCACGTCCATACCGACCCAGATGATGCAATCGTCCAAGTTGATGTCGAGGCGCTTAGCGGCGGCGGAATCGTACGTGTCCTTGACGTCATCGACCGCAATGGCGCCCTCGTAGACACCAATGGCGTCGAGCGCTACGAATCGGTCGGGACGCTCGATCATGCCCGCGATATCGGACTGGCGGACCATAAAGCCGACCACGCGCGTACCGCCCGGGGTAAAGACCGGAAAGTGAATCTTTCCGAGCTTTTTAGGGCTGCGCGGCGTGCCGTCCTTTTTGGTGCGCTTGTCCTCGGTAGGCTTGCGATAGATCTTGGCGCCGACAAAATCCCCGGCGCGCATTATGCCTCGGTCGAGGGCTCCGCAGCCTCGGTATCAGCCTCGACGGCGTTCTCGACCACGACGTCGGCGGCAGGCGTCACGTTGCCGCCCGAAATGGCGTCGTTGAGCTGCTCGCGCAGCTGGTCCATGCGCTCGCGGGCAAGGTCGACCTTGGCGCGCAGGTCGTCGGTCTTGGCGTCGACCATCGGGCCAAAGTCATTCACCGCAGCACGGGCCTCCTCGGCGCTGTGCTCGTAGGTGTCGCGCATATTGTCCCAGGCGTCGTTGGCGATATCGGCAGCCATGGCGCGGGTCTCGGCGCCCGAACGCGGGGCCAGAGCAACGCCGACAATAGCGCCGGCAGCGGCACCAAAAAGTGCGCCGGAGACAAAGCTGAAAGTCTTACCCATGATCATTCCTCTCCTGCGGGCACGTCGGTGCCCACCGTTTGAATGCTGTCCATTATACCCGCAGTGCATCACTTGCCGCTCCGCTCATCTGCGTACGGCAAAGGCGCAGGTACGTGATGGTGATAAACGCGTAGGCCTACTCCTGGGGCATAGCCGGCATGGCCACCGTGGCACCCGGGTCCTCGCCGGCGCCGTCCACGAGCGGCAGGCCG
Source organism: uncultured Collinsella sp. (assembly GCA_902494245.1). GTDB lineage: Bacteria > Actinomycetota > Coriobacteriia > Coriobacteriales > Coriobacteriaceae > Collinsella. The sequence continues at coordinate 6,379 of CABUSR010000006.1, forward strand.
CCCTCATGCGCAGGTCCTGCCGGAGCCGTCGCAGCACCGCCAAAGACAGCAGCGGAGGCCTCGTGGTTCTCGGCAACCGCGCCCTCGGTATCAATCGCCACCTGGGGCTCGTCGTCAAAGTTGGGGACGCCCTGGGGCTCGGTGGGAACGGGCTCAGCGGTCGCATCGGCAACGGGCTCGGCGTCGACCGGCACATCGCCCTCGTCAGCGCCCTCGTCCTCGGCAGCATCTTCGCCGTTCGCAGCGGCGACGGCCTCGTGAGGATCCTTGCCCTCGGCCTCGGCGCGCATGCCCAGCACCAGGTTGCGCAGGCCCGCGACCGTGCCCTCCACGTCGGGGGCAGGCTGGTCGGCGTGCAGATAGGCCCAGTCCATCATAAAGGTGGCCGAAGACAGCGCGCCGATGGCCAGCGCGTCGTCGGGGCACGAAAGCTCAACCTCAAAGACGCGCTCGTCGTGCTCGCTTACGCGCGTGCGGCCGCACGAGATGCTACCGGCAAGACCGGTCTCGTTCATGAGCTCGACCGTCACGTGCTCCAGCAGATGGCAGAGCTCGGTCTGGCCCATGCAGTCCTGGAACTCGCGGCCGGTATCGCCCAGGCACAGGTGCTTGGCAATCGCGGGCACCAGGTAGTACACGCGCGCCGTGGCCTCGATGTCCTCCGAGGTCATGAGCGGCATGCCGGGGTTCACCAGCACATGCGCGCAGATCTTGTCCTCACTGACGGTGACCTTAAGGATGTTGAACAGGCCTGCCATAACTCTCCCCTACTCTTCCTTGTCCTACTCGTCGCCGTCGTGCGGATTCGCGGAACTCGCACCCGACGTCGTCGGCTCGTCTACCGAAGACTCGGAATCCTTCTTATCGGTTTCGGCCGGAGCGATCACGCGAATGAGCGAGATGCGCTGGCCACGCATCGACTGCACTTTAAACTTGTACCCCGCAACCTCAAACACCTCTCCGATGTCGGGCACCGAGTCGCAAAGCTCCAAAATCCAGCCGGCGATGGTCTCATAATCATCGCTTTCCTCGAGCGGCCAACCAAGCTCAATCGCGTCATCGCACGAAAAACGCCCATCAACGAGCCACTCGCGGCGCGAAAGGCGCGTGAGATACTTGTTGTCGGGGTCGAATTCATCCTCGATCTCGCCGACGATCTCCTCGACGATGTCCTCGATAGTGATGATGCCTGCCGTGCCGCCGTACTCGTCCACGACCACCACGATCTGGTCGTGCGAGGTCTGCATCTCGGACAGCAGCGGCAGGATGTCCTTGGTGTCGGGCACAAAGGTGGCGTCGCGCAAAAAGCCGGCGATGGGCTGGTCGCCCTTGCCGTCGAGCGCGGGCTGAATCAGGTCCTTGATGTGCGCGATGCCGGCGACGTTGTCGGGATCCTCGTGATAGACGGGGATGCGGCTAAAGCCGGTCTGGCGCATGGTGGACAGCACGTCGGCGACCGTCTCGTCGTCCTCGCACATGGTGGTGTCCACGCGCGGCACCATGACCTCGCGGGCAACGGTGTCGCCCAGGTCGAAGATCTCGTGGATCATGCGCTTTTCCTCGTCGAGCAGGTCGTCCTGCTCCGAGACCATGTACTTGATCTCTTCTTCCGAGACGTTCTGGCGGTCGTCGGCACTCTTGATGCGCAGGATACGGGCCAGGCCATCGGAGCAAGCACCGGTCAGCCACACGAGCGGACGGGCGATCTTTTGGAACACGGAAAGCGGGCCCACGACCTGCTTGGACACGCCCTCGGCATTGGCCAGGCCGATGCGCTTGGGGACGAGCTCGCCGATCACGATGGACACGAAGGCGACCGCGACGGTGATGATGACCGGCGCCAGGCCGCGCGCGATGGCGGAGAGCGGCGCGATGCCAAAGCTCATGAGCCACGTGGCGAGCGGGTCGGACAGACTCGTCGAGGCGACGGCGGACGAGGCGAAGCCCACGAGCGTGATGGCGACCTGGATGGTGGCGAGCAGCTGGTCGGAGTCGGCAGCCAGCTTAATGGCACGCTCGGCGCGCTTGTCGCCTTCCTCTGCCTCGTGTTCCAGCACGGCGCGCTTGGCCGTGGTGAGCGCCATCTCAGACATAGAGAAGTAGCCGTTGATGAGTGTCAAAACGAGGGTGGTGATAAGGGAGATGGTTATGTCCATCGGGAGTTTCTCGAACCTCCAAGATTCGGGACGTCGGATTAAAACGTTGACGGCGGATACGGCAATTGCACCGGCGCCCAAACAAGGACGCGGGCGCGCAGGCGTGGTCGCTAGATTACGAAGAGAATCACCGCCATGAACTGGAAGATGCTGCCGGCGAGCACCCACAGGTGAAACACGCTGTGAAGATAGTGCACGTTTTTGGCGATATAGAACGGCACACCCGCGGTGTAGCACACGCCGCCGACGGCGAGCAGGGCAAGTGCCACGGGGTTGAGCAGCGCCACGAGCTCGGGCAGCTTAAAGACAACGAGCCAGCCCATCAGCAGATAGACCAGGCCGCTTACCCAATGCGGCTGGCGCTCGCGCATAAAGCACTCGAGGGCGATGCCGATAATGGCGATGGCCCATACGGCAAAGAACAGCACAGCGCCGCCGTCGTTTGCGAGCGTGATGAGGCAAAACGGCGTATAGCTGCCCGCAATGAGCAGGTAGATGCAGCTGTGGTCGATGATGCGAAACACGCGCTTGGCGCGTGCGGGCTGAATCGCATGGTAGAGCGTGGAGGCAAGGTATTCGAGAATAATGCTGACACCATAGACAATCGCCGCGGCCATGTGGGCCGGGCCTCCGCCGCGCAGGGCGGCGAATACGATCAGGAGCACCAGGCCCGCGATACCCAGCAGGCAGCCGACACCATGGGTGACGGAGTTCATGATCTCCTCACCCACCGTGTAGCGTGGAACGGCCGCGGTCTTGGGTCGCGGCTTAGAACTGTCGCTCGAATCGGACATGCCGGTTACATCCTCCAACGTAAAGAGTTCTCAACACTATATCAAAGCGTCTAGGTACGTGCGAAATTTGCACCATACGTGACCTTTCGTTTACCCATTCTTTGCCTGTTGACGCATCAACGGCGAACGTCCATAATGCGCTTGCATTAAATGTTGATGTATTAACATCTTATAGGAAAGCTTCTTATGTCTCAAAACGCACGTTCCCATCGAAAGCTCAAGATAGCCGGCGTCGTTGCGCTGGTGCTCGTTGTCGCGCTGCTGGGGTTTGCCGGCAACTTCTTGTTCGACTTTGCCCTGAATCCCCAAGCGCCCTACACCATGAAGATGATGCAGGATGGCAAAGACGACAAAAAAGGTGAGCAGATGGACGCCGAGGACACCGAGGCACGGGCGTGGTTTAAGGAGAACCGCGAGAGCAGCAGCCTCACCGCGAACGACGGGACCGAGCTTGCCGCCTGGTATTTTGCTGCGTCGGAGAGCACGCACGACTACGCCGTCTGCCTGCATGGATATACCAACGAGCCCATCGGTATGGCCCGATACGTCAAGCGATTCCACGACCGCGGCATGAACGTACTCGCACCCGCCGCACGCGCCCACGAGCGCTCCGGCGGCGACTATATCGGCATGGGCTGGCCCGAGCGGCTCGATGTCGTCGCATGGATCGAGCGAATCGTTCAGGCTGACCCCGAGGCGCGCATCCTGGTCTTTGGCGAGTCGATGGGTGCGGCAACTGCCATGAACGTCGCGGGGGAATCTCTGCCCGCAAACGTGAAATGCATTATCGAGGACTGCGGTTATACAAGTGTTTGGGACGAGTTTTCCCTGCAGCTCAAGGACGTGTTCGGCCTGCCCAGCTTTCCCTTACTCGATGTAGCAAACTTGGTGTGCAACGTGCGCGCGGGCTACGACTTTCATAAGGCGAGCAGTGTGGAGCAACTCAAACACGCGACGGTTCCCATGCTGTTTATCCACGGCGACCAGGACACCTTTGTACCGTACAGTATGCTCGACCAAAACTACGACGCGTGCGCCAGCAAGGTCAAGCAAAAGCTCACTATCCATGGCGCCACCCACGCCAAGAGCGCGCAGATCGACCCCGAACTCTACTGGAACACGGTCGACAACTTCCTCGACAAGAATTTTTAGGCAAAAAGCAACGTCTGGGTTTTGTTGCCAAAAATCGGTTTGTAGTCGGCGGTATTCGATTTTTCACCGCACTTCCGAAAAGCCGCCCGTGAGCGCTGTGCTCACAGGCGGCTTTTGCTCAACTAACGCTACAAAGGCGCTTATTTTGTCCAATAGCTAGGCGCTACTTGACCTCGATGAGCTCATACTCGCTCGTGCCCAGGCCGATCTTCTCGGCGTGTGCGATGCACGCGCGCCAGTCGGTGTCGGGATGCGTGATGCAGAAGGGGTCACGCGCCTGCTCGCCCTCCAGATGCTCGTGGTTATGCTCCATCTTGGCCGCGCTATCGGTGAGCTCGGTGTTGGGTAGCGGCTCGGATGCCATGACGGCGTCGGCGCAAGCCTGGTCGATGGCGACCGGGTCGAAGCTCGCGAACATACCGATATCGTTGACGATGGGCGTGTCGTTTTCGGGATGGCAATCGCAGTTGGGGCTGATATCCATGGCAAGCGAGATATGGAAGCTCGGGCGGCCGTCGACGACGGCCTTGGTGTACTCGGCGATCTTACAGTTGAGCACGTCGGCCGCGGCCTCATAGCCGGGCTTGATGCAGTCCTGGTTGCATGCCGCAATGCAGCGTCCGCAGCCCACGCAGCGATCGTGGTCGATGGCGGCCACGTGCACCGTGCGAGTAGCGCCGCTGGCAAGCTCGCGCTCGCGGGTATCGTCGAACGAGATAGCGTTGTGCGCGCAGATCTTTTCGCAGGCACGGCAGCCAATGCAGTGCTCGGTCGCGACGTTCGGTTTGCCGGCGGCATGCTGCTCCATCTTGCCGGCACGGCTGCCGCCTCCCATGCCCAGGTTCTTCATGGCACCGCCAAAGCCGGCCTGCTCATGACCCTTAAAGTGGGTGAGGCTGATCACGATATCGGCATCCATGAGCGCCTGACCGATCTTGGCCTCGTGTACGTACTCGCCGCCCTCGACCGGGACAAGTGCCTCGTCGGTGCCCTTGAGGCCGTCGGCGATGATGATCTGGCAGCCCGTGGCATACGGGGTAAAGCCGTTCTGATAGGCGGTATCGATGTGCTCGAGCGCGTTTTTGCGGCTACCGACGTAGAGCGTGTTGCAGTCGGTGAGGAAGGGCTTGCCGCCCAGCTCCTTGACGACATCCGCGACGGCGCGGGCGTAGTTGGGGCGCAAAAAGCTCAGGTTGCCCAGCTCGCCAAAGTGAATCTTGATGGCGACGAACTTGTTCTCAAAGTCAATCTGCTCGATACCGGCGTGACGGATGAGGCGCTTGAGCTTGTCGAGCTGGCTCTCGCGAGCATGCGTGCGCAGGTTGGTGAAGTACACCTTAGCGGGTGCAGTTGCGGTCATAGATATATCCCCTCGGTCTATATGGCGTTACAGACATAAGAGGATGGTACCAGTTAAAGCAGAGTTAAAGTCAAGCGCGACACCTTGTCATTGGGGACGTTCTTAACGACTACTCTTGGACTTTGAGGGCCTCGGCCAGACTGACGCGCTTGATGGAGCGCGTGTGCAGCAGCGCCACGACCAGGTAGGTCGCAAAGCCGATTCCTGCACACGCCGCCATGGACCAAGCGGGCACATAGATCTCGATATTGCCGTTATAGGCGAGCAGCATCGAGCGGAAGATGGCCGTGAGCGAGCCAATAATGACCGGCAGGCTCAGCACGAGTGACGCCGCAACGCACAACGTGATCGAGCGGATGTACAGATGCGAAATCTCGCTATCGCGATAGCCAAAGACTTTCATGTAACTAATCGAACGGGCGCTGTGGTCGATCACAGCCTTGGTCAGCAGGTACATAAACAGCAGGAAGATAAACACCGCGAGCCCGACCATCATGCCGATCATTTTGCTCATCATGCCGATGAACTGGTCGCCCACGGCGCGCATGTCGTCGGGCGTGGTGTCGCCGGCAAAGTAGCGCGCGTCGAGGTCGAGCTTCTCGTCGCTCACATAGCCGTTAAAGTAGGTGGCGTCATTGCCGAACAGCTCGTTAAAGTCGTCGATGCTCATATAGATATTCATGTCCGACTTTGAGCCCCAGGTGGCGTCCTTGCCCGTGTACTCCAGCGAATAGTCCTTGCCCTCGCACTTGTCGCCGAGCGTGACCTTCTGCCCCTCGCTCCAGCCAAACTTGTCGAGCAAGCCACCGCCAAAGACAACGCGCCCATCGCCGACGTTGAGATCTTTCCAATAGCGCGAGTTGGGCGAGATGCCGTAGACGGAAATCGTCTCCTGCCCATTACCATCGCCGCGGTCGTATTGCAGCTGGTAAACGGCATATTTCTCGGCCTGCGCGATTGCGCCCGCGCCGTTGTCGGTCGTATTGACCGGGTGGATATCATCGTTGTCAGTGTCGATCTCAGAGGCCTTGTCGATCAGGTCGATAGCCTCGTCGCGGTCGCAGCCGAGGGCATCGGCAAGGTCATCGAGGCGCGCATAAAGCGCATCCTTCTTGTCCTGGACCTTGGCGAGCGCGTCCTGCGCCGCGGCCAGGCTCTCGGCAGACGGAGCGCTGGTCGCGGCATCGGCTGCTGCCTGCGCTGCATCGGCCGCGTCGTCAAGCTCGTCATCGGCATCCTGAGCGGCAGAAAGCAGTGCGCCGTCAACCGACTGCAAACGCTCGAGTGCCGACCACTGCTCGCGCTCCTCGGCGGTGCCCTCGAGTTCCAGCGGGGCCTTGAGCGTGTACTGGTGCTCGGCGACCAGGCTTGTCTCGAGGTTGTCCGCGTAGTGCGTCATCGTGGGCAGAATCGCCAGGCCAAAGAGCAGTAGCAGCGAGGCAAACGCAATGCCCACGAAAAGCGTGGCGAAGTTGCCCAGATTACGCAGGAAGATGCGCAGGCGGAAGCGCGAGACAAAGCCCATGCGCTCCGGCAGCCGCAGGCCGCGCTTGGTGCCCGACTTGCCGCCCGCCTCGTGACGGAGGAACTGCAACGGCGTCTTGCCCATTTTGCGGAGCAGGCCCACCAGCGTAATGAGGATAAGCGCGGCGGCGGGAACCACGGCGCACTTCACAAAGATCTCCCAGCTCCAGTACACCTGGAAGGGCGGCAGGCTGTACGAGCCGTAATAGAGGCCGCGCATGGGCTCGGTAAAGAACGCAACGCCGAGCGCGGTGCCCAACAGCGCCGCGAGCATGCCCACGATGGCGGGAAGCGCGAGGTAGTGCAGTACGATCTCGCGACGGCGATAGCCGCTGGCGAGCAGTGTGCCGATGATGGCGCTCTCCTCCTCGATGGTGGCGTCGGTAAGGACCACAAAGACGAACGCCATGATCACGATGATGATGTCGAGCAGCGTCATCCACATCATAGAGTCGCCGTCCACGTCATCGCGCGCATAGCCAATGCCTTGATTGGAATCGGAGTCGATCAGATCGTCCACGCGCGCATCGACGTCGGTCAGTGCCTCAACCATATCCTGCTCCGCATCGATGCGGTCCGCGGTGGGGAGGTCGCGATCGGTAAAGGTGAAGGAGTAGGTGTAGGCGGGCGCGCCGCCGGCATCTTCGAGCGCGGCAAAGCCGCCATCGGTGACCTCGGCCACGCCGTACGTGATGGTGTTCACCGTAAAGTCCGAATTGTTGAGAAACAGCGCCTGACTGTCGGGCTGGGTCATGATGCCGCAGATGATGTAGGTGCGGCCCTCAAGCTCAACCTTATCGCCCACGGCGAGGTCGTTGTTGGTGGCGAAGACACGGTCGATGGCTACCTCATCGTCCGTCTTGGGCTCCTTGCCCTCACAGTAGGACGCGATATCGACCTTGGTGCGGTGCGCATAGGTGCGCAGCGTGCGCTTGGTGCCGTCGTCGCCGGCGGTCTTTTTGATGATGGCGTCGATGGAGAAATTCTTGTAGAGCGTGACGCCGCCGACATCGCCGGCCGCGTCCTCGGCAGCCTTGAGCTGGTCTTTGGTGGCCTCGAAGGAGGTGGTCACGCGGCCGTCCTCGATCGTGTACGCATCGCGCATGTCGTCGATAAGGCAGCCGATGGAGTGGGCTGCGAGCAAAAAGCCCGAGGTGAGAGCGATGCTTCCGCACATAAGCAAAAAGATGCCCAGGTACTTGCCGATATTGCGGCGCAGCTCGCGCGGGAGACGTTTTGCGAGAGGTGCCATGGCGCCGCCTACCAATCGAGCTCGGCGGCCGCAACGGGCGACTCGTTGAGCTCATCCTCGACGATGTGCCCGTCGCGCAGGCGCAGCACGCGATTGGCCATGTGCGCGATGGCGGCATTGTGGGTGACAATGATGATGGTGCAGCCGTAGGTGCGGTTGACATCCTCCATGAGCTGCAGGATTTCCTTGGACGTCTTGTAGTCAAGCGCGCCGGTGGGCTCGTCGCACAGCAGCAGGCCCGGGTTTTTGACGAGCGCACGGCCGATGGCACAGCGCTGCTGCTGGCCGCCCGAGACCTGGCGCGGGAACTTGTTGCGGTGCTCGTAGAGGCCCAGCGAACGCAGCAGGTCGTCGACATTGAGCGGGTTTTTGGACAGGTGCGCCGTGACCTCGATGTTCTCCTTGATGGTGAGATCGGGCACCAGGTTGTAGAACTGGAAGACAAAACCCAGCTCACGGCGGCGATACTCGCCCAGGTCGGTAGGCTTGAGCACCGTGAGGTCGCAGCCGTCCACCATGATGGAGCCGCCGTCGGCATCCTCCAGGCCGCCGATCAGGTTAAGAAACGTCGACTTGCCCGAACCCGAAGGCCCCAGCATGACGCAGATCTCTCCGCGGTTGATGGACGTGTCGATGCCGTCGAGCACCGTCAGGCGTGCATCTCCATCGCCGTAGTGCTTTTTGAGATCCTTAACCTGGACGTAGGCCTCCCGCGTTGCCATGATATCCCCCATTGTTAGCCTTGTACTACTTTATGAACATAATAGTAAACCTTGGCGAACTATTTTTGGGCGAGGCCTGGATTTTATTTCAGACTAGTCATTGGGGACGTTCTTAAATGACTAGCTGTTGGGGACACTCTTTCGCCACCCGCCAGTTAGGGACGTTCCCTTTCTGCCGGCAGCTGAGGACAGTCCTTGGCAACCCGGCCGGCAAGCCGGCGGTTCGGCAAAGACTGTCCCCAATGACTAGTCGTTTAAGTCTGTCCCCAATGACCACTCTTGGTCGTTTAAGTCTGTCCCCAATGAGTACCCGATGACTAGGTGACTAGGCGCGGGATTTGGTGCGTGAGAGGGCCAGGCCTGCGGCGGCGATGGCCACGGCAAAGAGCACGGTGACGCCCAGGTCGCAGGCGATGTCGCCCAACATGGCAGACGTCAGGTCCGACGCGAGCGCCTTGCCGATCGCGTCGTTCACCCAATATGTCGGCACAAAGTGCGCCACGGTCTGCACGGCCGAGCCCATGAGCGACAGCGGCATCCAGGCGCCGCCCAAAAACGTCATGAGCATGCCGAGCAGGTTGCCCACGCCATTGAGCAGCTCCTCGCGCGCGCCCAGGCTCGACAGCGTAAAGCCAACGGCCAGCGGCGTGCACGCCAGGGCAAACGTTGCCGCCAGCGCAAGGCACACGCGGCCCACGCCGACCTCGGCAACCGCGCTGGCAAAGCCCACGACGCCCATCATGCTCGACACAAACCAGATGCAGACGGTGAGCACTGCGGCAGCCGCGAACACGGCAAGCGAGCGCTGGCGCTCGGAGACCGGGCCGGCATCCATACGACGCACGCGCTCGGGCTCGTTCATGCCCGAGAACACCAACCCCACCGATACGATGACCGACGAGATAATCGCGTACGCGCCAAAGTTGAAATACGACTCGAGCGTGGCGGCAGCCGTCGAGTCGACCTTGACCTGCTCGATCTGGACCTCCGCGCGCTTTGCAGCGGCATGCTCGGCGGCCTTGGCAACGTCGCCGTTAGAAGCAGCGGGCTCAAGCGCCGCCGCAGCGCCCGCGAGCGAGATCCAGCGCGAGGCCTCGGCAGACGAAAGCGCCGCCGCCATGGTGCCGGAACCGTAGGTCACATTGAGCTTGGGCAGGGCCTCCCCCGCGCGGGCAGCCGCGACCAGGTCGTCCTCAAACTCCTCCGGGATAAAGAACACGCAGTCGGCGCTGCCCTTGGCGCTGTTGCTCTTGGAGAGCGCATCCGCAAGGTCGTACGTGTCATCGCCGACCCCTGTGACCAGGTCAAAGCGTGAGCCCAGGTGCTTAGCGAGTGCCCGCGAAAGGTCGCTATTGTCGCGGTCGACCACGATCACGTTGGCATCGTAGGGCTTGTACTCGGTGAGCTGCGACGAGTTCCAGCTCACCGATGCCGCGATGAATACGCCCATGAGCGAGATGAACACCGTATAGATGAGCAGGTAGAACGGGTGCGCCAGCGCCATGCGAAGCGCGGTCTTAAAGGTGCTCATAGCGGCTCCTTCCAAAGATCAGCGTAGCGGCGGCAACGAACAGCAACGCCATAAGGACCAGCGCGCCGGCGCGAACGACAAAGGGGCCCAGGTCCTCAAAGAAATACAGGCGGTTGAACATGTCGCAGATGAGCTTGACAGGGTTGAGCCAGCACTCGGCCGGGCAGGCGCGGGCGACGTCGTCGGCAAGTGCCATCGCCGGCTCGCCGTAAAGCCCGGCGAACAGGGCGCACGTGGTAGCGAAACCCGTGAGGATGCCCGACTTGGATGCCTTGCCGCCCTTAACGGGAAGCGTGCCCACAAAGAGTCCCAAGCCCGTGGCGGCAAGCGCGGAAGCGGCGCCGCCCACCAAACACGATCCCTCGCGCCCGCCAAAGTCGACGCCCACGACCAGGCGCACGTAGCCGATCGCGATCGTCATCGAGGCGAAGGAGACCAGCCACGAGCCGGCAAAAATGCCGGCCAGCGACGCCGTCTTGGAAAGGCCGCCCACGCAGCGGCGCGCGCCAAGGCCCGACAGATTGGGCTGCAGGTCGACAACGCTCAAGGCGGCAAATTCGGCAGACATCATCGCGACCAGGCCAAAAAGCGCGTAATAGTAGATGACCGTGCCATCGGGCGTGGTGCGTGTCAGGCTTACGCGGCGGGTGCCGCCCTCGAGCGACAGGGCGCGCGCAACCGCCTCGGGGTCGGCGAGCGCCGCCGGGTTGTCCTGGGCAATCTGGGACATGAGCTCGGCATTTTGCGTATACGAGCTCGCCACCGTCTCAAGGATGCTGCGGTCGGTGAGCACCGACGAGGCGCGCGAGCTGTCGTAGCTCGAAAGCAGCGTGAGCTTGGGCGTGCCCGCAGCGTCGACCGTATAGATGCCCGCGACCTCGCCAGCCTTAAGCGCACGGTTCGCATCGGCTGCGTCGTCGCACTCGTGGATCTCGAGCAGCTGATTGTCGCTCTCCTTGGCAAGCGACGTCGCCACGTCCTTAAAGGTCGAGGCGTCCCAGGCCTCGTCCGCTATGACGGCAACCGGTACCGGGTCGACCGTGCCGTCGGAGCTCAGATTCGCAAACATAAACATGAACATCGTGGAAAGTGCGATGGGAAAGAGAGCGCCCCAGACCCACGTGCTCGGCCGGCGCAGCAGCGTCTTGACCGTAGTGATGATGGTGTTGAACATGACTGCCCCCTAGTCGCGCAGCTCGCGGCCGGTGATCTCGAGGAACACGTCGTTGAGGGTCGGTGGCTCGCTCCACACGCGGCCGAGCGCCACATCGGCGGCGCGCAGCGTGTCGAGGATGTCGACCAAATTGTGCGGGCTCGCTTCGCAGGTGCAGACGATCTCGCCGCCGGACAGCTCAACCGAAAGCACGTGCTCGAGGGCGCGCAGCCGCTCGACCGTGGCGGTCTCTACGGCGCCAACCTCGACAGTCACGCGCTCGCCCATCTGAATCATGCGCTTGAGCTCGTCGTTGGTGCCCTGCGCCAGCACGCGCCCGCCGTCCATGACCATGATGCGGCTGCAGATTTGCTCGACTTCCTCCATGTAATGGCTGGTATACACCACTGTGGCGCCCTCGTCGCGCAAGCGGCAGATGCCCTCCAGGATGGCGTTGCGGCTCTGTGGGTCGACCGCCACCGTGGGCTCGTCAAAGAAGATGAGCTCGGGCTTGTGCGCGATGCCGCAGGCGATGTTGAGGCGACGCGCCAGGCCGCCCGAGAGCTTGCCGGGGCGGAACTTGGCAAAGTCGCCCAGCCCGACAAAGTCGATCGCCTCGTTCACCAGCGCGCGGCGGTGCTTGCGGTCGTTGACGTAGAGGCTGCAGAAATAGTCGATGTTCTCGCGCACCGTGAGCTCGTCAAACACCGCCACCTGCTGCGGCACCACGCCGATGCGGCGCTTGAGGTCGTAGCGGGCGGGCGTCATGGGTTCGCCGAACAGCTCGATGGTGCCTTTGTCGTAGGCGAGCAGCTGCAAAATGCAGTTGATGGACGTGGTCTTGCCCGAGCCGTTGGGGCCCAGCAGGCCAAAGATCTCGCCGGGGGCGATGCTCAGGTTAAAGTGGTCGAGCGCGATAAGATCGTCGTAGCGCTTGACGAGGTTTTCGACGTGGACGATGTCTGTCATGAGGCGGCCCTTCTGTTGCTTGCGGCCCGGTACGATTGCATCATCGCAGGAGCGGACGGCGCGCACCAGTGAGCTTTGTCACGAGTGCGGAGCTTGGCCGTGCGGCCTGCCGACTTCCCCGCTTTGCCGCGTGGGAGGAATGTCACGGTTGCGCAGGCGGTCCCTCCAGCACGCGCGGCTTCGCGTACAATACCCGTATGAACAGGCTTTTCGACAAATCGATCGTTCTGGCGTGCTGTATTGCGGCCGCCATGGGCCTTGCCGTGGACGCCCACCTGGTCGCGGCGTTTTGCCTTGGCGTTATTGCCACCTCGCTGGCCGAGGTCGCACAGGGGGAACGCACGCGCCGTACAAGCGAGGCCGCGAGCTACGCTTACATCATCGCGGCCGTCTTCGTGCCGCCGTTTGTGCCGTTCGCACCCCTTGCCTTCTATGACATCGCGCGACGCGTGCGCCGTGAACGCATCTGGCCCGCGCTGGCGATTGGCGCCGTGTTTGTCTGCGCGCTTGTCGCGGACCTTCGCGGCGGCGCGCTCACCACCCGAACGCTCCTGCTGACCGCCATCCTTTCGGTTGCCGCCACCTTGCTATCGCTACGTACCGCCCAACTGGAGCGCAAGCAACAGCGCATGCGCCGTACCCGCGACGAGCTACAAGAACGAGCCCTCGCGCTCGAAGCGCGCAACCGCGACCTCGCCGACCGCCAGGACTACGAAGTCGAGCTCGCGACGCTCGCCGAACGCGCCCGCATCGCGCGCGAGATCCACGATAACGTCGGGTACCAGCTCACGCGCGCTTCACTGCAGGCCGAAGCCCTACGCGTGGTCCACGCCGACGAGCCCAGGGTTGCCGCCGATTTCGCCGACGTCAAACGCACGGTTGACGAGGCGCTCCAGCTTGTGCGCACCAGCGTCCACGCGCTCAACGACAACGCCGTCGACCTTTCCGTGCAGCTCGAACGCATTGTCGAAGGCACACGCTCGGACGGCGGCCCGCAGATTGAGCTTGAAGTTATGGCCGAACATGCGCCCGCAAACGTCGCCAACTGCTTTGCAGCGGTCCTGCGCGAAGCGCTCTCCAATACCATGCGCCACGCTTGCGCCCAGACCATTACCGTGCGGTGCATGGAGCATCCGTCGTTTTACCAGCTTGTCGTTACCGACGATGGCGCGGGCGGGGTCCAAGCAAGCGGCCGCGGCGCTGCGGAGGGCATTGGGCTCGCCTCCATGCGCGAGCGCATCGAGGCGCTTGGCGGCGCCTTCACCGCCGGCCCGCGTGCCAGCGCCGGCGGCTGGCGCGTGTTTGCCACCGTTCCCAAACAGCAAGGAGATGAGGGCCGATGAGGCTCATCGTTGTCGACGACGACCGCCTGGTGGTCGATTCGCTCAAGATTATCTTGGGCGCCCAGCCGCAGATCGAAGTGGTGGGCACCGGTGCCAACGGCAACGATGCGGTGGCGCTCTACGCCGAGTACGCGCCCGATATCGCACTGCTCGACATTCAGATGCCGGGGCGCGACGGACTTTCGACGGCACGCGAGATCCTTGAGCGCGACCCTGCGGCGCGCGTGGTGTTTCTGACGACATTCTCGGATGACGAATACATTGTGTCGGCGCTCAAACTGGGCGCGCGCGGCTACTTGATTAAAACCGACGTCGCTGCCATCCCTCCCGCGTTGACGCAGGTCATGGATGGCAAACGCGTGCTCGAGGGCAAGGCGATCGAGGACGTCGATTTTGACGGAACGGACGTTGAGGCGGGCACGCCCCGCCGGCCTGCGGCCTTTGTCAGCCTAACCGACCGCGAGTTCGAAGTCGCCGAGCTCATCGCCCGCGGCCTCGATAACAAGGAGATTGCCGCCACCGCCTATATGGGCGAAGGCACCGTACGCAACCACATCAGCTCAATCCTTGCCAAAATGGGCCTGCGCAACCGCACCCAAATCGCCATCGCCTATCTGCGAGGGTAATTACCCAACGGCCAACCGCTCCGGCAGAGCAAAATAGCTGTTATCGATTTAATGCCATTTCAAAACTATGCCGGTTTACTACGATGAATCGCCCGTCTCCGACCGCAGCAAATTGCGCGCTTGCAAAACCGCAGGTAGAACGTTTGCAATATTTAGAAAAATGCAGCCATGGTCGGGAATGTCGAATTCGTCGTAGTAAACCGGCATAGTTTTGTTCGGGCGGCCCTGCACGAGTGCCTCCGCCAGCCTCGCTGGACCAAAATGATCCGTTTTCCTCCGTCCCCAAGGGATCAGCCGGAACCGCTCGCCACGAAATCGTCCCATCTACTACGTTTGATTCGATACCCCTGACCATACCTTCGTTTTGAACAAAACCACAGGCGTTCTACCTGCGGTTTTGTTTTCGCGTTTTTTGGCATGGTTAGGGGTAAGGGACTAAATGTAGTAGATGGGCCGGTTTCGTGGCGAATCCTTCTCGCCTACGCACAAAAGCGCCGCCACGGAGGAGGGAGATACCTCCGCGGCGGCTGGGGGTGGGGGTGGGGGCTATGTTCTGGCTCCCCGCCGGCCGCCCGGGGCCTTTTGGCCCCGGGCGCTGCCAGCGTGCCTAGCGCTTACGGATACCCCAGACCAGGGCTCCGACGCCGGCCATGGCGATGACGAATGCCATGAGCAGTGCAGCGGCCTGCTGGTCACCCGTGGTGGGCAGGAAACCCTTGACCGTCTTGACGATGTTCGTCACGGTCTTGGGTGTGCCGGGATCGGGCGTCGGCACGGGCGTCTCGGGCTTCTTGTACGTGTTGTTGAACACGATACCCTCGACGCTCTTGTCGCCCTTGGTAAAGGCAACGTTCGCCTTGAGGTTGCCCTCGCCGTCGTCGACCACGTTAACGGTCGCGGTAAAGACGGACTTGTCGTAGGTCATACCGGCCTCGTCACCCTTGACCTCGCTGATGGTGTAGACGTACGTACCGGGCTCGTCGTACTCGAGCTTGTCGAAGTTGATCTTGCCGTCGGCATCGTTGGTAACCGTAGACTCGATGTTCTCGCCAACGAGCTTAAAGCTAAACTCGTCCTTCTTGAGCTCGCGTCCCTCGAGCACCTTGACCGCGCCGATGGAAACCTGCGTGGGCATGGCGTGATACTTGTTGGTAAAGCCAGCCGACTCGGTAGTTCCCTCGAGCTTGTGCGTCGCACTCAGCGTGCCGTCACCATTGTCGGAGACGGTGGTCACGACGGTGTAGGTCGTGCCGTCATAGGTGACGCCCTTGTACAGGCCGAGCGCGTTGGGGCAAGCCTCGCGCAGCGTGTACGTGTGCGTACCGGGTGCCTCGTAGCGGATCGGGCTCAGTGTCACAGTGCCGTTGGCGTCGTTGGTGCCGCTTGCGACAACCACGTCGTCCTCGAGCAGATCAAGCGTGAACTCGCCAGCTGCAAGGTCGCGGCCGGTCAGACGCTTGACCGTCTTGACCTGATCGGTCACGGAAGAATCAGTGGGCGTCACGCCATAGGTGTTGGTGAACGTGAAGGCCGCACCGTCATCGCCGTCGCGCACAACACTCAGGTGTCCGGCACCGTCGTCAGTCACGGTATAGGAAACCTTGCGCGTGGCGTTGGCATCGTTAGTCACGCCAGGGGCGCTGCCGGTCTCGGTTACCGTGTACGTAAAAGTGTGCGAGCGCGGAGCGGTGGGGGCCGCAGGCTCGGGCTCGTCGGCGTTGGCGTCAGCGTCGGCCTCTTCAGCTTCGGTCTCGTCAGCCTCGTCGGCCTCGGCTTCGTCAGCTTCGTCTGCCTCGGCCTTATCGGTCGCATCGTCCGTCACGCCCAGAGCGCGGTTGAGGTCCTCGAGCGTAAAGTGGATCTTGCCAAAGTCCACGTTGCCAGCCGCGTCGTTGGCTGTGGTCGTGCGCTCGGGCATCGGGGCACCAGCCTCGTCGGCGGTCACGGTAAAGGTGAACTTGCCCGTGATGTCAGCCGGGGTCAGGCCCTCGGCAGCTTGGAGCTTCTTAGTGCCGGTGAGCGCGGCATCGACGGCTTCGGCGCCGTAGACGTTCTCGAACAAGGGCTCGACGCCGCCGTAGTCGACCGTTGCCGTCAGGGTACCGTCACCGTTGTCGACGACGATAACCTTAAAGCCAAAGCTCCACGTTGTAGCGGAAACGCCATTCGGCAGCCCGAATAAATCTTCGTAGGCCGTGTAGTTAATGGTCCAGGCAAGCTTACCGTCCTTATCGGTACGATAAGCAAGCCCAGCAGCCTCAAGATTAGCAAGCATCTTAGTGTCGTAGTGCAGCGTATCAAAGCTCACGTGCCCGCCGATATTGGGCTTGAGGTTTTCGTATGCCACAAGCTCACCCTGATAGGCGATGCCGAACCAGAACTCGCCGTCGGCCATCGGGCGGCCGGTCAGAGTCTTGGTGGCAACGACCTGAGCGGCGGTGCCGCCAGGCGTGTTGGTCGTAGCGCTGTAACTGTTGTGGAACGGCACCAGGGCCTTCTCGACCTCGTTCTCGCCACTCTTGTGGACCGTCTCATGCGTGCCCTCGGGACCGCCGGAAACGGTCGTCGTAGCAGTGAGCGTGCCGGCGGTGTCGTCGGCGATGGCGATCGTCACCGTACGCACGGCGTCGTCGTAGGTGTAACCGGGCTGGCCGTCGTTCTTCTCGGCCACGGTGTACGTAAAGGTCTTGCCGGCGTCAGCCTGCGTAAATATAACCTCATGACCAGCCAGAATGTCGATCAGTCCGACCGTTGCCTCTGCCGCTGCGGGGGACTTGAAGCTATTAGCCCCGGGCAGCAGACCGAGCGCGCGAGCCGAAGCGTCGTCAGCAGGTGTCACGGTAAAGGTGAACTGACCCTCGGTCATGGGGCGGCCATCCAGATACTTGCTGAGCCACAGACCGCCGGCAGCGGTGTAGTTAAGCTCAGTGCGGTACGTGTTGGTAAAGCGTCCGTTTTCCTTCTTGGTGACGTTGGCGGTCAGGCTGCCATCGCCGTTCTCGGTCACGGTCACTTCGGCGGTTGCGACATGCGCGTCATACGTCACGCCGACCGTGCTGCCCGCGTTCTCGCGAATCTCGTACTTATAGGTTCCGGCGGCAGCGTAGTGAATCTTGCCGAACTTGATGGCGGCAATGCCGTCCTTCGCGTCCTTCTTGCTCACGGTTACGGTTGCGGGATCGGGCAGTGGGGCGTCTTCGGGGGCGGTGATGGTAAAGCTGAACTCGTCCCCATCCGTCCAGTCGCGGCCGCTGATGACCTTGCTCAGGTCAAAGTCGAGGTCTGCATCGGTCGGGGTCACGCTGTAAGTGTTCTCGAAGGTCGCAGGCGTGGCGCTCTTCAGCTCGTGCGTAGCGCTGAGGGTACCGTCACCGTTGTCGGTAATGGTGGTCTCGATGGTGTACTTGGCGTCGCTGTACGTGATGCCCTTGCTGGTGGTTCCGCCGTTGACCTCGCGCAGCGTGTAGGGGTACTTGCCGGGCTTGGCGTACTTCACGGCGCCCATCGTGATGTTGCCGCTGGCGTCGTTGGTGCCGGTGGCGACGACCTTGTCGCCCTCGACGAGCTCGAAGGAGAACTCGCCGGCAGCAAGCTCGCGTCCGGTCAGGACCTTATTCGCGGTGATCTGGTCGGTGACGCTGAACTCGTCAGGATTCGGCTTGTAGCTGTTGTTGAACTTCGCCTCGTCGGCTCCATTCAGGACATGCTTCGCCTCGAGCGTGCCGTCGCCCTTGTCGGTGATGGTCGTCTCAATGGTGTAGGTCTTGCCGTCGTAGGTGATGCCGTTGTTGGCGTCGCCCGGGACCTCGCACAGCGTGTAGGTATGCTTGCCGGCAGCGGTGTACTCGATGGGGCTCATCTTGATCTTGCCGCGGTCGTCATTCTTGCCGGTGGCGACAACATCGTTGCCCTCGACGAGCTCGAAGGAGAACTCGCCTTCCTTGAGATCGCGCCCGGTCAGGACCTTGGTCGCCGTGATCTGATCAGTAACACTGAAGCTCTTGGGGGTTACGGTGTAGGCGTTCTCGAAGGTCGCCTTGTCAACATTCTGCAGCTTGTGCTCCACGCTGAGGGTGCCATCGTTGTTATCCTTGACGGTGGTCACAATAGTGTACTCAGCGGTGCTGTAAGTAATGCCGTTTTCGGTGGTGCCGGCCTTGGTCTCGCGCAGTATGTAGGTGTGCTCGCCAGCCGCAGTGTAGGTGACGGGATCCATTACGATCTTGCCGTCGGCATTGTTGGTACCGGTGGCGACCACGTTATTGCCCTCGACGAGCTCGAAACGGAAATCGCCAGCCTTGAGGTCGCGCCCGTCCAGGACCTTGTCCGCGGTGATCAGGTCGGTGACGCTGGAGCTCTTGGGGGTCACGTTGTAGGAGTTCTTGAACTCGGCAACCTTGACGTCCTTCAGAACATGCGTGGCGCTGAGCGTACCGTCGCCGTTGTCCGTGATGGTGGTCTCGATGGTGTACTTGGCGTCACTGTAGGTGATGCCCTTGCTGGTGGTTCCGCCCTTGACCTCGCGCAGCGTATAGGCGTGCGTTCCGGCCTTGGTGTACTCGATGGGGCTCATCGTGATCTTGCCATCGGCGGCGTTCTTGCCGGTGGCAACGACCTTGACGTCCTTGCCCTCGCCCTCGACGAGCTCGAAGGAGAACTCGCCCTCAGCCATGTCGCGGCCGGTCAGGACCTTGGTCGCGGTAATCCGATCCTCGACAGGCTTCACGTTATAGGCATTGGTGAACGTAAATGCCACATCGCCGTCTGGCTTGTGGGATACGCTCAAATTACCCTTGCCGTCATCGGTCACGGTGTAGGAAACCTTGCGCGTGGCGTTGGCGTCGTTGGTCACGCCAGCGACCTCGCCGGACTCAGTCACGGTGTAGGTAAAGGTGTGCTCGCGCTTCTCGGGCTTCTCGCCCAGAGCCTTGTTAAGGTCGTCGAGCGTAAAGGTAATCTTGCCAAAGTCGACCTTGCCCTTGGCATCATTGGTCGCGCTCGCGTTCGTGGGCATGGGTGCGCCCTCTTCACCGGTCACGGTAAAGGTGAACTTGCCGGCAATGTCAGCCGGGGTCAGGCCATCAGGAACCTGCAGATTCTTCTTGCCCACAAGCGATACCTCGACAGGCGCGGCAGTGTAGGCGTTCACAAACTCGTTGCCGGCATCGCCGTAGACAGCCGTCGCCGTCAGGGTACCATCGCCGTTGTCGACAACGGTCACATATGCGTCAATTGCCGCCGTGGTAGTGCTCACGCCCGCAGGCAGCTCGCCGGTCTGCTCGGCAGCAATGTAGCGAATGGTCCACGTGGGCTTGTCTGAGCTAGCGTCAAACGACGCCTTGTCTTCCTCGACCAGCTTGGCAAGCGACTCGGTCGTGTACGTCAGCGGACCGAACTCAACCTTGCCACCCTTGTTGGTTGCATCCAGCAGAACCTCGTCGTGCCCCGCATAGCTCAGCGCAAACTTAAATTCGTCATCGGCCATCAGGCGCCCCGTGAGCGTCTTGGTAGCCTCAAGAGTCAGCGGGGTTTCCGTCTTGGCGCTATAGATGTTCGTGAACTTAGTCTCACCCGAGGTCTTTTCAACGTCGGCCTTAAGCTCACCCTTGGCGTTAACCGTCACAGCCACCTTGAACGTGGCAACGTTCTTGCTGTAGGTAATGCCACCGGCGTCGCCCTTGACCTCGCGGACCTCATAGGTGTACTCGCCCGGCTCGGCATAAGTAATCTTGCCAAAGTTAATGGCTGCCTTGCCCTTGTCGAGATCGGCATTGGTCACAGTTACGGTCGCGGGGTCGGGCATCGGGGCATTGTTGTCGGACGTCGCGGAGAGCTCAAACTCAAACGCATCCGTATCCGCCCACTTGCGGCCCTCGAGCACCTTGGTCAGACCAAAGTCAGTCTTGGTATCCACCGTTGTCGGCTTGGTTGCAAGGCTAAAGATAATCTTGCCGTTGTTGCCCAGGTGCGAATGCACGTGCGTGGAAGTCGCAACGGAGGAAAGGTCATTCCACCTGAGGTTAAGCACGTCGCGCGCGGTCTCGGTCTTGTTACCATTCACCTCCACATCGTCCTTGGTGGTATGCAGCTGGTCGATATAGGCCAAGCGCGCGGTTCCCTTATTAAAGGACCAATAGCCGTCATCTTTGACCAGAGCGCCGTCGTAGCTGGCGATCTCGTGCCCCTCAAACTCCACAACGGCATAGTCGTCCTTCGGCTTGCCGTTTGCGCCCATCGCCACAAACTCGTCCTTGTAGTAATAGACGTCGTTGCCCTGCGGCTTTACCGTCGCGCGCTGGGTGCATTCCTTGTCCGTGTAGATAGGCGTGATTTTTTGGAAGTAATAGTAGCTGTTGGTATCGGCGGGCTCAAACTCGGCGACAACATCGCCCAGCTCGCCGCCCGACCACTTGTTGGCCAGGAAGTAGACCGTCTGGTTGTCGGCGTCCTTGTGGTCATCGATATACTTCTTGAGCACCTTATCGGGCGTAAACAGGTTGTTGCGTGCTTCGTCCTTGACACTCGAGGTGTATTTAATCTGAATAGGCTTGATGTCATTGAGCGACGTGCGCTCAAAGATCCCGTTTTCCATGTCCACGTGATAGCGGATCAGCGGAATCAGCGATGCGGGGATCTTAACCGTCACGATATCGCCCTGCTGCGCATTGGCAGAGCGCTCGACGGTGATGACCAGGTCCTTGGCCACGCCCGAAAACTCGTACGTGTCCGTATTGCCCTTGGTTGTCTTGGTCACTTCATCAAAGGGGACGCCATTAATCTGAGCGCTGACAAACGTATCGACCTGCATAAAGTCGCCCAGCTCATCACTGAAGGTGATGTAGCCGGACTTGCTCTCGTCGTAACCATCCTCGATCTGAGTGGGAGAGCCCTTGCCCGAGGTGATAGAGCTCGAGATATCATCAAACACCTTCTTGAGCTCATCGGCATTCGACGCAGCCTTGTAGAAATCGGAATTCTCGGTGCGCTTACCAAGCTCATTGGTTGTGTAGGACGTGGCGTTTGGATAGTTGCTCGACACGGCGTGCATGAACTTGTTTTCGTCGCTCGTCCAGTAGTTCGTAGGCTCGTCAGCGGGATTCGCATCATCAAAGATGCCGATGGTGTAGACCGTAGCGCCTTTCCCCTTCATTTTCTTGGCGGCGACTATGGCATTATTGGCAACCGTAGGGTTAAAGTTCCCGACGTCTGTGGGCGTGCCGTCCGTAAAGAACACAACTACCTTCTGGGCATCCTCGCGGCCCGACATGTCGCGAGCAAGTTCAAGGCCGTAATCAGCCCGCGTGGCACCGGCAGGTTCGATGTAGCCGACCGTATTCTTAAGTTCCGTCGCAGCGCTATCAACACACGGCGTCAGGCTCTTCATGGTCTGCGAGTAGTTGTGCGTGTATCCCTGACGATCGCGATACGTATCGTTGCCGATCTCGTTTTTCTTTGCACCCGAAAACTTAACGATGGCAACCTGATGCCGCTTATTCGTATCTTTAATGCTCTTGTTTTGCTCGGCGATGGTGTCGATAAAGGAACTGGCAGCTGCCTTGAGTGCGTCGATGCGTTTGGTCGAATCGCTGTCACCCATGTCATTATCCATCGACCCGGAGGCATCAAGCACCATCACGATATCGAGCGGTTTAGTGACCAGCGACGTTGTGTCAGAAGTCGAAGACATCGTGGAGAGCGTCGTCACAAAGTCGGACTTTTCGTCCTGCGCTGGCTCGACCGTCTTGTCCGTCCAGATTCGGCCTACATAACGTGTCGTCAGGTCCTGCTCGCCGCCCGACGCCCAGTACTGCCAGCGGCCGGTGGTGTCAGGGTCGACTATCTTTCCGCTCACCGTCGGTCCGTCCATTCCGGTGCTGGACCTGGCGTTGGCCTCGGGCAGCATGGCAAATGCTGCAGCCGGCAACACCAGCACCACGGCCAGTATCACCGCCAAGAGACCCCTCGTGTACTTACTCATCGCGTCTCCCTTCTCGCGGTCTCAGACCTTGCAACAGCCTAAAGTTACGAAATGAGACACAATTTGGGCAGGTGACACATGTTCCAGATTCGGTTTTTGGCGTGAGACAAATGTCTCACCAAAGTTGAGACACGGCGTTTTCGCAGGAAAACGGGTGCGACTCAAGATGGACGGGGCAAAAGGGCCCGTTTTCCTCCATCCCCGAGGGAGCAGTCGACGGCGCTCGCCACGAAATGAGCCTATCTACTACGTTTAGTCCGGTACCCCCGACCACAATCGCGTTTCATGCAAAATCGCAGGCGTTCTACCTGCGGTTTTCTTTTCGCGTTTTTCGCCGTGGTTGAGGGTAGCCACCCAAACGTAGTAGATGGGCCTATTTCGTGGCAGACGGGTCACGCGGCAGCCCTCACAAGGCAAAAATGATCCGTTTCCCTCTGTCCACGGGAGATCAAGGGCTGCTACGGATATGGTGCTATTTCAAAACTATGCCGGATTACGGGGCTAAAGTCGGAGTCCTCATCCATACAGCCTTTTTTGAAAAACGGCAAGCAGTCTACCTGCGGTTTTGTTTTTGCGATTTTCTGTATGGTCGGAGATTCGCTATCCAGCCCCGTAATCCGGCATAGTTTTGTTCGCGACGGCACAACCGCGCGTTTAAGCGCGGGGCAGGTGGGGCATTTTTGCCCCACCGGCCCCGTCTTCGCGCTACTCCGGCTTGGTTTCTACCGTGGGAGTCTTGTCCGCCGCGACTGGGGTGCGGGCGGTGTCCATAGTCAAGCAGTGTTTGGGGCAGCTCTCGATGCACTCGCCGCACACCACGCAAGCGTACGGATCGATCGACCAGGTACCGCCCTTGCGATCGACCGAGAGTGCGCCCGCCGGGCAACGGCGCGCGCACATGCCGCAGCAGATGCACACGTCCATGTCGTTGACGATATGTCCGCGCAGACGCTCGGGTGCCGCGAGCTTCTCCTGCGGATAGCACACCGTTACCGGCTGCTTGACCATAGAACCCAAGGCCGTCTTGGCAAATGTCAGTAAACTCATGCCGCGCCTACCTTTCCGTGCAGCTAATGCAGGGGTCAATGGTCAGGATAATCATGGGCACGTTGGCAAGGAGCACACCCTGCAGCGCATGTGTCAGACCCGCCAGGTTCTGCGACGTCGGCGTGCGCACGCGAAAACGGTCCAGATTCTTGGTGCCGTTGCCGCGCACATAGTAGTACGCCTCGCCGCGCGGCTGCTCAATCACAACCTCGCCGCGCGCGCCGTCGGCCGGCGTGAGCTTGGTACGCCCGCCGATACCGTCGTGCGGAATCTTGCCGATAAGCTCCTTGATAATGTCCATGGCCTGCGTAACCTCGGCACAACGCACCTGGCAGCGGGCATAACAGTCGCCATCGGTGGCAACAATCGGCTCAAACGCAACCAAGTCCGCATAGGCACCGTCACCGAACATGCGCACGTCATAATCCACGCCCGAGGCGCGACCGAACGGGCCGACCATCGACAGATCCAGCGCGTCCTTCTTGCTGATCACGCCCACGCCATGCAGGCGCTCGCCGCAGCTATTGTCGTCCAAAAATGTATGCACCACGGCCTCGTAGTCAGGGCGCATAGCGTCGAGCGTCTGGACAATACCCGCCAGCTCGGAATCCTCAATGTCGTGCTTAAGGCCGCCGATCTCGTTAATCGAAAGGATCACGCGTCCGCCGCAAGTGCTCTCGAAAATCTTGAGAATCTGCTCGCGCAGGGTCCATGACCGATAGAACAGCGCCTCGAAGCCAAAGGCGTCGGCAAGCAGGCCCAGCCACAGCAGATGCGAGTGGATGCGCGAAAGCTCGTGCAAAATGGTGCGGATATACTGCACGCGGCCGGGCACCTCGATGCCGAGCATGCGCTCGCAGGCGCTGGCATAGCCGTAGCTGTGGCCCACGGCGCAGATGCCGCAGATGCGCTCGGCGATGTAGCCAAACTGGTGCATGTCGCGCTTTTCGGTGAGCTTCTCGAGTCCGCGGTGCACAAAACCGATCTGCGGAATTGCCTCGATGACGCGGTCGTCCTCGATCACCAGGTCCAGATGAAGCGGCTCGGGCAGCACCGGGTGCTGCGGACCAAACGGAATGACGGAGCGATGTGCCATGGGCCTTACGCCTCCTTTTTCTGCTTGTCGCGGGCGGCCTTGGCGGCAAGCGCCGCGCGGACCTTGGCCGCTTTCTCGGGATCCATGGCAGCGAGCTTTGCCTCCATCTCGGCAGCCTTGAGCGCGGCCTTGGCAGCGGCATCGTCATGCTGGGCATCGGAGCCGGCAGCCGCAGCGGGCTGAGCGACGGCAGCGCCCGCAGTGCCCTCCTCTGCAGCAGCCGCAGCGGCGGCCTTTTCGGCCGCGGCCTTGCGCGCCTTGGCCTCGGCAGCGGCACGGACCTTCATGGCTTTCTCGCGCGCGGCCTTCACCTCGGGCGTGATGACGCTCATGGGCTCGGCAGTCGAAACCTGGTAGAAAAAGCCCTTAAAGTCGATCTGCATGTCGGTGATGGCAAGGCCAAACAGGTCGTGGGCCTCATTTTCAAACGGGAACACCGCGGGGTAATACGAGCTGATGGACGGAATCTCCTGGTACTGGTCGATGCCCTCAACCACCAGGTCCTCAATCGCATAGCTGCTGTCCTGCGCAATATGCTCCTGAGCAGCACGAACGTTGATAAACGTATAGACCAAGCGATACGAGCCGTCGTCGACGTTGCGTTCAGCGTGCATTTGCACAAAGCGCGCGCCGACGCCCTTAAGCGCCTGGACATGCGACAGAAGCTCTTCGATCCCGACGGTGGTATAGATAGCCTTTTGCATTACTCGGCCTCCTTTGCAGCGGCGGTCGCGTCGCCGGCCTCCGCAGCAGCCACAAACCCATCCTCGCCCAGCTCAACGCCACCGTCCCAAGTAGCGGCACCGCCCACGGTAAGCGGGTCGCCGCCGGCGCGCATCACGGCCTCCTTCTGGTCCAGGATGCCACACGCCTCCACGATGGCGTCGATCACCGTCTCGGGGCGAATGGCGCACCCGGGCGCGTACACGTCCACGGGAATCGCGCGGTCCACGCCGCCGATCACGTTGTAGGCATCGCGGAACACGCCGCCCGAACACGCGCAGATGCCGCACGCCACCACGCACTTGGGCTCGAGCATCTGGTTGTAGATCTGGCGCACGACGGGCAGGTTCTGGGCATTGACCGACCCCGTCACCAAAAAGATATCCGCATGCTTGGGGTTGCCGGTGTTGACCACGCCAAAGCGCTCCGCATCGAACAGCGGCGTGAGCGAGGCCAGCACCTCGATATCGCATCCGTTGCAGCTCGAACCGTCGTAATGAATAACCCACGGCGAGCGCGACATTTTATGATCCATGGATGCCGCCTCCTAAATAAACACGTCGACGAGGATGGGCATAAGGTTGAGCAGGCCAAACACCAGCGCCACGCCCCATCCGAGCCTAAAGCAGCTGCGCCAGGTGCTGCGTGCGAAGGTGTTGTCGATCAGGACCTCGACAAAATACGTCGCGGCCATCACGACCAGGGCTACAACCCAGCTCACGGGGTTGTCCCAAACAAAGAACATGCCCACCCACATCAAAAACAGCACGGTCTCGCACCAGTGCATAAGGGTCATCTTGGCCAGCGTGCCGCCGCTCATCTCGGTGGCGACGCCCTGGACGATCTCCTGATGCGCGTGATGCGAGTACGAAAGGTCAAACGGCGACTTGCGCAGCTTGATGGTGAGCACCGCGAGCAGCGCGAGGAAAATGGGCGCGCTGTACACGATGATGGGGGCCGACTGCCCCGTCACGGCGATGGAATCGAAGCTGTCGGTGGCAAGGTACAGGCCCACGCTCATCAGCAAAACGGCGGGCTCGTAACTCATGACCTGCAGCAGCTCACGGTCGGCGCCGACCTGGGCAAACGGGCTTTGCGTCGAGGCGGACGCCAACACCACAAAGATCGCAGCGAGGGTCACCATAAAAGCGCACAACAGCGTGTTGGAACCCGACACAAAGATGCCGCCGCCCACCACGGTAAAGATGAGCGCGCACGCCATGTAGGTATCGTCCATGGTGTTTACGCTGGCGGGGGCCTTGCGCAGCAGCTTGGCCACATCGTAGAAAGGCTGGAGCAGGCGCGGGCCCACGCGGCCCTGCATGCGGGCCGAAAGTTTGCGGTCAACGCCGTCGATCAGGCCGCCCACAAGCGGCGCCAGTAAGGCAAATGCCACGGTGCCAATAAAAATGCCCACGACGCCCGAACCTTCAAAATACTTGCCGCGCAGCACCGAGGGCGCACTCATGGCAAGTCGCTCGGGCCCAATCCACGCGCAACACAGCAGCGCAAACAAGATAATGCTGCAGCACACGACGCTACCCGCGGGGCCAATACGCTTCTCGCCAAGGGCGTCCTCCGAGTACCAATTGCGCTTTTCGGCCTTCACCTCGTGTCCCATCGAGCCGCGGAAATGGCGATATTTGTCGGTCCCCACGCCCGAAAGGTACACGTTGACGTGCGGTTTGTTGCTCACGCGGAATGAAGTCAGCAGCACCACGGCGATAAACGCCACGATAACCACCATCAGGTACATGGCGTCCTTGCCAATAACGTACGGCACGCGGCCAAACACCATGGCCAAGTAAGGCGACACCAGACCGCTCGAGATAACCGGAAACGCCACGCAGCACAGAATCAGCAGCGCGGCGATGGTGTTGAGGGTCATCCATTCGGTCTTGTGGACATTGACCTCAACGTTTTGAGCCGTGGGGTCGACACCCGAAAGCTTGGCAAGCCACTTGCCCCAGAAGAAGAACGTCGCGGCCGAGCCAAAGGCCAGCACCATGATCATGAGCACGTTGCCAGTCTGCGCGAACGCCACCAGGGCGCCCCACTTGGACACGAGCATGCCAAACGGCGCCACAAACATGCCCATGATGCCCAGCATCATCAGACGAGTCAGGTGCGGCATGCGGCTGAACATACCGTCCATGTCCTCGATATTGCGGCTGCCGATATGATGCTCGGCCGTGCCCACGCACAGGAACAGCAGCGACTTGGCCACCGTGTGGAACAGGATCAGGAAGATGGCCGCCCATACGGCCTCGGGCGCGCCGACACCCAGGCAGGCACTAATGAGGCCCAAGTTGGAAATGGTGGAGTACGCGAGGACGCGTTTGGCGTTGCTCTGCGAGATGGCCATGAGGGCAGCGAGCAAAAACGTGATGGCACCCACACTCGTGACCATAAAACCGGTCACAGGATAGATAGCATAGAGCGGGCTCAGCTTGACCATCAGGAACACGCCGGCTTTGACCATGGTTGACGAGTGCAGCAGGGCGCTCGTGGGCGTGGGGGCAACCATAGCACCGAGCAGCCAAGTGTGGAACGGCATCTGTGCGGCCTTGGTGAGCGCGGCGAGCGACAGCAGAACGACCGGCATCACCAGCAGCGCGGATTGCGCGGTTCCGGCACCGGAAAGCTCGATCATTCCCGAGATGGTCAGCGGCATGCCGTTAACGTGCAAGAACATAAGGCCCGCCAAAAACGCGATGCCGCCCAGCATATTGAGGATGATCTGGGTAAAGGCGTTTTTAATGGCCTCGGGCGTGCGCGTGTAGCCAATCATAAGGAACGAGCACACGGTGGTGATTTCCCAGCCGCAGAACAGCCACTCAAGGTTGTCGCTCGTCACGATGACGAACATGGCCGAGAGGAACAGGAACATAAGCGCCAGGAACTGCGGGCGACGGTCGGGCGCGGTCTGCCCGCGCAGTGCGGCCTCGTGCTCGTCATGGGCCTGGAAGTCCTTCATGTAGCCCAGGGCATACACGCAGATTAGGCTGCCGACGATACCGACGGCGAGGACCATGATCACACTCATGTAGTCCAGGTAGAGCGGCGTCGCCGTGACGGCTTCGGCCGCGGGCAACGTCATGGCTGCAAAGGCGAGCGAGCCCACCAGCTGGACTATGCCGAGCACCGTGGTGAGCGCGTTCCTATATTTGTACGCGTTGTACAGGATGACGGCGCACAGGATGACGTCGATAACGGAGCTGATGATCGAGAGCACATGCGAGGTGCCGGGGGCAACCTCAAAGCTCTGCGGACCCGTACCAAAAAACATGACGGCGACTACAACTGTCACCGCCATAATAATGCCGGAGCCTATGAGCCCTACCGCATCGCGGGCTCGCTCACCGCGCGCGAGCAGCATACCCAGCGCCGGTACCAGCGGAAACAGGGTAAGGAAATACAGTAGCGTCATACCATCACTCCCCCATGCAAAAACGCTGCAATTGTTTAACGTTATAGCTCAATTGAGGAGTAGCGGCGGCAGGTTTTCGGTCAACTGGGGAGTTTTAGGCGTACGGGGCAAGGAGTCTGTCCGCATTGGAGTAGAGGGGCGGCAAGAAAAATGCGCCCCTGTGGGCGCACCATCCCGTTCGCTATTCCGCCTTTTTAACGCGCGGCTTGCGACCGCGCGGCTTATCGACCAGTGCGGACTCACCGCTCTCGCGGTACTGACGGCACCAAGCCTTGACCGAAGACTCGCTGGGAATCTTGTGCTTGATCATGGCCTCGCGAACCGTCAAGCCGTTTTCCAGACGGTCCTTAACCACAGCGAGCTTTACGTCGTACGAATAGGTGTGATGATGCGAACCGGCATTGAGAACGGCGTCGGCACCGCCCACGGCATACGCGCGGGCCCACTGACGAGCCGTGGCCTGGGGAATGCCAAGCTCCGCAGCGAGGGCGCGATGACCGACCCCCTCTTGGAGGATCTCGACGGCGCGCTGCCTAACCTCGGGCGCATGCGTGCGAGTCCTAGTTGCTTCCGACATACCTGCCACTTCTTAGCCTTAACCGTTAATCTGCCTTCTTACGTGCAAGTTAGATAGTAGCATTTTACTGTTTGCTCAAAGCAGTTAATTAAAGTAGACGCGACGTTATCTGGGCATTTGGCACCAAATTACGACATTTCTTTATCGATTATTTACGCTGGTAGCTGACTCGCAGCTAATCGTCATTCGCTTGTCAACAAAATTGGCATCTCTTTATGTCCTTTGGTATAGAGGATATAGTTATTAACCCCTCCCCCAATAATTTTGAGTGATCAGCGAGGCAGTAGACGTCCTCACTCCTCATGATTACCGCGCATTGCCATCCACCGGAGCAAAACAAAAGGGCGGGACCTGCTGCGCTTGCAGGCCCCGCACCGGTTGACACCCGACGGGACACAGCCGGGCGAGACGAATCCGTGCTACCGCCCCGCCTGGCCGCGATGCTCAACTACAGCTCGTTGGCCGCGTGATACGCCGTGCGGATGGCGCTCGCAATGTCGGCGGTGCGCTCGCCCGAGCAGTCGCCCACGCAGGTCACGGGCACCGTCACGCCATCCAGATCAAACGCGTTGGCCTTGGAGCCCACGGCCATCACCACGTAATCGCAGGCGATCTTTACCGGCTCCTCGGCGCCGTCCTCGGTGGTGCGAATGGCCTCCACGCCCTCGTCGGTAATGGCGGTCAGGCGGGTCTTAACGTGCTGCTCCACGTTGTGCTCTGCAAAGTCGCTCATGATCAGCGGCAGAATGGTCTCGGACTCGCCTGCGGCAATCTTGTCGAGCATCTCGACAATCGCCACCTCGCAACCGTGCTGCAGCAGGTACTCGGCAGTCTCGGTGCCCACCAGGCCGCCGCCAATGACAGCGACGCGGCCCGTAAGCTCCACCTTGCCGGCCAGCACGTCCCAGCTCGAGACAACCTTGTCCGAATCGGCACCCGGAACGGGGATGACCACGTCGTGCGCGCCCACTGCCACAATCGCGGCGTCGGCGGCGTTGAGATCCGCGGGGCTGGCGGCATGGTTGAGTTCAACTTTCACGCCCAGGCCGGGCAGAATCTTCTCGTAGTACTCGACCGAGCGCATGATCTCATCCTTACGCGGAGGCGCGGCCGCCAGCACAATCTGGCCGCCCAGATGATCGCTCGCCTCGTAGACGGTCACGTCGTAGCCGCGCTTGGCCGCCACGCGCGCGGCCTCCAGGCCGGCAATACCGCCGCCCACCACGGCAATCTTCTTGTCGCCCTCGCCCGGCTTGATAGCGATGGTCGCCTCGTCGCCGTTCTCGGCATTGAGCACGCACGAGATGTACTTGCGGTTTTGAATCGCGTCGACGCAGCCCTTGTTGCAGTTGAGGCACTCGCGGATGGGCTCGCCCGTGGCGGCCTTCAGCGCAATGTCGGGGTCGCACATGAGCGAACGGCCATAAGCGATGATATCGGCGGAGCCGTCTTCCAGAATCTTCTCGCCGGCCTCAACCGAGACAACGCGGCCGACGGTTGCCACCGGCACGGAGACCAGGGCCTTGACGCGCTCGGCCACGGGCAGCGTCCAGTTGTAGGGCATGGCGCCCATGGGCGGAATGGTGTCGCCCATGTTGCCGGTGTGGTTGGCCTGTGCGACCTGAATCATATCGATGCCCGCGCCCACGAGCAGCTTGGCAAACTCGCAGGCCTCGTCGGGCTGCAGGCCACCCTTGCCGCGCGGCGTGCCGTCGGGGTTCTCCATGATCACGGGGAGCTTGTACTCCACCATCAGCTGCGGCGCGGCTTCCTTAATGGCAGCGACGACCTCCAGCGCGTAGCGAACGCGGTTCTCGAACGAGCCGCCGTACTCGTCGGTGCGCTGGTTGAGGATGGCCGAGCACAGCGAACCTACCAGGCGGTCGCCGTGGACCTCGATGGCATCGATCCCGGCCTGCTGCGCGCGAGCGGCCGAGGCGGCGATAGCCTCCTTGATCTGGGTGAGCTGCTCCACACTCGCCTCGTTCACAAAGTGCTGCATGTCGTGGTGCAGCTTGGCGTAGGCCTGGTTGCGGATCTCGTTGGACTCGGCCATCTTGGCGGCAAAGGTCTCCTCGTCGCCGGCGGCCTTGGCCTCCTGCGCGGCCTTGGCGGCGGCCATGGATCCCATGACCATGCGGCCGACACCGGGCACGTCGTACTCGGGGTGGAACAGCTGCAGCGCGACCTTGGCGCCGTGCTTGTGGACGGCATCGGCCAGGGCCTTAAACGTGGGGATTTGGGCGTCGGTCGCCAGCTTGGGCGTGGGGCTTGCGGTCATGACGGGAGCAACGTCGCCGATGACGATGTAACTCACGCCGCCACGGGCCAAGCGCTCGTAAAAAGCCAGGCTGCGCTCGCCAATGGAGCCGTCACGCTCCTCGTAGCCGGTGGTCAGCGGCGGAAACATAATGCGGTTTTTGAGCTCAAGGGGGCCAACCGTAATGGGCTGAAGCAGCTTGGATGCAGGTGCGGTCATGGACATTCCTCTCTTGTAGGCGCGGCGGCGATGTTGCCGCGTAGTTGTCTAGAGGATATGGCATGGGAATACAACAGCGCAACGGAAATCGGCGGACAGCAGGTAGCGGCAGGTGGATGGGGCAGGGCGGCCCGTCGGTTTGTCTCAATCTGTAACAGTTACGCGGCAAAACTGGGTCTTACTGTTACAGATCGAGACAAACACGACCCAACCCACCGGTATATCTCGATCTGTAACACCTAGCCGCCCAAATCGGGTCTAGATGTTACAGATCGAGATTTTGTTTGAAAGGCCGAGAATTGAACCGAAGAAACAGTCCCGGAATAACAAAAAAGCTCGCCGGCTAGGCCGACGAGCTGCAAGTTCTTGGTCGCGGGGGCAGGATTTGAACCTACGACCTCCGGGTTATGAGAGTGCTTTATATTATTCTGTCCTGCAAATCTAATAGCTCTTCTTTCATGTGATAACATGGTATTTGAGCTGCTGTTTTGTTCATACAGTTCATATGGTTGCGTAATGTTTAATCATTCAGTTAGTTCTTTAGAATCAGCTGTTTGCTACATGATTGCTACAACGCTGCTACAAATACGAATATGAAATGTTCTTGAAGGGTTTGGCTATGGGCACGCTTTACTACACAGGGCAAGAGTTGCTAGAGGATAAAAAACGCGGCAAGTTTCGCGGGCGGCTGTCATACCGTGACACCAACAACAAACGCCGATATATAACGCGCACGCTAAACGCCACGGGCAAGCGGGCTGCTAACGCAGAGCTAGCAGCATGGCGGCAAGAAAAAGAACGGGAACATAGCGAAAGCCTTGACCGCAACGGCGGCATATCGTTACCCGCGGCAGATACGCCCATATCCGATTATGTGTCCCAATACATAGACGCAAAGGAGCGGACTAAAGCTATTGAACCGTCAACCATAAGCAGCTATCGCGATTCGCTGCGGTATATAGCCGCAACTTTTAGCGAAACACGAATAAAAGATTTACAGCCTATTGATGCTGAAAAATGGATAGCCGAGCTTGTTAAGGAAGACCGTTCACCCTCCACTATAGGAAAGGCTTTCAGGCTGCTAAAGATGGTTCTTAATAACGCTATCGCTACGGGCGTTATTGACAAGAACCCGCTATCCCTTGTTAAGCCGCCCAAGCGTGTCAACAAAAAGCAGGGTATCAACGCGCTAGACGAAACGGCGCTTGCCGAACTTCTCGACAAGCTAAGTCTGCTTGAGCTGTCCCCCGTTACTGTCGCGGCATACATAGCACTAAACACAGGAATACGGCGCGGGGAGGTATGCGGGCTGCAATGGCGAGACGTTGACGCGGACAATCGCGTTATATGGATTAGGCGCTCAATTGGACTCGGCAAAGGAGGTGCATATATCAAGCAGCCAAAGACCGACAAGGCAAGAGACGTTGTTCTGCCCGACACTTTGCTAGAAGTGCTTGAGCAATGGCAGGAAAAGCAGCGGCAGACATTCGCCGATAATATGGCATCGCTTAACCCCAATTCTTTCATTCTTGGCGATGCGCTCGGGTACTACCACCCAGACAGGCTATCTAAAGACTGGGCATCTTTAACAAAGATGCTCGGCACGCGTGGCACCGAGGGGCGGCGTTTGTCTTTCCACGATTTGCGCCATACGTGGGCAACATTGGCGCTTGCCCACGGCATGGACGTTAAGACCGTCTCAAGCAACCTAGGACACGCCAACGCAGCAATGACGCTGAACGTATACGCAAGTGCAGACCCAGACGCGAAGCGGCGGGCGGCGGGCATCGTAGAGTGCCTAATGAGGTGCGACCAGTCAACGAACAGGTAAGTACGTTTCTATACCTAGAAAGGACATAGCAACATGGATAAACAGAGCAAAGCACTGATAACGTTCAACGATGAACCAGAGGATGCTATTTCAGCCCAAAATGGCGCGGCGTGCCTGCTGAAAATGCTTGCAGGCGCAGCCGATGCGGGCATATGCCCAGACAATCACGTTGGCGATGCTTACTATACGCTGGGCGCTGTTATCGAAGCCGCAACGCACAAACTAGGAGAGACAGTTTTCAGCAGCGACAAATAAGCGCCCCAGCCACCCTATACGCCCGATATGGCAACTCTATAGGGTGGCTTTACTCTTTGTATAGCGACCCTATAGGGTGCCAATACAGATAAGAACAGATAAGACTAGATAACAGCAGCCCGCCACGCTTGCGCCTTTAGGGGCAAGCGCGAGCGCGGCGGGCGTGCAACTTTATTAGAAGAAAAGAAGACGGCAAGCATTGTTGAAAACTGGTTGAAAACCTGTTGAAAACTTGTTTTAGCACACCGAGTTATGAAGTCCATATGTTAATCAAAAACTCATTTACACACTTTAGCGTAATAAAAAAGCGCTGGTAAACATACCTTTAAGGGTTAACCCAACCTAAAACCATCGCTTTAGTAATTACCCGAGGTCACATATTACGTTTTGGCGAGTCTCTTTTAATCACGCCCGCTGCTGATTCAATCTTTTCTGAATGATATAGCTTATTAAATTGCCTATTGGCGTATTCGTTTGCTAGAAGCCCATAGAACGCTTTCATGTTTATATAGCCCCATCGAATCGCGATTCGTCCAACTCGGCACGTTGAAAGGGGCACTAATGAAAAGCACCGAGCGGCAAGAAGCACCGCGCAACTTAAAAGACCTTCAAGAGCTTGTAACCGTTAAGCAGGTTGCAGACTGCTTGCAAATCTCAAAGGGCACTGTTTACAACCTTGTTAAAGATGGGCAGCTGTCGGCGGTAAGGATTCGCGGAAATATGATTCGTCTTAACCGCGACCAAGTGTGTCGATATTTCGGTTTATAACGGGCGGCGGCTATGGGCGATGAACTTAACAAAGCAGGTGAAGCATGTGCGGCGCGGGCACTTTCCAACTGCCCCATATCATGGGTTAAGCATGAAGCCGCTAACGCTGGGAACCCCTATCTTAATCAACTTATTTCAGTCGGTGGAATGGAGTCCTACGGGCGTTATTGGCGGCTTGTTGAACTGCTTTCGAACACGACCACACACGCCATACCGCGCGAGGGTGAACAGGGTTATAGGGGCTTTCAGCTCGGTTTGCACTTCAACTGCCCCGAGGAATACGAAGCCTTTATAGCAACGCTAATAGACCTTGAACTTGTAACTGTCGGCAGCAGCGGGCGGCGCGGCATGCCACTTGTTGATGAATCGGCGCTTGCGATAGGAAAAGCCCGACTAAACGGTAGCAAAGGCGGCAGGACGGCAGCACGTAACCGCCAACGTTAAAACGGACAAATGGAGCGATTCGAAATGAATAGAAGCCTACTTGACGATTCAATCATGCAATGTTCAATCAACAACCGAAACGATGAGCGCGAATCATGCTTTGACGCTTTCAGCACTTGCGAGACGTGCTTTCGTGAAGAAATGAGCCTTGCAAATCAAGCCTTTAGCGATTTGGCACGCTTGCCAAGTGATTTAGATTTGTGCGAGCCGTTGCACCGAGACGAAAGACGCGTACAGGACGCAAATGTCCAGTTTTGCCAAATCCTCGAAGCGCTCGACATAGGCAACGCGGCAGAGCTTGCAGACGCTTTAAGCATCGACATAGGGATTTGCAAACGCGTTTATAACAATCCCTTGCTATGCAATGGAAAGGAACGCGCCCTCATATTGCAAGGGCTTGACGATTCAAGTTCACCCTTTCTTGATGTTTGGAGTACCGAATACAGGAATGGTGAATCTGTAGGCGAAGCGTTAGCAGCGTGGACGCGTGAGAACTTCAATACGCCGTATCAGTTCTATAAGCAGGCGCAAGAGTTTGAGTTGAAAAGCTATCTCATTGGAATTGTCGGGAAGCTCAACGACCGCGAGCGATTCGGTCTGCTATATGCGCCAAGTCTCGAACGGGCGATTAAAGAAGCGGCGGCGATAGCACTTGAGGACACGCCAACAGGCGAACCAGCTATAGAGCAGATTAACGCTTGCATTGCATCGCTCAACCACGCCAAGGAACAGCTGCTTGATTCTTTCAGTGTTTTAGTTGAAGCGCGAAAGCAATAGACCGTGACGGGAAACACGGGCGCGGCGGGCGGCGTGCGATTTGTTATAGCCCTATGCGACCGCAAACACCGTTCGAGTTTATCAGCGTATCAG
Organism: uncultured Collinsella sp.; assembly: GCA_902494245.1. GTDB lineage: Bacteria > Actinomycetota > Coriobacteriia > Coriobacteriales > Coriobacteriaceae > Collinsella. The sequence continues at coordinate 42,459 of CABUSR010000006.1, forward strand.
CGGCAGTTTGGCAATATAGCGACAAAGACGCTGGCATTTGAGCGTGTCCCAAAAGCACACGTTAAGAGACGGCGATAAGCAACCGAGAACAAAGCAAAAAACAGGCGCTTTAACCGTCTCTTTAACTATCTCTTTATTATTGTCCCGAAATGCTATAGACTTTTAGATACACCTACAAAGGGGGCAAGTAATGATATTTGGATATGCACGCGTTAGCACCAAAGAACAGAACCTAGACCGACAGCTAGACCAGTTGGCTAAACGTGGCGTTGATAAGATTTTTAGCGACAAAATCAGCGGCGTTAAGGAAAGCCGCCCCGAACTCGACAAAATGCTTGGACAGTTAAGGAGGGGCGATACTGTTGTAGTTTGCAGTTATGACCGCTTGGCGCGAAGCAGCAAGCAACTATTCAGCCTTGCCGAGCGCTTTGAGGAAAACGGCGTTTCGCTTGTATCCATCAAAGAGGGCACCGATACCAGCACCCCACAAGGACGTTTCTTCTTTGCAATGTGCGCGGCTATGGCACAGTTTGAACGCGAACTGATTAAGGAAAGACAAGCAGAGGGCATCGCGGCGGCAAAAGCACGCGGGCGGCAGTTTGGCAGACCCGCCACAGACCCCGACAAGATGGATACCGCCATAAGGCTATACAAAGACGGCGGCATTTCCGTTAAGGAGATATGCGAGCGCACAGGCGTAAGCCGCGCTCCGCTTTATAGGGAACTCAAGAAAAAGGGCATCGAGCGATAGCACCGCCTGCTACAACGCTGCTACAATCAATTCGCCCATAGCCGAACAGGCTAACGAAAAAGAGCGCTTGCCATTCAGTTGGCGGGCGCTCTTTTTCGTTGTTGTATGGCGATATTTGCTGCTTTGACCAATTCGCACGTACCCAATAAGCGGCAGGGGCAAGAAAGCCGCTTGCAATGCCACCACAGAGCCGCAAAACAGCAATAGCGGGCGGCGGGCTTTAACCAAGTTGGCGCTTTTAATTAAAAGACGGGCGAAATACCCCCAACTCGGCGTAAAGGTTAAAGTTTCTAAATATATCGGTCTTATTCTTCTAAAAGAAGACCACCCCCGTCTGAAAAACCCTAACACGCAGTAATTTATCTCCCGTCATTGGTGCCCTATGGCTATAGCCCTACTTGAACATGGGGAGGGATACCCCAGTAGCAAACTAGCGGACTATTAGCGTGGCACGAATTGAGTTTAGTTTGCAGTGTCATTTGCTACAAAGTCTGCTATAACGCTGCTACAAATATAAGATATAAAAGAAAGCAGCCCAGAGGAACAATGCCTTTGAGCTGCTAAAAGTTCTTGGTCGCGGGGGCAGGATTTGAACCTACGACCTCCGGGTTATGAGCCCGGCGAGCTACCAGACTGCTCCACCCCGCAATGTCTGGGCGCCTCATGTGCGCAAGAAAGAATATTACGCGGGAGTTCGGTAAACGGCAAGGAAAAACTCGTGGAGCATAATTCCTTCATATTTAAACCCCTCAGCCCCTATCACCGTAAACGAATCGCAGCCGAGTGCCGTCGGCGGCGCGTATACAATGGTGCGCGTCCTTTTATGCCAACACTGGGAGTAGACATGCTGCTCGCTATCGATATGGGAAACACGCAGACGGCCATGGGCCTGTTTGACGGAGACGAGCTGGTGCAGTCGTGGCGCATGCCCACCGACCGCTCCTATACCGCCGACGAGATCCATGTGCGCCTGATGGGTTTCTTTAAGATGTACGGCCTTTCGCTCGACGCGGTCGACGCGATCGCCTTTGCCGGCGTGGTGCCGCAGCTCTCGCGCGAATGGCACGCCGTGGCCGACCGCATTGCCGCGGACGCCATCGTCATCGGACCGCAGACGGCCGCGGTGACCAAGCTGCGCGCGGCGCGTCCCCAGGCCGTAGGCGCCGATCGCGTCGCTAACGCCGTTGCGGCCGAAACTTTCTACGGCGCGCCGGCAATCGTGGTGGACTTTGGCACCGCGACCAATATCGACGTCATCGATGAGGACGGTTATTACATTGGTGGAGCGATTGCGCCGGGCATCCGCATTTCGATGGACGCGCTCGCCGCCCGAGCCGCCAAGCTCGCCAGCGTTCCGCTCGAGGCGCCCGAGCACGCCATCGGCCGCGATACCGAGGAGTGCATCAAGGTCGGCGCCGTAACGGGCGCCGCCGCCATGGCTGAGGGCCTGGTCGCGCGCATGAAGCGCGAGCTGGGCCGCGAGGATGCCACCGTTATCGCCACGGGCGGTCTCGCCAGTATCGTCGCCGATTCGACCGATGCCTTCGACGTGGTCGACGGACAGCTCACCATCAAGGGTATCTGCGAAATCTACCGCCGCATGCAGGAGCTAGCGTAGGCTCTGGCGAAGCCGAGACGCTACAGCCCGCGAATTCGTACGGCCTCGGGCGGAAACTCTTGCTCGCCGGCATCGGTCTTGATGGTCGCACGACCCCAGATGTCCAGGCCCGCAAACACACCGACCGCAAGCGGCAAACCGTTGGGCGACACCGCCGCAACTTGGCGGCCCAGCAGCGGCACCATGTCGAAGTACTCGCCCAGCACGGGAGCCAGCGGACCGGCAGCGCCCTGCGGCGTGTTGGCAACAACCGCCCAGGTGTCCACACGGGTCAGCACGGCGGCGGCCAACTCTTCGACCAGCGCTTCGTCGGCCATATCTACACCGAGCTCGCTCAGCGCCGAACGCTCAATATCCACCGTCACGGCACCGAACATGCCCGCAGCACCGGCACCACCGTTCACGGCAACACGCGCGAGCGACGTCTCAAACGCAGGCGCACCGCACACGATATCGCTCGGCCACTGGATACCCACCTTACCGGCAAGGCCCAACCCCGGCGTCGAAGCCGTGCCCACGAGCGCGTCCACCATGCCCATCGCAGCCACAAACGGCAGGCCGTGGAAGGCATGCATATTCACATCCGGACGCACGACCAGCGAAAACGTCAGCGAAGCATCGCCCGCACTCCACGCGCACCAGCCCGCGGATACGCCCTCGCGGCCCGCGTCGCGCGCCGCGTCGAGCTCGGTGCCGGCGGCAACAGCATTCCTCTCGATCATCTACATACGCCCCAATTCGCCCACGATATGGCCCACGCGGTCCTCGGGCTCCTTGACCTCGACACCGTTGTAGCGGAAGAACCGCGCCGGGTCGTGCATCAGGTCCTCGAGCGGCACCAGCACAAAGTCGCGCTCGCCGATCAGCGGATGCGGCAGGCGCAGTTTTTTGCCGCCGTGGGTCTCGCCGTCCATCCACAGCAGGTCCAGGTCGATGGTGCGCGGGCCGTTGGCCTTGGCCTTCTTGGAGCGGTCACGCCCCAGCTCGGCCTCGATCTTCATAAGCTCATCGAGCAGCACCAACGGCGCCAGCTCGGTCTTGATCTCGATGACGGCGTTGGCAAACGCGTCCTGGCGCGTCTCGTAGGCCGGCTCGCTCTCGTAAATCTTGGAGGAGTTGGACACGCAGGTGAGTGGAATCTCGGCGATCATCTCGCGTGCGGCGCGGATGTTGTCGCAGCGATGCCCCAGGTTGGAGCCCACGGCCACAAACGCGCGGCGCGGCTGCGGCTTGGCGACCGCCCAGTAGCCGTTCAGGAACTGCGCAAAGCCCGCGGCGTCGTGCACACGCACGATGTTGGCACCGGCCTGGATGGCGCCCAGGCACACGCCAAACGTAGCGGCATCGCGCTCGGCGGCCTCGGTCACGCCCGAGACGGCGCCCACAAAGCGCTTGCGCGACACGGCGCACATGAGCGGATAGCCCAGTGACGCCATCTTGGCAGTCTCGCGCTGGATGACGATGTCCTCGTTAGCCGACTTACCAAAGCCCGGGCCAGGATCGATGCAGATGCGGTCGCGCGACACGCCGGCATGGATGAGCGTGCGGGCCTGGTCGGACAGAAAGCCCATAACGCGGCGCATGATGGGCGCCGAATCGGGCAGGGTGAAGCGGCGGAGCTGCGAGGTGGGCACGTAGGCTTCCTCGCGGCGGGCGCTGCGGCGCATCATGGCGGCCAGGCGGTCATTGGACTCCGATGCGGCCTCGGTGGCTGCGGGCGTGGCCTCGGGCGCGGGCGCGACGGTCTCGGCGGCAGTAGCCTGCTCGGCGGCCGGCGTCTCCTGCCCCAGCTCGGTTGCAGGCTCGGACGTGGGCTCCGGTTCGCCAAACGGCAACGAGGGCTGCACCACGCCGCCCGGAAGCTTGGCCTCCGGCTTAGGCTCGCCCAGCAACTTGCCGCGACGGCGGCGAGCCGGCTTCTCGGCCTCACGCGCGGCCTCGGCAGCCGCCTCGCGCGCCTTCTCGGCAACAAACGCCGCTGCCGAGGTATCGAGCTGCACCGTTGCGTGCGTGCGGGCGGGCGCGGCGACCTCGCCGGCATGCATCACGATGACGCCGCAGGTGCTCGTCTTAACAAACTCGACCATCTTGGGATCGGTGAAGCCGGTCACGTCGTTGACGATCGAGGCGCCGCAGCGCACGGCCGCCTTGGCAACCGCCACATGACGCGTGTCAATCGAGACGATGGCGCCCTCCTTGGCCAGCGCGCGCACCACGGGCAGCACGCGGCGAGCCTCCTCGTCGGGGTTGACCGGGGTAAAGCCAGGGCGCGTGGACTCGCCGCCTACGTCGATGATGTCGGCGCCGGCGTCGAGCATCGCCAGGCCGTACTCGATGGCGGCATCCGGGTCGAAGTGCTCCCCGCCATCGCTAAACGAATCGGGCGTCACGTTGAGGACGCCCATGATGCGCGGACGGTCAAAGCTGAGCTCATACTTTCCGCACCGCCATGTCTTGCTGTCGTTCGCCATGAACATCCTCCTAAAATGCCCACGCCGCCGAGCTTGGAGAGCTGGCGGCGGGGTCGCTTTACACTCAGTCTTTCTATTGTATCCGCGCACACGGGCTAGAACGCAAACGCGGCCGCGATGTCGCAAGAAATCAGCAGGTCGGCATTTGCATCCTGATCGGTGGGAGCAAGGTTGCATATGGCCAGCGTATCGCCGGTAAAGTAACGCGTAAGGCCCGCCGCCGGATACACCACGAGCGAGGTCCCGCCCACAATAAGGGCATCGGCCGCGGCGATGGCAGCAACGGCGCCGGTAAGCACATGCTCGTCGAGCGGCTCCTCGTAGAGCACCACATCGGGTTTGATGCGCCCACCGCACGCGGGGCACATGGGCACGCCCGCGGCGTCCTCGTGCTCGCGCGAGCAAATCCACTCGGCGCTATAGACCGCGCCGCACGACTGGCAAATGTTGCGATGGACCGATCCGTGCAGCTCAAACACTCGCTGTGAGCCGGCCATCTGATGCAGGCCGTCGATATTTTGTGTCACCACGGCATTTAGCTTGCCGGCGCGCTCCAGCTCGGCCAGCTTGGTGTGGCAGCGGTTGGGCTTGGCGCCAAGCGCGATCATCTTGGTGCGGTAAAAGTCGAAGAACTCCGCAGGATGCGCCTCGTAAAAGCTGTGCGAGAGCATGGTCTCGGGCGGATAGGCAAACTGCTGGTGATACAGGCCGTCCACGCTACGGAAATCGGGGATGCCACTTGCCGTGGAAACACCCGCGCCGCCAAAGAAGACCACGTGGCCATGGGTTTCGAACAGCTCCGCCAGCGCGGCGGACGCCTGTTTGGGGTTTGATATTGCCTGCGTCATATATGTCCTCCGTCCGTGTCTCCGGGACGGCGGCGTTCGCACTATCACTCGCGGACTCCGCCCCGCTCTTGTTGCGTTAATCTTAAGCCTGCCAACCCCGTCGAAAGGACACCATGCCTCAGACTTACACTTTCGCCTCGTGGAACGTCAACGGCCTGCGCGCCGTGCTCAAAAAGGACCCGAGCTTTATCCAGATCGCGCAAGAACTCGACGTCGATATCCTGGCGTTGCAAGAGACCAAGTTGCAAGAAGGCCAGGTTGATATTGACCTGCCCGGCTATCGCCAAACCTGGAGCTACGCCGAGCGTAAAGGCTATTCGGGCACTGCGGTCTTTAGCCGCCAGGAACCGCTGCGCGTGCTGCACGCCGACGCGCTGTTACCCTACGCCGGCGAGGGCGAGGCGGCCGAGCTCGTCGCCCAAGCCGCAACCGAGGGCCGCGTCTGCGCGTTGGAGTTCGACAAGTTCTGGTTTGTGGATGTCTATACGCCCAACGCCCAAAACGAGCTCGCGCGCATCGATGTGCGCATGGCCTGGGACGATGCCTATCGCGGCTTTTTGAGCGCGCTTGAGCGCGAGACCGGCAAGCCCGTGGTGACCTGCGGCGACTTTAACGTAGCGCACGAAGAGATCGACCTTAAGAACCCCAAGTCCAACCGCGGCAACGCAGGCTTTTCGGACGAAGAGCGTGGTAAGTTTACCGAGCTGCTCGACGCCGGTTTTACCGATACCTGGCGCGCGGCAAACCCCGACGTCGAGGGTGTCTACAGCTGGTGGAGCTATCGCTTTAATGCCCGCAAGAACAACGCCGGCTGGCGCATCGATTACTTCCTGGTGAGCGACGCAATCGCCGGCAACGTGCGCGACGCCGGCATCCGCGGCGATATCTTCGGCAGCGACCACTGCCCCGTCACCCTCACGCTAGAGCTCTAGCGCCAAGCAATTCCTGGGGGACAGAGGAAAACAGATCATGTGACCCCTCTCCCCCTATAAGTTGCGGTGGAGTAGTTCCTGTTTGGGCAGCAAATAGCCAAAAACGAGAACTATTCCACCGCAAGTTCGTGTGGGAACGCGAAATGCCCTACAGTCCGTATTTCACGACGACACGGTTAATGCGACGGCACCAAGGCTTGTACAAGGCGGCCAAAAACACGCAGGTCGCAAGGCCGTGCGTGATATCGAACGGCACCGCCGTGGCAAGACGTGCCACGGCACCCGCCCAAGTAAGCGGCCGTACAAATCCAATGATGTCATACGCGTTGATCACGACGCCATAGAGCAGGCCCGACGCAAAGCCGTACGCCAGCAGCGCTGGCATGCGCACGGTGCCGTCGGCGCGGTCGAACGCACCCGCATACGCCAGCGCACCGCCAACGTATCCCACGAGCCCCCAGGCATACATCTGCCACGGCGTCCACATGCCCTGTCCAAAAAAGAAATTGCTGGTCAGCGCCGCCAGCGCGCCAACCATAAAACCGTTGCGGCGACCAAGCGTCGCCCCCGCGATAATGGCGATGGCGCTCACCGGCTTAAAGTCGGGAATGGGCCCAAACAGGATGCGCCCCGCCGCCGCCAGCGCCGCCAGCACCAGCGTGGGCATAATCTGGCGCAATCCCGGACGAGATGCCTCGTAACCCGCAAAGAACAGCGCGAGCACCAGCGCCACCACGACAAGCATGGCAAGCGCCGCCTGCTCAACACCCGCCAGCAACGCCGCAGCCATTACCGCCGGCACCGCCAACAACAGCGGGATCTCCAGTTTTGCAAGCAAACGCGAGAAACGACAGTCCGTCATCCCATCACGCCCTATAGAACACGTTGTCGGCAAAGAAGTCGGCCGGCGGCTCCATGCAGGCAATCTCGCCGTCAAACATCATGGCGACGTCGTCGGCTACCTGCTCGGCAAAGTCCAAATCGTGCGTAGCCATGATGACGGTGCCGCCAGCCTTCGCATGGTCACGCAGGGCGCGGGCGATGATGCGGCGGCTGAACAGGTCTAGACCCTTGGTGGGCTCATCGAGCAATAGCAGTTCGGGGCCGATTAGCAGCAGTTTTGCCAATGCAAGCAGTTGACGCTGCCCGCCCGAAAGATCGTACGGATGGCGTCCATCCAGACCCGACAACCCCAAGCTCGCCGCACGCTCCCGCGCCACGGTCTCGTCATATCCGCAGGTCGAAGCCCATTCCATCAGCTCGTCGCGAACCGTATCGGCAACCAGCAATGCTTTGGGATTCTGAGGCAGCAGCGCCGCCGAGGCCGCTCCGCGCACCATGCGGCCGCGCTGCAGCTTGGCGGTCTTCGCCAGCACCGAGAGTATCGTCGACTTACCGCATCCGTTGCCGCCCACGATCGCATGCACCGCACCGGCCGAAAACGCCACGTCGAGCCCGCGCAGCACCCAACCGCCCGCGCGATCGTAGCGAAACCAGCCTTCCGACAGGGTGGTAGCCGACCCGCCGTGCATTTTTTGGAGTATTCTGCTTCCATCCGTGCGCGGGAAGGCTTCCGAGCCATTCTCGAGCGACGTTTGCGCCACAAATTCGGACGATTTGTCCAATTCTGAACTTTTTTTCGCGCTCGATACGTCCCCGGGCGGCTCCAGAGAGCCCAAATTGTCCTCACGCCTGCTGAATACTCCGTTTTTTGCACATCGGATGGCACCCCACCCCAACATGTCATCGGAAAACAGCGATTCTCGGCGTCCCAAAGAAGCCATATCCGCCACCTCGCGCACGCGACCGTCCTCAATCCGGTACGCACGCGTCGCGTATTCGAGCATTGGGCGCGGCTGATGCGTCGCCACAACAACCGTGCAGCCCAGCTCGCGATTCACACGAAACAGCGCGTGCAGGAAATTCTTCTCAGCAACGGGATCGAGCTGAGACGTGGGCTCGTCGAGCAGCAGCACGCGCGGGCGTAATGCCAGCACAGCCGCCAGCGACAGCAGCTGTTTGCGTCCGCCCGAAAGCGTATCGGTGTCGCGGTGGAGCCAATCTTCCAGCCCAAAGAAATAGCTGGTCTCAGATACGCGACGGCGCATCTCATCACGCGCTAGCCCCAAGTTTTCCAGACCAAACGCCATCTCGTGCCACACGGTCTCGCACACGATCTGGTTCTCGGGGTCCTGAAACACATAACCCACGCGCTCCGCCGATGCCCGCACGTCCATGTCGGCAACGTTCTCGCCCAGCACGCGCGGCTCGCCGGAGAGCGTACCCGCCGGCGCGATCTCGGGCTTGAGCAGCGACAGCAGCGTCGACTTGCCCGAACCGGTACCGCCAACAAGCAGCGCAAATGCACCTTGGGGAACAGACCAGTCGAGCCCCTCGAGCACCGCAGCATCAGTATCGGGGTAGGCAAAGCTCAGGCTCCGCACCTCAATCGCCGGCATATCCGGGCCGCACGCCGCGCCCGACACCGGGCCCCTATCCAACCGAGCCATCAGCCAAACCTCTTCTCATCAATCGCGTGCAACGTGCAAGGCAGCACCATCCAGGCAGCGTACACAACATAGCCCGGCCACGGCGCCGGCACCGAGAGCTGCGGATAAAACGAATACTGCGTCGTCGCGGTCCACGCCACCGCCACCGCGGCGGCGCCAAACAGCGCAAGCCCAACCAGCGCGGCAACATCGCCGCGCCCCAGCCGATACCGCGCATACGTCGTTCGACGCGTCGCGGCGCCCCACCCACGGGAGCGCATGGCGTCCGCGCGCTCCAGCGAATCTTCCATGCCCCAGCCCATCAACACGCTCGACGCCCGCAGGCGCGATCGCACGGGATCGGTGGGCGCGCGGCCCGGCACATCAATCGCATCCTGCACCGCCAGCACCGTACGACCGCGGCGTAAAAACTGCGGGATAAGCCTCATGCACATCGAGATCATGAGCGCAATCACCGGTGCGGCATTGCCCAGCAGCGCGAGCACCTTGTCGTATTCGAGCATCGACGCCGCGGCCTCAAACCACAGCACGCTCGCCACAAACAGCCCGCCCATGCACAGGCCATATACCATGCTCTCCAGATACACCGCGCGCATGCCAATACGGAACAGCTCCGTCGAGCCCGAGGCGCTAAACAGCGGATTGACCAGCGCGATAATCAAAATCACCGGCAGCTGCCAGCGGAGTGCGCCCAGCGTGCGGGCAGCCCCGCGCGTCGCAAATCCATACGCCAGCCCGCCCGCAAGTGACAGCGCAATCAGCACCGGCTGCATCGAGAACATGGTGAGCCCCAGCGTCAGCACCATGTAGAGGGCCGGCACAGCCGGATGCGACATCGAGAATGCCGCGACGGGCTCGCCGCCAAACCCCTCTTGTATGTTGTCCACGGGCACCCCCGTCCCCTCGCTCAAACGACAGCTCCGCAGCACCGCCAACGCCGCACGCAAGCAGCGCAAACGCCACGCCGGCGGCACCGACATCGGCCGCCATGAGCCAATCGCTACGCGCTCAACATATGCCTGCGGTATCATATTGCGCCGTGTATCGTTTCCAAACACACGTCTCTATAACGTAACAGGAGATCACATGGACGCAACCGCAATTATCCTCGCTGCCGGCGAGGGCACCCGCATGAAGTCGAACCACTGCAAGGTTTCGCACAAGATCCTGGGTAAGCCCATGGTTCAGTGGATCGTCGACGCCACCATCAAGGCCGGCTGCAGCCGCGTCGTGGTCGTCATCGGCAGCCACGCCGACGAGATGCGCGCCCTTATCGACGGCGCCTACGCCAGCAGCGCCACCAAGGTCGAGTGCGTCGAGCAGACCGAGCGCCTGGGCACCGGTCACGCCGTGAAGGTCGCGCTCGAGGCCTGCGGCATCACGCAAGGCCCGGTCGTCGTGCTCAACGGCGACTTGCCGCTCATCACCGCCGACACCGTCGCCAAGTTCGCGCAGACCGTCGCCACCGGCGAGCTCGCCTGCACCGTCATGACCATGACCCCGCCCGATCCTTTTGGCTACGGCCGCATCAAGCTGGGTGCCGATGGTCAGATCGAGCGCATCATCGAGCAGAAGGACTGCACGCCCGAGCAGGCCGCCACGCTGCTCGAGTGCAACGCCGGCTGCTACGCCTTCGACGGCGCGCAGCTCGCCGCCCACATTAACGAGATCGGCAACGACAACGCGCAATCCGAGTACTACCTGCCCGACATGCTCGAGATCCTCAAAGGCCATGGTCAGGCAGTCTCCATCTTCCACTGCGACGACTACCGCGACGGCCTGGGCGTCAACAGCCGCATCCAGCTCGCGCAGCTCACCGCCATCGCGCGCGACCGCATCAACGAGCACTGGATGGCCGAGGGCGTCACGTTCATCGATCCCACGCAGGCCTGGATCGGTCCCGACGCTACCATCGGCCGCGACACCGTCGTGTGGCCGCAGACGCATCTGATCGGCCACGTCACCGTGGGCGAGGAGTGCCAGCTCGGCCCCAACAGCCGCCTCACCGACACCACCGTCGGCAGCGGCTGCATCATCGATGAGACCATCGCCATCGAGGCCGCCATCGAGAACGGCGTCGACTGCGGCCCGCGCGCCTACCTGCGCCCGGGCACCCACATGCTCGACGGCTCCAAGGCCGGCACGCATGTGGAGATCAAGAAGTCCACGATCGGCGAGGGCTCCAAGGTGCCGCACCTGTCCTACATCGGCGACACCACCATGGGCTCCGGCGTCAACGTGGGCGCGGGCTCTATCACCTGCAACTACGACGGCGTCCACAAGCACAAGACCGTCATCGGCAAGGATGCCTTCATCGGTTCCGACACCATGATGGTCGCGCCCGCCCAGATCGGCGACGGCGCGCTCGTGGCCGCCGGCTCCGTCATCACCGAGCCGGTCCCGGCCGACGCACTTGGCCTGGGTCGTGCCCGTCAGGTAAACATTGAGGGCTGGGCCGCCGATTATCGCCGCCGTCTGCACGAGGACGACGAGGTATAACGTTTTACCAAGCATCTAAGGAGCTGTTCCCATGGGGGCGGCTCCTTTTTCTATCGTGACCTGCGCAACCGGATGAGTGGTCGGTTCGTGTCCGTTGACGGTAAAGACGTTATCAAGACTCGATAAACCCCGTTGCGCGGTTACAATGCAAAAAGGCATCTATATGGCATTCGATATATAAAGGAGAAGGGTAATGCCGATTAATGATCCCGAGAAGTCGGAGAATATGCGCAAGTCCATCCGCGTGTATTCCGGTTCCTCCAACCGTCCCCTCGCTCAGAAGATTGCTGAGTACCTTGGGGTCGAGCTTTCGGGCCTTACGCTAAAGCAGTTCGCCAATGGTGAGATTTACGCCCGCTACGACGAGACCGTCCGCGGCGCCGACGTCTTCCTGATTCAGTCCGTGGCCGGCGGCAACGTCAACGACATGCTCATGGAGCTGCTCATCGCCACCGACGCTGCCAAGCGCGCATCCGCCCGCTCCATCACTGCCGTTATCACCCACTACGGCTATGCCCGCCAGGACCGCAAGGCCGGCCCGCGTGAGCCCATCACCGCCCGCCTCGTCGCCAACCTGCTCGAGCGCGCCGGCGTCAACCGCATCATCACCCTCGACCTGCACCAGGGCCAGATCCAGGGCTTCTTCGATATCCCGGTTAACCACCTGTCCGCGCTGCCGCTGTTTGGCCAGTACTACAACGACATGCACTTCGACACCGACAACCTGGTTGTCGTCTCCCCCGATGTGGGCCGCGCCAAGGCCGCCAAGAAGCTGTCCGACATGCTCGGCTGCGACCTGGCCATCGCCCACAAGGGCCGTCCGCGCCACAACGCCGCCGAGGTCATGGGCATCATCGGTGACATCAAGGGCAAGACCTGCATCATCAACGACGACATGATCGACACCGCAGGCACCCTGTGCGCCAACGTCAAGGAGCTCAAGGCTATGGGCGCCGGCGACATCTACGTATGCGCCACCCACGGCATCTTCTCCGGTCCGGCCATCGAGCGTCTGAACGACGCCCCGATCGTCGAGTGCCTCGTCACCGACGCCATTCCCGTCGAGGTCGGCGGCAAGATCAAGACCATCTCGGTCGCCGAGGAGTTCGCTCAGGCCATCTCCGCCGTTTACCACGAGGAGCCCGTCTCCACGCTCGTCGGCGGCGATTTCGCGCTGTAGCCTGCCGCGCATCATCTTTGATGTTTTTAAAGGGTCGGAAGCGAGCTTCCGACCCTTTTTCTATCCCTCGCCAACCTTCCCTGGACAATTAGTTCAGATACGTATTTTTTAAAGCTCCAAAGGGCCGTTCGGAGCCTTCTGAGCTCCCCGGCGGATGCCATGCCGCCCAAAGCTCATCTTTTTCGAGTACAACCGCCGCATCTTTACCCTCAAATCGCCCTCGAAGGCCCTTAGAAACGTCTCGAACGCCCGCCGCCTTATACGTATCTGAACTAACTGTCCAGTAGCTATCGTCAACCTTCGCGGCAGAGCTCAATTTCCCGCAATCCCCTCAACCGATTCCACCGATTTCATAACACCCAGCCGTTCGTGGTGCGCAGCGCCCCGCTGAGCGAAAAGAACGGCATGGCGGTCGCATTCTGCCGCCAACTTAGTACGTTATAGCTATGACGACCGTGATTTCACATTTCTCCGCCCTCCGCGCAATTCGTCGCGCACGACGGGCGTACTCTGCCCTACCCTGGGACTCCGTTGATAGCGAACAGCAAGCACAGGCCTTGGCTGGCTGCATTCCCAACAATGACGCGATAGACTTTGGCGCACTTTCGATACTCGACGCCTGGAATGAAGATGATTCCGAACTGCTCGATCTTCTCGTTTCAAACGAAGACAACAGGCGCCCCGACAAGCGACTTCTTCAGCATATTCTCTCCGCTTCGCTTCCTGAAGGTGCAATTATGCACGTCGAGGCCGACATCTACGCAACGTCTCCTGCCATGACAGCCATGCTTTGTTCCAAGAATGAATCAGTCGCCAAAACCTTGATGCTACTCATGGAACTGCTCGGAACCTACTCCCTTCCCCCCGGGGCAACATACCCCATTGCCTATGACGCCATCTGGCCCAAGGGCGATGACTGCGCAGCGACGGGCGATCTTGATTGCTTGGGCGACCAGTCGGCGACCGAACAACAGAACGAGACCCGCTACGAACAGGCACACTACAAATGCGAGCCCGCCACAACTATCGAAGAGCTCGAGGCGGTCGCACGCTTCGCCAAAAGTAGCTCATACACCTCGTTTCGCACGGCAGTCAATCTCGCCCGACCCGGATCTGCATCCCCAGCCGAATCCCTAATGTTTGCCGTTCTCGGAGCGCCCATGCGCTTTGGCGGATTCGGATGTTGCAGCCTGCCCATGGGAGGCCTGCTACTCAACTATCGAATCGACTTCGACACCCTTGCGGTCAACATGTCCTCGGGCATCCCCTATGCCATCTGTGACCTATATTGCCCGGCAGCCGGAGTCGACAACGAATACAACGGAATTGGGCACGAGCTTCAAAACGCTCGCATCCACGATGGCAATCGAAATAATGGCCTCAAGGCAATGGGCATCCACGTCCTGGTTATCAATCGCGACCAAATGAAAGACCTTGTTGCACTCGAAGCCTTCGCCCAAACGATGCATCGACTCGCGGGAGTCCGATTCCGATACCGTATCAAGGGCTATCGCAAGCGTCAGGCCGCTTGGCTCAACGCCCTGCGGGCCGGAATCGGCCTTGCGCCGGTCTAAACGGCGAATCACCCGTGCACCGTCGAGCAGGGCTGGACAGTTAGTTCAAATACGTATAAATGGACACATTGAATTAGGCTGTTTTGCAGTTATCTCTATACCATTCGCCCGATTTGAAGGCAGGGTAGACTTCAAAACAGCGTCATATGGACTAACTAAAGCTCCAAAACAACGTATCGGCATTGAATCGAGCAATTCGAGGTCTCAGAACTTATACGTATCCGAACTAACTGTCCACCTCGATTTCGACGGCCGTCCAAACGCCCTCAAATAACCTCAATTGCCCTCCATTTGACAGCGGCAACAGGGTCGCTCACCATAGCAGGCGACAAATCAACGAAAGGATGAACATGGCAGCTGCACAGCCGCTTAAGATTCGCATGGTTGCCGGACTTGGCAACCCTGGCGAGGAATATGCCGAGACCCGTCACAACGCTGGTTTCAAAGCAATCGACGAGCTGGCCCGTCAGGCCGGCGTCACGTACTGGAAAAACCAAGCAGGCGCCGAGATCGCGCTCATCAACATCAACGATCCCGAGGAAGAGGGCGGCAAGCGCCAGATTGTACTGGTCAAGCCGCAGTCGTACATGAACACCTCGGGCGGGCCCATCTCCAAACTCTGCCGCGAGTACAAGATCAAGGCCGAGGAGCTGCTCGTCATCCACGACGAGCTCGATATTCCCGCCGGCGACGTGCGTGTTAAGGTGGGCGGCGGCCATGCCGGTCACAACGGCCTGCGTTCCATCATCGATAAGATGGGCAGCCGCGACTTCAGCCGCATCCGCACCGGCATCGGCAACCCTCCCGGCAAGATGGCCGTCGCCGACTACGTGCTTAAGCAGCTGCGCGCCCGCGAGGCCGAGGATTTCCAGGACACCTGCGCCCGCGCGGCCGACGCCGCCGGCCTGGCGATTGTGCACGGCGTAGTCTATGCTCGCGACCATGTCAACGGCGCCGCCTCCGCCAACGGCAAGCACTAAAACCTACTATTTAGGGACAGGGTTATTTTGGCAGGTTTTATCTACGGAAACGCCATGACAGCCGCGCCGTAATAAACCCTGTGCCGCCATACATATGCAGCGCTCCAAAAGGGGCCGGCCTCACCGATGCGCGAGGCCGGCCCCCCTTTGCCGTTTTGCCTGATAAAACCGACCAAAATAAACCTGTCCCTATTTGGTAGGCCGAAGTGGATAAACCCTTTTCCCACCTGCCAAAGAAACACGTAAGCGACGTTGCCATGAGGGTATAATTTGCACCGTATGTCTGCACAACGCCTGTGCACGTACGGTTTTACTCGGGCTACCGTCCATTTCCGTGGAGGCACGGTTCGGCGGCCCTAACAAGAGAGGGGTTCTATGTATAAGATCCTGGAGAAGACGCAGTTCTCGGAGAAGGTGTTCAAGTTCCGCATCGAGGCGCCCGCAATCGCCAAGCATGCGCACGCTGGACAGTTCCTCATGGTCCGCGCCAACGAGACGGGCGAGCGCGTCCCGTTTACCCTGGCCGGCTGGAACGGTGACGAGGGCTGGGTCGAGTTCATCTTCATGGTGATCGGCAAGACCACCGAGATGCTGTCCACCTACGAGGCCGGCGAGTCGCTGCGCGACGTCGTGGGCCCGCTGGGCGTTCCCACCGAGATGGCCGAGGGCCCCTGCGCCGTCATTGGTGGCGGCGTCGGCCTGGCAATTGCCTTCCCGGTCGCCAAGCACCTGGTCGAGACCGGTCACGAGGTGCATGCCATCATGGGCGCCCGCACCAAGGACCTCCTGCTCATGGAGGACCAGTTCCGCGAACTCCTCGACGAGGACCACATCCACATCACTACCGATGACGGTTCCTACGGCGAGCAGGGCGTTGTCACCGCTCCGCTGGAGCGTCTGCTGCAGGACAAGGCCGTGAGCCAGGTCTTCTGCGTCGGCCCCGTTCCGATGATGAAGTTCTCGACCCTCACCGCCCAGAAGTACGACACCCCCATCACCGCGTCCCTCAACCCCATCATGGTTGACGGCACCGGCATGTGCGGCTGCTGCCGCGTCGAGGTGGGCGGCGTGACCAAGTTCGCTTGCGTCGACGGCCCCGACTTCGATGCCACCCTGGTCGACTGGGATGACCTTCGTGCCCGCCAGGCCGCTTACCGTTCCGAAGAGGGCGAGTCCCTCAAGGCCTATGAGGAAAAGAGCTGCGCATGCCACTAGTTAACGGTCGTTTCGTTGCCGATATGAAGTCGCCCCGCACCCCCGATAACGAGGAGCCGGCTGCCGAGCGCGCCTGCGACTTCCGCCCCGTCGACAAGGGCTTCACCGAGGAGATGGCGCTGGCCGAGGCCGAGCGCTGCCTCAACTGCAAGAAGCCGTTCTGTGTTGAGGGCTGCCCCGTCAACATCAACATCCCCCGCTTTATCGAGCAGATCCGCGAGAAGGACTTCGGCGGCGCTCTCGATACCATCCGCGAGGACTCCATGCTTCCCGCCATCTGCGGTCGCGTCTGCCCGCAGGAGAACCAGTGCGAGGGCAAGTGCATCCGTGGTAAGAAGTCCGAGCCCGTGGCCATCGGCCAGCTCGAGCGCTTCCTGGGTGACCGCCCCGAGCTCGCCTCCAAGCCCAAGATGGCCCCCAAGAACGGCAAGAAGGTCGCCGTCGTCGGCTCCGGCCCGTCCGGCATCACCTGCGCCGGCGAGCTCGCCCGCAACGGCTTTGACGTTACCGTCTTCGAGGCCTTCTTCACCGGCGGCGGCGTGCTGGTTTATGGCATCCCCGAGTTCCGTCTGCCCAAGGCGGTCGTCAAGCGCGAGATTGACGGCCTGGAGGACATGGGCGTCAAGTTTGAGTACAACTCCGTCGTGGGCAACATGGCCACGGCCGAGGAGCTGTTCGAGCAGGGCTTCGACGCCATCTACGTGGCGACCGGCGCTGGCCTGCCCAAGTTCCTCAACGTCCCCGGCGAGAACCTGCCCAACGTCTTCTTCGCAAACGAGTACCTCACCCGCGTGAACCTGATGAAGGCCAACAAGTTCCCCGAGTACGACACCCCCACCAAGCACGGCAAGAACGTCGTTGTCTTTGGTGGCGGCAACGTGGCTATGGACGCCGTCCGTACCGCCAAGCGTCTGGGCGCCGAGCACGCCATCATCGCTTACCGCCGTACCGAGGACGAGATGCCCTGCCGTCGCGCCGAGCTGCACCATGCCAAGGCCGAGGGCGTCGAGGTTCTGCCGCTCGTCTCCCCGCTCGAGTTTGTCGCTGGCGAGGACGGCTCCGTGTGCGCCGTCAAGGTCCAGAAGATGGAACTCGGCGAGCCCGACGAGTCCGGCCGTCGTCGCCCGGTGCCCATCGAGGGCGCCATCGAGGAGATCCCCTGCGACGTCGCTATTTCGGCTATCGGCACCAACGCCAACCCCTTCGCAAAGAAGATCGGCGGCAAGATGGAGCTCAACAAGTGGGGCTACATCGTTGCCGACGAGGAGACCGGCCAGACCACCGATCCCCGCATCTGGGCTGGCGGCGACATCGTCACCGGTGCCGCTACGGTCATTCTGGCGATGGGCGCCGGCAAGAAGGCCGCCGCTTCCATCACCAAGAGCCTGCTGGGCGAGTAATCACCCGCAGCGCTAGCCATCAAACGGCAAAGTCCCCGTCGAGCACACGCCCGGCGGGGACTTTTTTCTATGCCGGCCGCCTCAACCACCACAAAGGGGACATGCGCCTTTGTGGTGGTTTTGGTCGGCTAGCCTTCGAGTTGGGCCACCTTGTAGCGGTAGGCCGCGGCGATGACGTCCCTGCAGCCTTCGCGGCCCAGCTTGGCGCGGTTGACGACGATGTCTTTACCGCTCGTCATCTTCCACTTTCCGGCACTGTAGCGCTTATAGAACGCCTCGCGCGCCTTCTGCTGCTGTTTGACCAGCTTGGCGCCCTTCTTTTTGTTAAGGCCACGCTTCTTGCGCACAATCTCGACGCGGTCCTCAAAGGGTGCGGTCACCAACACGGCAATGTGGTTGGGGTTGTTGCGCAGCAGGTAATCGGACAGACGGCCTTCGATAATGCAACTCTCGGTCTCGCCCAGATCCAAAATCACCTGGCTCATCTTTTGGAACAACTTATCCGAGTACGAACGCGCATCGTAGCGGTCGGGCAGAAACGCCATGTTCTCCACGGCCAGACGCTCATCATAGGCGGCCATCTTATCGAGCGACTCGCCCGCGCGCAGCGACGCACGTACCAGCAGCTCGTTATCGTACAGCGGAATCCCCAACTCGTCGGCAAGCATGCGGCCAATCTCGTGGCCCTCGGCGCCAAAGTCGCGCGCGATGGTAATGACCACAGGATTCTTCTTATTCTCCAGATCGCTCATCGCGATTCCTTTCTAGCAAATGAGAAATAGGCGATTCCTGATTCCCATTTTGTCACTTACGACCGTCCTGGTTTCCCAAGTGCGGCAGATTGCCCCGAAAGAGGAGCGCCGCGTACTAAATGTACGCAAGCGACGATTGAGGGGCAAGGTGCCGTGCTTGGGGAAGCAGGGCTACGCTGCCACCATTCGCCTCTGATATGCGCGAACCAGCAGCGAGATACCAAAGTTGAGCACAAAGTACATCGCAAACACCAGGCCGTAGAGCATAAGCACCTGCGACAGGTCGATCGCGTGGGCCATCACCACGTTTGCCGTGTACATGAGCTCGGCCACGTTAATGCCCGAAAGATACGAGCTGTCCTTGATGACAGTCGTGCACTGGCTAAACAGCGCTGGAATGATCGTCTTAAACGTCTGAGGCAGAATGATGTAGCGCATGGTGGCAAAGAAGCCAAAGCCCTGGCTCTGCGCTGCCTCAAACTGGCCGCGCGGAATCGAGTTGAGGCCGCCGCGCACAATCTCGGCCATAACAGCGCTGGTAAACAGCGTAAAGGCGATGGTCGAAATCACAATATCCAAACCCTGCACCGTAAAGTAGATAAACAGAATCCACAGCAGGTTTGGCGTGCAACGGAACAGCTCGATATAGGCGCTCACCAAAATACGGAATGGACGGGGCGCATAGCTCTTAACGAGCGCCAGCACCGTGCCAAAGATGAGCGAGAAAAAAATCGACAGCGCCGAGATCTCGATTGTCTTAACAAAGCCGCCCCAAATGTAGAGCAGGTTGGTCGCGTTGAAGATTTCCATGCGCTAGGCCTCCTCTACGTTGTCGAGCCCCAGCTCGGCCAGGCTCACGCCGCGCGGACGCTCCTTGGAGCGGCGCTCGAGCCACTGCACCAGCATGGCGAGCGGAAAGCAGATGATGAAGTACATAAGGCAGCAGACGATGTATCCCTGCAGGTAACCGTACAGACTCACAAAGTTGTCGGAACGGTACATAAGGTCGCCGCCGGCCACGAGCGCCAGCACCGACGTGTTCTTGACCAGGTTGAGCGCCTGGTTACACAGCGGCGGCAGAATGATCTTGAATGTCTGGGGCAGCACGATGTACCAGTATGCCTGCGCACGGGTGAAGCCCTGGCTCTGGGCCGCCTCCATCTGGCCGCGCGGAACTGCCTCGATACCAGTGCGGATGACCTCCGAAATGTAGGCCGCGTGATACAGGCCCACACCCAAGAAGCCCAGCACGAACGGCGCAATGCGCACCGGCTGGTCGGCACCGGTTATGGCCTGCAAAAACTGCGGACCGGCCATGTACATAAAGAGCACCTGCACGGGCAACGGGGTGTTCTGGTAAAACTCCACGTACACGCGGCTTATGGCGCGCAGCACGCGCGAACGAGTGGTAGAGAACACGCCCAGCAGCGTGCCCAGCACCAGCGACAGCAGCAGGCCGGCAACGACCACCTGCAGCGTCACGCCAAAGCCCTCCCAGAAGGGCCCCATGTTTTGGAATGTCGTCGACCAACGGTCGGCGTCAAATAATCCTTCGAGCATTTGATTCCTTCCTTGGACGATGCGCCTATACAAGACCCCAGGTCTTGACCTCTTGGTCGAGCCAGCCGTCGGCCAGGCGATCGCAAATCACCTGATCGACCACGGCCGAAAGGTCGCAGCCCTTCTTGGTCGCCACGCCGTAGCCCTGCTCACCAAACTTGACCTCGGGCTGCAGCAGCTCAACGGTCTCGTTCATGTAACCGGCCAGCGTGGAGCGGTCCATGGCAAAGACGTCGATATTGCCGGCGTCGAGCGAACTCTTGATGATGGGGTAGCCGCTAAAGGCCCTAAACTCGGGCTTGCAGCTAAAGCCGTTGTCCTTGATCATCTGCTCGATCAGGCCCTGCGTGGTGGCACCCTGGCTCACGCCAATGACCTTGCCGTCCAGGTCCTCAATCGAGGTAAAGCCCGAACGCTTCTTGACCATGAGTCCCACGTAGTCGGTGCGGTACGGCGTCGAGAAATCCCAGCTCTTCTTGCGCTCGTCGGTGATGGTGTAGGTCGCCGCGACCACGTCAAGTTGGCCGTTATCGATCAGCGGGCCGCGCGTCTTGGGCGTTACGTCGGTAAACTCGACAAGCTCCTGAGCGCGAGCCTCCTTGTAGCTCACGCCAAAGACGGCAGCGGCGATCTGGTAGCACAAATCGACTTCCATGCCCTCAAAGCTGCCCTTGGCGGTGTCGTAGTAGCCGTAGCCGGGAACGTCCTTCTTAACGCCGGCATTCAGATGGCCACGCGACTTAATGGCCGCAAGCTTGGACCCCTTGTCGGAACCCTCGCCGCTGGTGGAGTTGCCGCAACCGGTAAGCGCGGCCCCCGTCAGCGCGAGCATGCCGGCGCCCGCCAGCTGCAAAAAGTGACGGCGCGACACGGCCGCCCTCGTCATATCCGTCATGTCCATCACCGCGCCTAGTGCAGAATCTTGGACAGGAACTCGCGGCAGCGCGGGTTCTCGGGATTATCGAAGAAGTGCTCGGGCGTGCCCTCCTCCAGGATGCGGCCGTCCTCCATAAAGATGACGCGGTCGGCCACCTGGCGCGCAAAGCCCATCTCGTGCGTCACGCAGATCATGGTGATGTCCTCCTGCGCGAGCTCAATCATAACGTCCAGAACCTCCTGGACCATCTCGGGGTCGAGCGCCGAGGTCGGCTCGTCAAACAGGATGATGGGCTGCTTGGTGCACAGGGCACGGGCGATGGCGATGCGCTGCTGCTGACCGCCCGAGAGATTCTGCGGATACTCGCCGGCCTTATGCGCCATGCCGACGCGCTTGAGCGCGGCGATGGCGATCTCGGTCGCCTCCTCCTTGCTCTTCTTTTGCAGCTTGATGGGCGCGAGCGTCAGGTTGCCGAGCACCGTCATGTTGGGATACAGGTTGAACTGCTGAAACACCATGGAACTATACTTGCGAGCCATCTCCAGGTGATTCTTTTTGGTGAGCGGCGTACCGTCGATGACGACCTCGCCCGACGTGGGCTCCTCCAGATAATCGACGCAACGGATGAGCGTCGACTTACCCGAGCCGGAAGGCCCGATCATTACGAGCTTCTCGCCGCGCTTGACGGTGAGATTGATATCTTTGAGCACATGCAGGTCGCCAAAGTACTTGTTGAGATGCTTGATCTCGATCATGTCTGCCATGAATGTCCCTTCCCTGCGTTTACACGAGTTGAACTATTGTACGGAAAGAACCGCGTTTCCGCAGCCCACACTACATTCCCGTAAAGAACCCGCAACCTTTAACCCACTCATTGGGGACGTGCTTAAAAGAGTACCCGCTCATTGGGCACTCATTTAA
>CABUSR010000007.1 GCA_902494245.1 uncultured Collinsella sp.
CGCCTATGGCACTTCAACATCATTGTCGCAGCCCCGACCCGCGGTCACGAGCGGGGGCTCCTATCTTTTTAGTGCCCTCGGATTGGGTCATAGTGTCTGTCGGTACCAAAACATCGGCGCTTCCGTTGTTGGCACTTGGGGACGTTCCTTTTGTGCCGGCACTTTGGGACACTCCTTGTCATTGGTGCAAAGTAACCTGCCCCCATTGCGCCAAGCGGCGTGTGCCGTTAAGCGGAGAGGCGTATTGTTGACCCATCGTTTGGGCATACAATGGCTATTAGCTTGCTGCGGTGAAGGCCTGTCCGCTCCGCAGCTGTTTTCTACAGTTAAAGGAGTATGTATGTCCGTTGAGGTCATGAGGTCTGTGATCGATGCTGCCGAGGGGCGCGTGCCCGTCGACACGCTGTTTACCAATGCGCAGATTGTCGACGTGTATGGCCAGCGTGTGGCGCCCGGCAGCGTTGCCGTCAAGGACGGTGTGATCGTCGGCGTGCTCTACGATGGTCGCGACGATGCTGCTGGCACCTACGAGGCAACTGAGGTCATCGACTGCCAGGGTCGCTATCTCGCTCCCGGTTTTATTGACGGGCATCTGCATATCGAGTCTTCGAACATCCGTCCCGCCGAGTATGCTCGCATGGCCGCGACGCGCGGTACTACCACCGCCATTGCCGACAGCCACGAGATTGCCAATGTTGCCGGTCTCGACGGCTTGCGCTTTATGATCGAGGACGGCCGTCGCGCGCCCATTTCCATCAAGTACATGATGCCCTCGTGCGTGCCCGCGCTGCCCGATGAGCAAGCAGGCGCTGTGATTACCGCCGCTGACATGCAGGCGTTTTTTGCCGAGCATCCGGGCGATGTCTTTGGGCTGGGCGAGATGATGAACCTGCCGGGCGTCTTTATGGCCGATCCCGAGACCTGCGCTCGCATCGATGCTGCCAACCAGACGCCGTCCAAGCAGGTTGACGGTCACGCGCCGCTCGTTGCCGGCAAGGACCTCAACGCCTATGCCGCAGCAGGTATTATCGCTGACCATGAGTCGACGATTCCCGAGGAGGCACTCGACAAGCTGTCTCGCGGCATGTACGTGATGCTGCGCGAAGGTACGTGCAGCCATGACCTGGCCAACCTGTCGCCGATGCTGCTGGAGAATCCTGCCCGTGCCCGCCGTTGCTGCTTTGCGACTGACGACCGTGCTCCCTCCGACGCGCTTGCGACCGGCATGATCGATAACGCCTGCCGCGTGGCGATTGAGGCCGGTATCGACCCCGTGGTCGCTATCTCTATGGCGTCCCTGTCCACGGCCGAGGTGTTTGGCCTGGACCACGGTTGCCGCGACCCGCACGAGCTGCGTGGCGCCATCGCCCCGGGCAAGCGTGCCGACCTGCTGGTACTCAACGACCTGACGTTTGCCACGGCTCCGCATCGCGTGTATGCCGCCGGTGCCCTGGTGGCGCAGGACGGTACCTTTGTGGGCGAGATTGCACCCGAGATGGCCGAGGTTGCGGCCCTTGCCGATGAGCTGCGCGCCTCCGTTAAGCTGCCGAAGCTTTCGCTCGACGTATTCGACTATGCCTTTAAGCCGGGCGAGGCCGTGATTGACGTGGTGCCGGGTAAGGCCATCACGGGCATGGCTCGCCCCGAGAGCGCCGAGGGCCTGCGCCGCATTATGCTGATCGAGCGCCACGGCCGCGGTGTGTCGCTGCAGGCCGAGGGCGCCGACGGTGATGGCCCTGCGGGCCTGGGTCTTGTCGGCAAGCACATCGGTCGCGGCTGGGTGCGTGGCTTCACCATCACCGGTGGCGCCATTGCCTCCACAATCGGCCACGACTCGCACAACGTGTGCGTCGTGGGTGATAACGCTGCCGATATGATGGCGGCTGTTGAGGCTGTGGGCCAGGGTGGTCACGTGCTGGTGCGCAACGGCGAGGTCGTGGCGCGCATTCCGCTGGCGCTCGGCGGTCTGATGAGCGAAGGCACGGCCGAGGACGTTGCCGCGCAGCACGACGACTTTATGGTCAAGGCACGCGCTATGGGTATTGAGCCGCCGCTCGACCCCATCATGGGCATCATCTTCCTGCCCCTGCCGGTTATCCCGACGCTCCGCATCCGCCCCGAGGGCATGTTCGACGTCACGACCTTCACCTACGCCGACTAGTCATCGGGGACGTTCTTAAACGGCTAGTCATTGGGGACACTCTTTGACGTGTTGCCTGGCGCTGCGAATGTGGGACCCCTGGCGCGCGTGAGCTATTTGCCAGGTCCTTGTAACGTTTGCGCCCGCGGAGTCTTACCTGAGCTCCCTTTGGGTACGTTGGAATTGGATACACGTTCGATTCCAACAAGCCCGAAGGGAGCTTTTCTATGTTTAAACTGATTGCATCCGATATGGACGGCACGTTGCTTGACGAAAACAGCCAGGTGCCTCCCGAGACCTACGAACTGATTCTGGCGCTACACGAGCATGGCGTGCATTTCGCCGCATCGTCAGGTCGTCGCTACGATCGCCTGTGCGAGTTCTTTGCGCCCGTTCGCGACAAGATGGACTTTGTCGCCGCTAACGGTGCCCAGGTCTACGCCGACGGCAAAATGGTAGACCGTGAGGTGTATTCGCACCTGGCGATTCGAAGGCTCGCCCAGGCTGTCGCGACGTTTCCCAATCTGCATCTTGCGCTTTTTGACCGAACCAAGTCCTTCCTGCTCGATGACGAGTGCAAGTTCGTGCGTGAGGTCGATAAGGACCTTCCCAATGCCGAGCGTATTTGGGAGCTGCCCGATCCCAGCGTAAATATCATCAAGGCGAGTATCTTTTGCGATGACGGTGTCGTTATGGACAGCGCCTACGTGCTACAGCGTGAACTTGGCCAGCTCTTTACTTTTGCACCTTCGGGCAACGCGTGGATCGATGCCATGCAGCCCGGTGTGTCGAAGGCCTCGGGCATCGCACAGCTCGCGGAGCATTACGGCATTGGACGCGACGAGATCATGGCGTTTGGCGACTCGATGAACGACTACGAGATCATTCGCTTTGTCGGCACGGGCTGCGCGATGGAAAACGCGCGCCCCGCGCTTAAGGCGGTGGCCGATCGCGTCGTAGGCTGCAACCGCGACCACGCCGTTCAGCAGGAGCTCCGTCGCGTGCTAGAGGGCCTCGCTTAATCCGGCAGCTGGGGACGTTCCCGTTCTGCTGGCAGTGGGGGACAGTCCTTGCAGCTTTTTGCGAAGAGTGTCCCCAACGACTAGTCGTTTAAGAACGTCCCCAATGACTAGGCGAGGGCGGCCATGATGGTGCGGGCGACGCCGTCGTGGTCGTTGTCGTATTCGGTGATGGCGTCGGCGGCCTCGCGGTCTTCGGGCTCGGCGTTGATCATGGCCATGCCATGGCCCGCTGCCTGCAGCATGGGGATGTCGTTGATGTTGTCGCCGAACGCCCAGGCGTCGGCGAGACGCTCGCCCAGATGCTCACACAGCCACGTGAGGGCCGTTCCCTTGGTGGCGCCCTCGCCCATGACCTCGATATTCATGGCGTAAGAACGCGTGACCTCAATGCCTCCGAGCGTGTCGAGCGCCGCCGCGATGGCGTCGCGATCGGCCGGGTCGTGCCAGTACATGGCGATGCGTTCGAGCGTCTCGACTTCGTCGATCTTGCTGTCGATATCCATGTCGATCGGTGTTCGTGTGCGCTTGAGCGAAGCCGCGATGTGGGGATCGCCGCCGCAGAACTCATCTAGGCGCCCGTAAAGCGAACGGGGGAGGAAACACTGTCCATCCGCGAAGATATCGAAGGTCACATCGTGGCCGGCGGCAATGCGATGGATGCGGTGGGCAATGCCGCAATCGAGCGGACGGCTCAAGATGCACGTGGCGCGCGAGGCGTCGGTGGGCACATCGTCGTCGAGCTGCCAGACGCTGGCGCCGTTGGCGCAGACTGCGTAGTGCACGGCGGGATGGGCGAGAATGGGCTCAAAGATGCCCGACAGCGGGCGCCCCGTGCAGGGAACAAACTCGATGCCACGACGTGCGAGCTCGTCGAGCATTGTCCAGGTGGCATCGCTCATCTGCTTATCGCTCGTCAGCAGCGTCCCATCCATATCGGAAAACACAATCATTTGATGCAGCCCTTTCTACTGGCATAAAAAGCGTGGCCGAGGGCTTGGGTCCCTGGCCACGCTCGAGTTCTATAACGGTCCGCGTCCTAGCGGTCGGCGAGCGGCTTGTACTCCAGCGGCTCGATCACCGGACGATAGGCGGGGCGGATGATACGGTGCGCGCAGAAGAGCTCTTCCATGCGGTGTGCCGACCAGCCGGCCATGCGGGCGACGGCGAATAGCGGCGTAAAAAGCGTCTCGGGTACGCCGAGCATCTTGTAGATAAAGCCCGTGTACAGGTCGATGTTGGCACAGATGGGCTTGGTCATGCCGTGGTCGCGCATCACCTGCGGTGCCAGGCGCTCGATGCGCTCGATGAGCGCGAACTCCTCGCCCAGGTCCTTCTTGGCGGCAAGCGTGCGCGCGTAACGGCGGCAGACCTCGGCGCGCGGGTCGCTCAGCGTGTAGACGGCGTGGCCCATACCGTAGATGAGACCCGTGCCGTCGAAGGCCTGCTTGTCGAGGATCTTGCCCAGGTAGGCTGCGACCTCGTCCTCGTCCTCCCAATTGGAGACATGCGCACGGATGTCCTCGTGCATGGACACGACCTTGGCGTTAGCGCCGCCGTGGCGCGGGCCCTTGAGCGAGCCGATAGCCGCGGCGTAGGCGGAATACGGGTCGGTGGCCGAGGAGGACAGCACACGGCAGGCGAACGTGGAGTTGTTGCCGCCGCCGTGCTCGGCATGCAGCATAAGCATCACGTCGAGCAGCATGGCCTCGTCGCGGGTGAATGCCATGCCGCCGCGTAGGACCTGCAGGATGGTCTCAGCGGTGGAGAGGCCGGGTGTGGGGTGCGGTACGTGAACCTCGGAGCCGCGGCGCTTGGCGACCGAGGCCATGTGCGCGAAGGCGGCGATGCGGGGGAGACGGGCGAGCATGGAGATGGCGACGTCGATTTCGTGCTCGGGTGTAATGGCGTCGGGCTCGGCGTCGAAGGCGTAGAGCAGCAGCACGGCGCGCTGAAGCACATTCATGATGCTCGACGACACCGTGGTCATGGGGAACTCACGGACGTATTCGTCGCTCAGGTGCCTAAAAGCACCCAAGCGTCCGCAAAAACCGTCGAGTTCCTCTTTGGTGGGCAGCGAGCCCGTGATGAGCAGATAGGCGACCTCTTCGTAGCCGTAGCGGTTCTCGGCCTGGGCGTTGTTGACCAGATCCTCGATGCTGTAGCCGCGAAGCGTGAGCTTGCCCTGATCGGGCACGACCTTTCCGTCGACCTTGTTGTAGCCGTGCACATCCGAGATACGAGTGAGGCCCGCGACCACGCCCGAGCCGTCGGCATTGCGCAGGCCGCGCTTGACGTTGTGCTCTACGAACAGGTCCTCGTCGTACGGGGCGGTCGGCAGGCCGTGGTAAAGGTTTTCGCTTTCGGGCGAAATCTGACGGCTCGCCTCGTAATCCAGAACCAGGCGGCTCAGGTGATCGTCGAAGCGGTAGTAGATTTTCTTGGCGTCGTAGGCCATGCGCGCTCCTCTCCGGTCCGCTTTGGGGCCGCGCGCTTGGACGATATGACGTCAAGCTGCCCCGAGCGGCTTGTTCGCTACAGGCGGTACATAAAGTTAAAGACGTCCTCGCGCTGGATGGACACGTTGACGCCCGAAAGCTCACCGGCCTCGGCCAGGGCCTTCTGCAGCTCGGCGAAGTCGAGCTTGGACTCGGCGGTGTCGGCCAGCATGGTCATGGTGAAGATGTCCTCGATAATGGACTGCGTGATGTCGCGGATGTCGACGTTGGCCTCGCCCAGGACACGGGTGACGCCGGCGACGATGCCGGGGCGGTTCTTGCCAAGGACGGTGATGACGATACGGGAGGACGAGATCTCGGCCATGGGAAACCCTTTCGCGTGGTTGCGGCGCGCGCGGGCGCTCCGCTACGGTACAGTGTTCATCATTGTACCTGTCTGGCGCCAAAAGGGGTGTGCTTACTGCGGCGTTACACGTCTGCAACATGGGAGAAGGGGCAACAGGGTGCGTGTCCGCTGCGGTTGGCCACGCCGTGTTGCACAAAGACCGTGAACCTTTTGTGGGACGCGCGGCGCTGTGGTACCATAGCCGAGTTTGTTGTCTTGGTCGGAAACCAAGACGCCTTATGCGCTGATCGGTAACCAGCGCCTGACCAATAAGGAGTCCTACCATGAAGCAGGGTATCCATCCCCAGTATGTCGAGTGCACGGTGACGTGCTCCTGCGGCAACACCTTCAAGACGCACGCTACCGTGTCCGAGATGAAGGTTGAGCTTTGCAACGAGTGCCACCCGTTCTACACCGGCCAGCAGAAGTTCGTCGACACCGGTGGACGCGTCCAGCGCTTCGCCGACAAGTTCGGTGGCGCCGCTGCCGCCCAGCTCAAGAAGGCCGAGGAGGCCAAGGCTGCCAAGGCTGCCAAGGCTGCTGAGGCCGAGGCCGCTCGCAAGGCCGCCGCTGAGGCTAAGGCTGCCGAGAAGGCCAAGCGTGCTGCTAAGTTTGCCGAGGAGGCTGCCAAGCAGGCCGCCGAGGCTCCCGCAGAGGCTCCCGTCGAGGAGGCCGCTGCCGAGGCCGAGACTACCGAGGCTGCTGAGTAAATAGCTCGCCGCGGAATCACTCGCATTCATGGCATAAGGGCCGCGCATCCGTTTGGGTGCGCGGCCCTTTTCTTTTTATTGGTGCAGGCTAACCCGTTCCCATTGCACCAGATTGGTGCGAAGGGGACGGGTTGGTTTGCACCAAATGGCAGAGTGACGGCGTTTTCCCAGATAAAACCTGCCAAAATAAACCAGTCCCTTTTTGGCAGGTCGGTCGGGTCGTAGTTATTACGTGGCGGTCGAGGTCGACCGTATAGGCCGCGCCTTGTTTGGCTAAAGTACAATCATCTGTGTTTAACTCGCCCGCAGCTGCACGGCGTGGGCGATGGCCAAAAAGGAAAACCACATGGGATTCATGTCAAAGCTGCTGTCCTTTGGATCCGATAAGGACCTTAAGCGCTACTACAAGATCGTCGACCAGATCAACGGTCTTGAGCCCCAGTTTGAGAAGATGACCGAGGAGGAACTCCGCGCCCAGACCGATAAGTTCCGCGAGCGTTACGCCAACGGCGAGTCGCTCGACGACATGCTTCCCGAGGCCTTTGCCACCGTGCGCGAGGCTTCCAAGCGCATCACGGGCATGCGCCACTTTGACGTACAGCTCATCGGCGCCATGGCGCTTCATGAGGGTCATATTGCCGAGATGAAGACCGGCGAGGGCAAGACGCTCGTCTCCACCTTGGCCGGCTACCTCAACGCTATCGCCGGCAAGGGCGTGCATGTCGTTACCGTCAACGATTACCTGGCAAAGCGCGACTCCGAGTGGATGGGCCGCATCTACAAGTACCTGGGCATGACCGTCGGTCTGCTCCAGAACAACATGCCGCTCGAGCTCAAGCGTCCGGCCTACCAGGCAGACGTCACCTACGGCACCAACTCCGAGTTCGGTTTCGATTACCTGCGCGACAACATGGTTACCCGTCCCGAGCAGCGCGTGCAGCGCGGCCACAACTACGCCATCGTCGACGAGGTCGACTCCATCCTGATCGATGAGGCCAGGACGCCGCTGATCATCTCGGGCGCTGGCACCAAGTCCGCCAGTACCTACAAGGACTTCGCGCGTGCCGTGCGTGGCCTTGAGCGCGGCGAGGACGTGTCGCATGACATGCTCACCGCCACCGAGGATGTGGAGCCCACGGGCGACTACGTCATGGACGAGGCCAAGCACACCATCGCCGCCACCGAGCGCGGCCTTAAGAAAATCGAGCGCCGCTTGGGTATCGATGACATCTATGCCGATCTCTCCGGCCAGCTGGTCAACCACCTGCAGCAGGCGCTGAAGGCCCAGTACATGTTCCACCGCGATAAGCAGTACGTGGTCACCAACGGCGAAGTCAAGATCGTCGACGAGTTCACCGGCCGCATTATGGAAGGCCGCCGTTACTCCGAGGGCCTGCACCAGGCCATCGAGGCCAAAGAGGGCGTGCTCGTACGCGAGGAGAACCAGACCCTGGCCACCATCACCCTGCAGAACTACTTCCGTCTGTATGACAAGCTCTCCGGCATGACCGGTACGGCACTCACCGAGGACGCCGAGTTCCGCGAGATCTACAAACTGCCCGTCGAGGTCATCCCCTCCAACAAGCCCGTGCAGCGCGTGGACCACGAGGACCTGGTGTACCGCACCATTCAGGCCAAGTACAACGCCGTCGCCGACGATGTGGAGCGTCGTCACGCCAAGGGCCAGCCGGTCCTGGTGGGTACCGTCTCCATCGAGAGCTCCGAGAAGCTGTCCGCCGCCCTTACCAAGCGCGGCATCGCACACGAGGTCCTCAACGCCAAGCACCATGAGCGCGAGGCCCATATCGTGGCCCAGGCTGGTCGCTATGGCGCCGTGACCATCGCTACTAACATGGCCGGTCGTGGTACCGACATCCTGCTGGGCGGCAACCCCGACGAGCTGGTGCGCGAGCGCCTTGAGTACGAGGGCCTGACCATGGAGGACGTGACGCCCGAGCAGCTCGAGCAGTTTAACGCCGAGGCAAAGGAGACCTGCAAGGCCGAGCGCGAGCGCGTGCTTGCCGCCGGCGGCCTGACCGTTATCGGCACCGAGCGCCATGAGTCCCGCCGTATCGACAACCAGCTGCGTGGCCGTTCCGGCCGTCAGGGCGATCCGGGCGAGACCCAGTTCTACTTGTCGCTCGAGGACGACCTCATGCGCCTGTTCGGCGGCGACAAGATGGACCGCGTCTCCAAGATGATGGTCACGGCCGACATGGGCGACGACATGCCCATCCAGCACAAGATCATCTCCAAGGCCGTCGAGAGCGCCCAGCACAAGGTCGAGAGCATCAACTTCTCCATGCGTAAGAGCGTCCTTGAGTACGACGACGTCATGAACAAGCAGCGCCAGGTCATCTACGCCGAGCGCAATAAGATTCTGGACGGCAAGGACCTGACCGACCACATCACCGAGGTCATGCACGATACCGTCTACCGTTGCGTGCAGGAGTTCTGCACCAAGGACAGTCACGATGGTGAGCGCGACCTGGAGGGCCTGCGCAAGTGGGTTGTGGAGCTCACCGGCCACATCGATACGCCGAAGTTCCCCGACGAGGATTATGAGGCCCTGGCTGCCGATGTCCTGGCTTACGTAGAGAAGTGCTACAACATGAAGGCCGAGCGCTTGGGCGAGGACCTGATGCGCGAGCTCAATACCCAGGTCATGCTGCGCGTCATCGATACCCGCTGGATGAACTACCTGCAGGAGATGGACTACCTCAAGACCGGCATCGGCCTGCGCGGCTTTGGCCAGCGCGACCCGCTGGTTGAGTACAAGACCGAGGCCTACGGCGCGTTCCAGATACTCGTCGATACCATGTACGAGGATTACCTGCGCACGGTTCTGCGTATCGAGATCAAGGCTGCCCCGCGTGCCGTGGAGCACAAGGAGGACCCCGCACTCGAGGGCGCGCGCTTCTCCGGTCCTGCCGAGGTCGATGGTGACAACGGCGACTCGGTGCTGCGCAAGCAGGCGCAGGTGCAGGCCCGCACGGCTGTCCAGGGTGGTCCGGCTGCCGTCAACAACGGTGGCAAGGTGACCACCTATCGCAAGTCCGAGAGCGACGATCCGTACGTCAACGTGGGCCGCAACGACCCGTGCCCCTGCGGTAGCGGCAAGAAGTTTAAGTACTGCCACGGCAGGAATCGTTAATGGCTGAGGCTTTAGAGGTAACGCCCGCCGAGCTGGACGCGTTTGCGGACCGGCTCGGCGAGGTCGAGTCGTATCTCCATTTGGACGAAAAGCGCACGCGCGTGACCGAGCTCGAGGCTAAAAGCGTGGCCCCCGGCTTTTGGGATGACGCCGACGCCGCCCGTGCCACCATGGAGGAGATCGCGCGCACCAAGGAAGATATCGCTGCCGTGGATACCGCGCGCGGCGAGCTTTCCGATGCCCGCGCCGCGCTGGAGCTTGCCGAGGAGATGGGGGATGACCCCGACGCCGCCGCCCTTCGCGAGGAGGCTGCAGTCACGGCTGAGCGCTTGGCCCGTGCCATCGATGAGCTTGAGCTTTCGAGCTGGTTTACCGGCGAGTTCGATCACGGCGATGCCATTGTGACCATCAAGCCCGGACAGGGTGGTCTGGAGGCCCAGGACTGGACCTTCATGCTCTTTAAGATGTATATGAAGTACTGCCAGCGTCGCGGCTGGAAGGTCACCATCAACGACTGTCCCGCGGCCGAGGTCATCGGCATCGACCGCGCGACCTTTACCGTCGAGGGCAAGGACGCATTTGGCATGCTGCGCGCCGAGGCCGGCGTCCACCGCTTGGTGCGCATTAGCCCCACCGACGACAAGAAGCGCCGCCAGACCACTTTTGCCGGCGTCGAGGTCATCCCCGTGCTACCCGATGATATCGACATCGAAATCAGTCCCGATGACATCCGCGTGGACGTGTACCACGCGAGCGGCCCGGGCGGTCAGGGCGTCAACACCACCGACTCCGCCGTGCGCGTGACGCATTTCCCCAGCGGCATTGTGGTCACCTGCCAAAACGAGCGCAGCCAGATCCAGAACAAGGCCGCGTGCATGCAGATCCTCAAGGCTCGTCTGTACGAGATTGAGCTCGAGAAGCGCGCCGAGGCGCTCGATGAGATTCGCGGACCCAAGACCACGATCGGTTTTGGCAACCAGATTCGCAGCTACGTGCTCTACCCGTACCAGATGGTCAAGGACCTACGCACGGGCGTGGAGACCAGCAATGTCGAGGCAGTTCTTGACGATGGCGACCTGGACCCGTTTGTTATTGGCTACCATCGCTGGGCGACCGGCAACGCCGATGCAGAAGGCTCGGAGGTCTAAAACATCGTGGCTTCAAGCCGATGCCAAGCCCAACGGTTGGACGGGTTTGTATCCAGAATAAACCCTGCGCAGGGGTGGTTTTTGTTCGGCGAATCGGTAGAATCGAATACAAGAAGAAGTTCAAAGCGCATCCGATGGGGTGCGCTTTTTTGAGGGAGGCAGCATGGCATATCGTCTGGACATCAAGCGCATTCTTTCGATGAACTTCTTTCACGACCTGCCCCAGATCATGTTGGGGTGTGCCTTGGCCGCCATCGCGACCGACCTGTTTTTGATTCCCAACGGCCTTGCCGCCGGTGGCGTTACGGGCCTTGCGACTATTATCCAGGCGGTCGGCGCATCGCGCGGCCTATCGCTTCCCGTTGGTATTCAGACGATCGTGATGAACGCCTTACTGTTGCTGGTCGTTATGCGCGAGGGTGGCATGTTCTACGTGGTGCAGACCGCGACGGGCTTTGTGCTGCTGGGCTTCTTTACCGATCTGTTCGCCCCGTTTGTAGCACCTCTGGCGGATGCGGACCTGATGCTCCCTGCCATGTGGGGCGGCATTATTACGGGCATCGGTTACGGCATGGTGTTGCGCGCCGGCGCCAACACCGGCGGCTCGGACACGATTGGCCAAATCATCTCGCGTAATACCTCACTGCCCGTGGGCTCGACCGTCATGGCGATCGATGTTGCCGTATGCGCGCTGTCGGCTCCGGTCTTTTCAATCGAAAACGCGCTATATGCAGGCCTTTCGATGGTCATTAGCGGCTACGTGATCGATGCCGTGGTCGATGGTGGCAACAAACGCCGTATGGTACTCATCATCTCGGACAAGTTCCCTGATATCGCTGCCGATATCATGTATGGCCTAGGTCGTGGTTGTACCAAGTTTAAGGCGACTGGCATGTATTCGGGTGCCGAGAAGCCGGTGATTATGGTCATCGTGAGCCGTCGAGAGCTCAATACCCTCAAGACGATTGTGCGCGAGCGCGATCCTCATGCCATCGTGACGGTTGCCGACGTTACGGAAGCCTTCGGCGAGGGCTTTAAGGACATTAACGCGTAGGGGCGACCGCGTTCCATCCAAAAGACGTTCACATTGATAAACCGTTTCATCAGCGGTTCTGCCTGCTAAATTGTTCAAATAATGATAAAAACTCTGGTAAAGCCATCAGTTTCCAGCATAATGAATGACGTACGTGCATTGCGGCTGTGTTGGGATTACCTTTCCGTGCCGTGCGCATTTTGTCTAATGAGGATGAAAGGAAGGCACAATGAGCGACGAAGAGCTCAAAAAGGTTGCCAACGAGGTAAGGAAGGGCATCGTCACCGGCGTGCACGCTGCCAAGTCCGGCCATCCGGGCGGTTCGCTCGGCGCTGCCGACATCATGACCTATCTGTACTTTGAGGAAATGAACGTCGACCCGGCCGATCCCCGCAAGGCCGACCGCGATCGCTTTGTGCTCTCCAAGGGCCACTGCGCTCCGGGCCTGTACGCCGTGCTCGCCGAGCGCGGGTTCTTCCCCAAGGAGGACCTCGAGACGCTGCGCCATATCGGCAGCCACCTGCAGGGTCATCCCAACATGAACGACACCCCGGGCGTCGACATGTCCACCGGCTCGCTCGGCCAGGGTATCTCTGCCGCCGTGGGTATGGCGGTTGCCGCCAAGCACTGGGGCGATACTTACCGCACGTACGCCCTGCTGGGCGATGGCGAGAGCGAGGAGGGCCAGGTCTGGGAGGCCGCCATGTTTGCCGGCAACCAGCAGCTCGATAACCTCTGCGTGATCGTCGACCACAACGGCCTTCAGATCGACGGTCCCGTCGAGGAGGTCAACGACCCCATGCCGCTCGCCGACAAGTTCCGCGCCTTTAAGTTCCACGTGGTGGAGCTCGCCGACGGCAACGACTTCGACCAGATCCGCGCCGCCTTTGCCGAGGCCCGCGCCACCAAGGGGCAGCCGACCGCCATTATCGCCGAGACCCTGAAGGGCAAGGGCGTGTCCTTTATGGAGAACCAGGTTGGTTGGCACGGCAAGGCCCCCAATGATGAACAGTTTGAGCAGGCCATGGCAGAGCTCACGGCCGCCGGAGAGGAGCTCTAGGATGGCAGACGTCAAAAAAATCGCCACGCGCGTAAGCTACGGCGAGGCCCTCGTCGAGCTCGCCAACGAGCACGATGACTTTGTGGTCCTCGACGCCGACCTGGCTGCCGCCACGCAGACCGGCAAGTTCAAGGCCGCCTGCCCCGATCGTTTCTTCGATGTGGGCATTGCCGAGAGCAACCTGATGGGCGTCGCTGCCGGTATCGCGACTACCGGCCGCGTTGCCTTCGCGAGCACCTTTGCCATGTTCGCCGCCGGCCGCGCCTTTGAGCAGGTCCGTAACTCCATCGGCTACCCGCACCTCAACGTTAAGATCGGTGCCACGCTTGCCTTTATCTCGGTGGGCGAGGATGGCGCCACGCACCAGTGCTGCGAGGATATCGCCCTTATGCGCGTCATCCCCGGCATGACTGTTATCGTTCCTGCCGACGATGTGGAGGCCCGCGCCGTGACGCGCGCCGCCTACGAGTGCGACGGTCCGGTGTACATGCGCTTTGCCCGTCTGGCCTTGCCGGTTATCAACGACCCCGAGACCTACAAGTTCGAGTTGGGTAAGGGCATTGTCATGCGCGAGGGCGCCGATGTGACCATCATCGCCTGCGGCCTGATGGTCGGCGAGGCTCTCGACGCCGCCGAGCAGCTCGCTGCCGAGGGCATCGACGCCGAGGTCATCAACATGCACACCATCAAGCCCATCGATGCCGACCTGATCGTCAAGAGCGCCACCAAGACCGGCCATGTCGTGACCGTCGAGGAGCACTCTGTGATCGGTGGCCTGGGCAGCGCCGTCGCCGACGTCCTGTGCGAGCAGTGCCCGACGCCGCTCAAGAAGATCGGCGTCAACGACACCTTCGGTGAGTCTGGCCCGGGTGCCGAACTCTTGCACAAGTATGGCCTGGACGCCGCCAACATCGTGGCGACCACCAAGGAGTTCTTGGCATAAGGCAAGGCGGATCTCAAGGACTGCTTCGCCAGAACTATAAAACTGTTTCGCCAGTACTATGGAAACCCGGCAGGGGCGCTCTCTTGGAGTGCGCCCCTGTTTCAGTTGCGGTGAAATAAGGACTGTTTTGCCAGCTTAAAGGCTCAACAGTCCCTATTTCACCGCAACTTATGAAGACGCCCCTCAAGCACGGTCCCATCAGGGAAAAGGGCATATATCGACAAAGCGCAATTCAGACCCTTCCAGCTTTGTATATGCAGCACCCCAAGATAAACGCAGCGACCCCTTAGTTATCGCAGGCCGGGCACAGGGTTACTCTCCAAATCGTCCTCGGACATGTCGGAGCCCCCGCTGCGCGCTTCGCGCGGCGGGGGCTCCTCCGTCCTGCGGAAAGATTTGGAGAGTAACCCTGTGTCCGGCCGACGGGATCCCTAAGCACGCCATGCTTCTTATGTGCAGCAAAGCTAATGCTGCTAAAATACAATGCGCTCATGTAGTTTAAACGCACGACGATAAGGAGCACCAGTGGGTAACCACTTCCGTACCTCCGGTGCGGGCGATGATGCCCCCAAGACGCAGGCAGGCGTCCAGGGCAGTCGTTTCGCCACTCCGGATTCAGAGGGCCAGCCTGTTGCTCAGGCCCCCGCTCAGCCGGCAGATCAGGCACAGCCGGCATCCGATCCCTTTGCCTACAATCCCACCAGCGATGTCGCGCTTTCCGGCACGGCGGGTTTTGAACCCGTTCAGGCCGTGACCGCTCGCGTGGAGCAGCCTCAGGCTGGCGCCGCCACGCCGCAGCCTACCATGGCCGGCATTCCCGACCCCATGGCCCCTGCGACGCCGGCTCCTCAGTCTGCGCAGTCCGGTCTCTTTGCCGCTATTCCCGACCCCACGCAGCCTGCTGCCCCGGTGGTCGAGAGCGATCAGGCCGCCGAGGTCGCAAGCCTCGATAACGCGCTCAACAACCCCGATTTTACGTCGGTGTTTGCACCCATTGATCCGCAGGCCAGCCGCAAGAAGATGGCCAAGCAGGCCGGTGTCGAGCCCGTCATCCTTATGGAGCATGTTACCAAGATCTATCCGGCACAGCCCAACAAGCCTGCACTCGACGACATCAACATCGAGATCTATCCGGGCGAGTTCGTCTTCCTGGTCGGTCACTCCGGCTCGGGTAAGACCACGCTGCTGTCGACGCTCAACCGCGACGTCAAGCCGACGAGCGGCCGCATCCTGGTTGCCGGTCAGGACCTCATGAAGATCAAGAACCGCAAGGTTCCGTTCCTGCGCCGCCAGATTGGCGCCGTGTTCCAGGACTTTAAGCTTCTGCCGCAAAAGACCGCCTACGAAAACGTGGCGTTTGCCCTGCAGTGCATCGGCAAGCCCAAGGGCGTCATTCGCAGCCAGGTGCCCGAGGTGCTGCGCCTGGTCGGTCTGGCCGATCAGATGGACTCGCTGCCCGACCAGCTTTCCGGTGGCGAGCAGCAGCGCGTTGCCGTCGCCCGTGCTATGGTCAACCGTCCGCCGCTGCTGATCTGCGACGAGCCCACGGGCAACCTCGACCCGGCGATCTCGCTGGGCATCATGAAGCTGCTTGAGCGTATTAACCGC
This sequence comes from uncultured Collinsella sp., assembly GCA_902494245.1. Taxonomy (GTDB): domain Bacteria; phylum Actinomycetota; class Coriobacteriia; order Coriobacteriales; family Coriobacteriaceae; genus Collinsella. The sequence continues at coordinate 15,660 of CABUSR010000007.1, forward strand.
ACCGGCACCACCGTGATCGTCGCCACGCACGACCGCGAGATGGTCGATAGCATGCACCGTCGCGTGATCGCCCTCGAGGGCGGCCACGTCATCCGCGACCAGGAGAGGGGAGGTTACGGCAACTATGGCACCAACTAACGTGGGCTACTCCTTCAAAGAGGCAATCAGCCACTTCTTCCGTAACTGGACTACCTCGCTCGGCGCCGTCATCACGATCTTCCTTTCGCTGTTTATCATCGGCCTGTTCATTATGGGTTCCGCGATGCTGAACTCCGTGATCGGTACCGTCGAGGATCAGGTTGTCATTAATGCCTTTATTAGCGATGACGCCGATCAGGCAGACGTCCAGGCCTTTGAGGCCGAGCTCAAGACGTGGAGCAACGTCAAGTCCGTGACCTATAAGGATAAGGACGACGCACTGGCCGAGTACACGAGCAAGATGTCGGGTAACGCCGACGCCACCATGAGCGCGCTCGACGGCCAGAACCCGCTGCCCGCCTCGTTTGCGATTGAGATGGACGATCCGTCTCAGGTCGAGAGCACGGCCAAGAAGCTCAAGAAGGATGCCGATTTCCAGAAGATCGCGGATGACGGCGACGTCAACGCGAGCGTGCTGTACGGCCAGGAGGAAGTGAGCCGCCTGTTCCAGGTGACCAACTACATCCGCATCGCCGCCGTGGTGCTCGTTGGCCTTTTGACCTTTATCGCATTCATCTTCATCAACAACACGATTCGCCTGTCCATCACGGCGCGTCGTCGTGAGATTGCGATTATGCGTCTGGTCGGCGCCAGCAACGGCTTCATTCGTGGCCCGTTTATCACCGAGGGCGTGCTGCAGGCCATTTTGGGCTCGCTGCTTTCCATCGGCGTTCTGGAGCTGCTGCGCAATCTGATGATTCCGCGTCTGCAGGAGAGCATCGGCTGGATGTCGTTTGCCCTGCCGATGCAGTACTACCTGGTGACCTATGCTGCGCTGATTCTGGTCGGCGTGATTATCGGTCTCTTTGGTTCTGCCATCGCCATGCGCCGCTACCTGCGCGTGTAGGCATGCCTGGAATTCATCCCTTCCAACGGGTCGTCTCTTATGGGGCGGCCCGTTTTTTGATCCCTAGGGGACGGCAGGATGGCGAATCATTTGGGTAGACTCTTTGGAGTCGGCAATCGATAGTTAGGAGGCGCCATGGGGCGCAATAACAAGCATAAGCGTGGAGCTCGCAATAAGCGCGGGCCGGTGCGCAGCGAACGCCGTCCGAGCCTGACCGGGCGCGTGCAGCTCCATGAGCACAGTGCCTATGTCATAACCGAGAATGGCGACTACAAGGTCATGGGCCGTGGCAAGCGCGAGATTATGGATGGCGATACCGTTGCCGTGAGCATTAAGAACAGCCCGCACGGTGAGCGGCGCGCCGTGATCGAAGGCGTGGTTGAGCGCGCAGCCATAAGCGTGGTGGGCACGTACCAGACCGCCGGTCCGCTCGGTGTGATTGAGCCGCTCGATTCGCGTCTGAAGGCCGACTTCTTCATTTTGCCCGAGGATACCTCGGCGGATCGTCTGGGTGTCCACCCGAGTGATGCCGTTGTCGCGCGCATTTTGACCTACCCGACGCGACTGGAATCGGGCACCGTGACGATCGAACGCCGCATTGGCGGAGATGACGCGCCCGATTTGGGCGTTCAATATGTGATGGCGCGTTACGGCTATACCGATAGCTATCCCGAGGCCGCGCTGGACGAGGCCGAGGGGCTTTCGCTCGATGTGTCCGCGGCGCTTAAGGACCCGCTCCGCCGCGATCTGCGCGACCGCTTTGTCATCACGATCGACCCGGTCGACGCGCGCGACTTTGACGATGCCATTTCGTTGGAGCGCACGCCCGAGGGTGGCTACAAGCTGGGTGTGCATATCGCCGACGTTTCACACTATGTGGCTTGGGACGGGCATATCGATCTTGAGGCTCGCCATCGTACGACATCGGTGTATCTGGCCGATCGCGTGCTTCCCATGCTGCCCGAACGCCTGTCCAATGACCTGTGCTCGCTTCGCCCTGACGAGGACCGTCTTGCGTTTACCGTCGATATCGAGCTCGATGCGCAGGGTCGCGTGCGGCATTACGATCCGTACCCCAGCGTGATTCGCTCGCGTGTGCGTATGGACTATGACGGCGTCGAGGCGCTGCTGGTGCGTGCCGGCGCGGTTGAGTATTCGGTGCTGGAGGGCGCGGCCGAGGATGTTGCGGCTGCCGAGACCTCGCGCGAGGAAGCGCTTGAGCGCGGTCTTGCGTGCGAGGAGGCCGCCCGCGGCTACAACGTCGACCTCGGCGATTTCCTTGTCGCCGCCAACGAACTCGCCGAACTCCGCCGTCGTATTCGTCGCGCCCGCGGCTCAGTCGATTTTGACACGGCCGAGATTCGTGCTCTGTTGGATGAGGACGGAGTACCCGTGCAGATTGTGGCACGTGAGCGTTCGTGTGCCACGTCGCTTATCGAGGAGGCCATGCTGCTCGCCAACGAGTGCGTTGCAGAGTGGCTGGCAGACCGTGATGTCGAGGCCTGCTATCGCGTGCATGAGGATCCGAGCCCCGATAGCCTGCACGGTGCCGCCGTTGCGCTGGCGCAGCTAGGCATCATCGACGATTGCCGTGCTGCCGGTATTGCCCTGGGGAGCCCCGATGAACTGCAGGCTGCAGTTGATGCTGCCGCCGGTACGGCCAGCGCACCGCTCGTTAACACGTTGCTTCTGCGCAGCATGCAGCGCGCGCTGTACAAGCCGCGCAACGAGGGTCACTTTGCGCTCGCCGCGCCGTGCTACTGTCACTTTACGAGTCCCATCCGTCGCTACCCCGATCTGGTGGTGCACCGCGTGCTCAAACTGCAGTTGGCCTATGAGCGGCTTGGCGGCAAGGACGCCTTGGTGCGCACGCCGCGGCTGATCGGCAAGGGGCGCGAGTCGCTGCCGCGCATTCTGCCGCAGATCTGCCGCGCATGCAGCGATGCCGAGCGCGCGGCAGATGCCGCCAGCCATGCGACGCAAAAGATCAAGATTGCCCAGTACTATGAGGACCGTCTGGGCGAGCGCTATGCCGGAACCGTCTCGTGGGTTAGCAGCATGGGCCTTTTTGTGCGCTTGGACCTAACACAGGTCGAGGGCCTGGTTTCAATTAAGAGCCTGGGCAACGAGTGGTTCGAGTTCGACGAGGACGCGCTTACGCTGACGGGCGCCGACACGGGGACTCGCTATGAACTGGGCCAGCGCGTGATTATCGAGGTCTCGCGCGTCAATACCACGCGTGGGCACTTGGACTTTAAGCTTATCCATTAGCCAAATCCCGACTGATGGTGGGGGAGCGGAGGGCGGCCTTTCGGGACCGCCCTTCGCATTTGAATCATGGCTACCTTGCCGTCTGCTCGGCCGCCCGCTTACCTGCTATTTGAGAGGTAAAACCTACCAAAATAAACCTGTCCCTTTTGGCAGGTTTACAAGAAAGCGGGGATGAGATGGCGACGGTGTACGGTTATGCGCGGGTGAGTTCGCGCGATCAGAACCTTAATCGGCAGCTGGATGCGCTGGGCGCCTATGGCGTGGGCTCGGCGAATATTTATGCCGACCATGCGAGCGGCAAGGACTTCGATCGACCGCGTTATCGCGAGCTGCTGCACGTCCTGGGAGACGGGGACGTACTGGTGGTGCTTTCTATCGACCGACTTGGCCGTAATTACTCCGAGATTCTTGAGGAATGGCGACGCATTACCAAGGAGCTCGGGGTTGCCATTGTGGTGTTGGACATGCCATTGCTTGACACGCGCGTCAGGGCCAGCGGCGCGCCGGATGTGACCAACACCCTGATTGCCGATATTGTGCTGCAACTGCTGAGCTACGTGGCGCAGGTGGAGCGCGAGAATATCCATCGGCGCCAGGCGGAGGGGATTGCAGCGGCGCGAGCGCGAGGGGTCCGTTTCGGTCGACCTCGCAAGCCGTGCCCTCCTCAGTTTGAGCTGGTGCGCGATAGCTATGAGGCAGGCGATATTACCCGCAGCCAGGCAGCAAAATGCCTGGGCGTGTGCGTGGGGACGTTCGATCGCTGGATGCGCGAGGCGGGGTAGGGGTTTGCGTCGCTTTGTCGCTTCCTGTTGCGATTCAAATTTTGATACGGCGACGATGCCATTTTGGGCTACACTCGCTGATATTCAAATAAAGGAGGTTGACCCTTGGCGCGCGTAAAACAAATAATCGGATGGACCGCGATCGTTCTGTTCGTTGCAACGCTGGCGGTCATCTGGGTGCTGACGGAGCAAAATGCGGTGGAGACGTCGTTGCTGAGCGAGTCCACCGCGCGTGTGGTGGAGGGTCAGGCTACGGGCGTTCAGGCTGCCGATGCCACGGGTGAAGTCCAGACGGAGAACGGAATGACCGGGGGCGCCGATTCGGCTGCCTCGAATGTCCGGTCTGGCCGACTTGCTTCCATTCGCATGTGGGTGGGCACAAACGTCCGTCGCGTTGCCCATACCGTAGAATTTTTCTTCGTCGGGTTGTTCGCCTCGGTGGTCGTGGTTTGCCTTTCCAGGCGTCCGTGGAGCGTATGCTCCCGTTGCGTGCCCGTATTGCTCTTTTGCGTCGCCTGCTCCGTTGGCGATCAGGTACATAAGATCTTTGTTCCCGGCAGGCATTTCGACGTTATCGATTTAGGATTCGATGCCGCGGGCTATGTCACCGCCATGCTGTTGGTATTGCTGGTAGCGGCGTTGGTGCGCCATGCGACTCGGCCGATCGGCGCCCATGCGAGGCGCTAGCCGGTAACAAACCCGTTTCTGATAATGCGACCTTGCTGAATTATTTTGTGTCGCGCGTATTTCCGAGCGGTCGGATTTGAGGGGCGAGTGGTAGAACGCTCGCCCTTTGTGCGCCACGATGCGGCACAATGTACCGCAAAAGCTGTTTGTATCCGGTACGAATCGTTCGTTGGTCTTTAATTCTTCTCAACGGAGGTGTTTGAGATGGCAAACGGATTGCTTTTGCGGCTTCGCGAGCGTGAGCTCAGCGCGAGCCCGGCGGAACGCAATGTCATCGCATATGTAAGCGCTCATCCGCACGAGGTGGTCGGGCTGTCCGTCCGCGGTCTTGCCGATGTCACGTTCTCCTCGCCCTCGAGCATTTTGCGCTTTTGCAAGCGTTTGGGTTTTGCGGGCTACAAGGAGTTCCAGCGCGAGCTGATTGCCGAGCTGGCGCTCTTAGGTGACAAGAAAGACATAGCCCTCGAGGACATCTCCATGGATGACAGCGTCGAACGTATCGTGGGGAAGGTGATGAAAAGCAACGTGCGCACGATCGAGGCGACGGCGCGAACGCTCGATTACACCGTCTTGGAGCGATGCGCGGCCCGTCTTAAGCGGGCACGCGCGGTCAATCTGTTCGGTATTGGTGCTTCTCGTTTGGTCGCGCACGACCTGGCGCAAAAGCTCATGCGTGTCGACAAAGAGTGCCGTCTGTACGACGACTGGCATGATCAGCTCTTATGTGCCAAGAACATGCATGAGGGCGATATGGCAATCGCCTTTAGCTACTCGGGCTTGACGCAAGAGGTGCTGGACTGCACCGCCGAGGCGCAACGTCACAACTGTCCCGTTGTGGCCGTTACCAAAGTAGATGGATCATCCAAGCTTGCCACCATGGCCGATGCCGTGCTCGGCGTCGCCGCGAGTGAACCCTTGGTCCGCAGCGGTGCCATGGCTTCGCGTATGGCCCAGCTTATGGTTGTCGATGCCCTGTACGCTGCTTACGTTGCCAGCGACTACGAACGGGCGACGCATGTCATTAAGCAAAACTACATCGAGAAACAGGAAAGATGAGGTGAATGAAATGCTCGATTTAACAAAATTCACGACCGAACAGCGTAATCAAAGGTCAATGGACCTCGATACGATGACATCGCTGCAAATCGTCACGACGATGAACGATGAGGATCTTCGTGCCGTCCAGTCGGTCACGAAAGTGTTGCCCCAGGTTGCCACAGCAATCGACTGGGCTGCTGAGGCACTCGAGCGCGGCGGGCGCGTCTTTTACATGGGCGCAGGCACCAGCGGCCGTCTGGGCGTACTCGACGCTTCGGAGTGTCCGCCCACGTTTGGCGTATCGCCCGATCTGGTCGTCGGGCTCATTGCCGGGGGCGAGACGGCGTTTATCAAGGCTGTCGAAGGTGCCGAAGACAGCGAGGAGCTTGGCGCGAGCGACCTGCGGGAGCGTGGACTCTCGGACAAGGATCTTGTCGTTGGCCTGGCGGCAAGTGGTCGTACTCCCTATGTGGTGGGCGGCCTTGTGTACGCCAAGGCAACTGGGTGCAAGACCATTGCAATTGCCTGTAACCAAGGGTCGAAGATCGGGGAGAGCGCAGATCTTGCCATTGAGCCCGTGCCCGGTCCCGAGGTGCTGACCGGCTCAACGAGGCTCAAGGCGGGAACGGTCCAGAAGCTCATTCTCAACATGATTTCGACCGGTGCCATGGTCAAGATCGGCAAGGTATACCAAAACCTGATGGTCGATGTGCAGCAGACGAACGAGAAGTTGGTGGTGCGCGGCCAGAACATCGTGATGGAGGCGACCGGCTGCACGCGCGAGCGCGCTGTTCAGGCGCTTGCAGATGCCGGCGGCCACGTAAAAACCGCTATTGTCTCGGTGCTGCTGGACTGCGATGCCGAGCAGGCCGCGGTAGCTCTTGAGCGGGCGCGAGGCCATGTCCGTGCTGCGGTGAGTGGCCATGAGAAGAGCAATGCCGACGCCCGATAGGTGCGCGGCGTGAGCTGATATGACATCCAGACGAGATATCCAATACAAGGAGGAGTTATGACGAACAAAGAGCTGGCTCAAAAGCTGCTGGATCTTTTGGGCGGTAAAGACAACGTGCTAGCAAACGCGGCGTGCATGACGCGCCTGCGCGTGACCGTCAAAGACGCGGGCAACGTCGACACGGAGGGCATTAAGGCGCTCGACGGCGTGATGGGCCTGGTCGAGGACGACACGATGCAGATCGTGCTGGGTCCGGGCAAGGTGAATAAGGTGCTCGAGGAGTTCTCCAAGCTCACCGGCCTTGCGAAAGGCGTTGCCGACGAGAGCGTGGTTGACGCTGCGGCCACGAACAAGGCCGCGCAGAAGGCCAAGTACGAGTCCAAGCCGGTTCAGGCCTTCCTCAAGAAGATTTCCAATGTCTTCGTCGCCCTGCTTCCCGGCATCATTGCGGCTGGCCTCATCAACGGTATCTGCAACGTCATTAACGTCTCGACGGCAGGCGCGCTTGCAGGCGAGTGGTGGTACCAGGGCATTCGTTCCATGGGCTGGGCCCTGTTCGCCTATCTGCCCATCTTGGTGGGTTATAACGCGGCACGTGAGTTTGGTGGCTCCGCTGCGCTGGGCGGCATCGCCGGCATGATGTGCATCGCCAACAGTGCCATGCCCCTGCTTGCGCCTGGCGCGGCTGATCCTGCCACTGCCATTCTGCTGCCGCTCACCAATGCGCAGTACAACCCCGCAGCGGGCGGCATGATCGCGGCTCTCATCGCTGGCGCATTTTTTGCCTGGATGGAGCGTCAGATTCGCAAGGTTATGCCCAACGCACTCGACACGTTCTTGTCCCCGCTGCTGGTGCTCATCATCGGCGCCTTTGCTCTGATGCTCGTCATCCAGCCGGTTGGTGCATGGCTGACGACTGCCATCTTTAGCGTTTTGACCTTTATCTTCGAGAAGCTGGGCGTCCTGGGCGGCTATATCCTGTCGGCAGGCTTCTTGCCGCTGGTTTCCGTCGGCCTGCATCAGGCGCTCACGCCGATCCACGCTATGCTCAACGATCCCGACGGCGCTACCAAGGGTATCAATTACCTGCTTCCCATCCTTATGATGGCTGGCGGCGGCCAGGTCGGTGCCGGTTTGGCGCTGTACTTTAAGACCAAGAACGCCAAGCTCAAGAAGTACGTCGCAGAGTCCATTCCCGTTGGAATCCTGGGTGTGGGCGAGCCTCTGATGTATGCTGTTACGCTGCCGCTCGTTCGTCCGTTTGTGACGGCCTGCCTGGGTGCCGGATTTGGCGGCGCGCTCGCGGCGCTGCTTCACATCGGCACGGTTTCTCAGGGCGTTTCCGGTCTGTTTGGCCTACTGATCGTTGTTCCTGGCCAGCAGCTCGGCTACGTTGCCGCTATGCTGCTTGCCTATGCCGCCGGCTTTGTCCTGACGTGGTTCTTTGGCGTCGACGAGCAGAAGATCAACGAGTTCTTTGGCGAGTAGTTTGATATCGCGAGCCGTGTTGCTCGGGGCTCGCGGTGCGCGGCAGATTTCTTGATGCTATGGTTGTGCCGGCGGGGCTAACTGCTCCGCCGGCCTTTTTTAAAGGAGCGTTGAAGCGTGAAAACGGGTATTTCGATTTATCTTTCCAGCCCTCTGCAGGATATTGAGCGGACGATTGAGCGTGGTGCCGCGGCGGGTGCGCGCTATGCGTTCACCTCGCTGCATATTCCCGAGGATGGGGGAGCGGCGTATGCCGATAAGGTCCGTCATGTGCTGTCGCTGCTTTCCGCCCGCGGCATTGCGCTCATTGCCGATGTGGGGCCTCGCACGTGCGATTTGCTCGGGCTTGAGCGCATCGAGGACTTGCGCGATCTGGGGTTGGAATACCTTCGTTTGGACTATGGCTTTAGCGCCCAGCGGGTCGCGGAGCTGTCCGGTGTATTTCGCATTGTGGTCAATGCATCGACAGTGAGTTCTGATGAAATCGCATCGTGGCGTGAGGCCGGTGCCGATGTGACTCGTTTTGCCGCCTGCCACAATTTTTACCCCAAGCCTTATACCGGTTTAGCTCTGGAGGACATTGCTCGGGTGAATCTTCGTCTTGCGGCGCTTGGATTCGAAATCATGGCTTTTGTGCCGGGTGATGCTAACGTTCGCGGGCCGGTATTCGAGGGACTGCCGACGGTCGAGGCGCAGCGCGGTCGCGCGTCAAAGGTTGCCCTCAATATGCTTGAGCTTGCACATGGCGCCGATTGCGACATTGTGTTGGTCGGCGACCCCGATCTTTCCGATGCGGGCTGGGCGCAGTTTGCTCAAGTTTCCGCCGGATACGTGGACCTGCAATGCGAGCTTGAGCTCAGTTATGCCTATGTGCGCGGGCAGATTCATCACGACCGACCCGACTCGAGCGTCCTCATCTTTAGGTCTCAGGAGTCACGTGCGACGCTTAAGCCGGATTCCGTGCCGACGGATGCCGGAGCCGGCCTGCCGCGAAAGGCGGGGTCGATCGCTGTGAGCAATAGCGGATATGGGCGCTACGAAGGCGAGCTTGAGATTGCGCGGGTCGATCTTCCCGGTGACGAGCGCATGAACGTTGCGGGCCATATCACGCCCGAGGCAATGGAACTGCTGCCGTTCATCAAACGCGGATTCGGGGTACGGTTCGTTTAACGTGTGACCCGCGGGCTACAATTGGCCCATCATACGAAGGCGCCTCGTGTGGCGTGTGCCTGCGTTGGCCGATCTATATTCGGAGGATTCCCATGACCGTACTGTTTGTTGAATATTCCAAGTGCTCGACCTGTAAGAAGGCCAAGGCATGGCTGGACGAACATGGGGTAGAGTACATCGACCGCGATATCGTTTTGGACAATCCCACGGCTGATGAGCTTGCGACCTGGATTGCTCGTTCGGGGCTGCCGGTGCGGCGCTTCTTTAATTCGTCGGGCATGAAATATCGAGAGCTGGGCCTGAAGGCGCGTCTGGATGCGGGCATGACGGATCGGGAGTGCTACGAGCTGCTGGCGACCGACGGCATGCTGGTCAAGCGTCCGCTGCTGGTGGGCGACGACTTTGTGATTCCAGGCTTTAGGGAATCGGCTTGGGCCGAGGCGTTGCTGTAGCGGCTGCGGAAAGTGCGACCCGGAATTCGCTTCCAGAATGGGATGCGCTTTCCCAAAGTGGCCGGTTGCGGAAAGCACGTCCCATTCTGAGCTTCGATTGTGGGACACGGTTTCCGGTTGAGGGCTCGACGGGAAAGTGGGGACCAGTTTGAGCTTGAAATCTGGGACGCACTTTCCGCCGGCGGGCCTGCCCCAGTCAGTCCGCCAGCTGTGCCCATTCGTGCGGATCGTAGACCTTTACGTGTTTGTTGGGCTTGCCGCTCCAGTACTCCTCGTCCATAAAGGGCAGATATGCCTGAACGCCGGGGCAGATAAAGGGAATCCTCTGCTGTTGCAGTCGCTCGCGCTGGCGCTGCTCCAGGTGCGTCTCGGATATGACGGTCGGCATACCGGACAACTCGACGAGGCTTGCCTGGATTCGCTTAAGGTCGGGGAGTCCCGCGTGCCATGACATCCGCATGATCAAAAAGGATGCACGGCGGTATTTTGCCTGCACCACAGTAATGGCGGGGCGCAGTGTGGGATGGATTTTGTCCCGTTCGGGCCAAAGGTCGGCAGTGATCTCGAGGCCCAGGGTCTCCCATAGGTAATCAAGCTCTTCGTCCATGGCGCCTCGATATCTACGTGATCATTGATACTTCGATTGTGTTGCCTGGTGCTATCGTTTTCGCGGTAGAATCTGCCAACGGTTGACGGCTACCGCTCGCGGCGTTTTGCCCTTCGTGCACAGCGGTTGGCTTCACAGGTCCTTCACGGGTTGGACTAAATTAGGCCAATTTGACTGAATTTCAAAAAAGTCAAAATTGGGGCTTGCGTCACGGCGAGACTTCCCGTATATTTCTTTCTTGCGCAAAGGCACAGCCGAGCGCAGCGATGCAGTCATTGGGATGTCGTCTAATGGCAGGACAGCGGATTCTGGTTCCGTCAATGGGGGTTCGACTCCCTCCATCCCAGCCATTGCATTTGCTACATATGGCCCGTTCGTCTAGCGGTTTAGGACGCCGCCCTCTCAAGGCGGAGATCACCAGTTCGAATCTGGTACGGGCTACCAAAATTGAACGCCCGGGCCTCGTAAGAGACCCGGGTTTTGTGTATTAACCGTATATACGGCGCCTGCCGTGTTTCGCTCAGATCGAGGAGTAGCCATGGATCTGCCCATCAGCTTGCAAGACATCACGTATGCCGAGAACTATCTGGCGCAGGGCGACCTGGCTACGGCGACGCCGCTGCTGGAGCGTCTGGTGGAGCTCGCCGAGGAGTATATCGACGCTGAGTGCAAGACGGAGGAGAAGCGTCAATACTTTAGCTTCGATAGCAAGTTTGAGCGCTTGGCCTATCGCCGCGTGGAGAAGGATCCGCGCGAGCTCGTGCAGGTCGAGGTGCCGTTTGACCGCCTGTACTCTGACATGGCGTTTGCCTACATTCGCCAGCAGGATTATGTGAGTGCTCGCAACGCCTTGATGCAGGCCGTGCGCTGGGACCCCATGAACTGCAACTACCGCCTGGATCTGGCCGAGCTGTTCCGCGCTCTCGAGGACAAGCAGGAATGGGCATCGCTCTCGTTCTCGGTGCTGGAGCGTGCAAGCGATGGCAAGTGCGCCGCCCGCGCTTACGCCAATCTAGGTCAGTACTTCTTGGAGCCCGAGACCGAGAACGTTTCGGCTGCCGTGGGCTGCGCGCGTCTGGCGCTGCGCCTGGCGCCCAACGATGCGCATACGACGCGCCTGCTCAACAAGATCCATACCACCTATCCGGATGCCGCCGATGAGAGCGACGACCACGTGATGGGTGAACTGGCCCTGCAAGGCGTGCCGACCTCGCCTTCGGCCGAGATTGCCATCTGCCTGATTATGTGCGCGACCGATGCTGCAAGCGACGGCGACAAGCAGGAGGCGACGCGCCTGACGGTACGTGCTCGCGACTTGGTGGGCGAGGAGGCCTGCGCGGCGATTATCAAACTGGTGCGCGAGAGCGATGCCGAGCTCAATGCCGAGCGCAAGGCAAAGCGCGAGGCTGCGGGCTCAAACGCCGATGGCGCCAAGGAGGCCGGCGATGCCCAGTAAGCGCGAGCGCAAACTCATTTCCAAGAATCGCTCGGCACATCACGAGTACTTTATCGATGAGACGTTTGAGTGCGGTATTGAGCTGAGTGGCACCGAGGTCAAGTCGATTCGCGAGCGCGCCTGCCAGATCACCGATACCTTCGCGCTGATCCGCGGCGGGGAGTGCTGGCTCGTCGGCCTGCATATCCACCCTTATAGCCATGGTGGCGTGTGGAATCGCGATCCTGACCGTCGGCGTCGTCTGCTGCTGCACCGCAAGGAGATCGACTTTCTTGACGGCAAACTTCGCAACCGTGGTTATGCGCTGGTTCCGTTGGAGCTCTACTTTAATACCGACGGCCGCGTAAAGCTGCTGCTGGGTCTGGGTCGCGGCAAGAAGCTCTACGACAAGCGCGAGGACATGGCCAAGCGTGATGTCCAACGCGAGATCGACCGCGCCCTTAAGGAACGCAACCGCTAGGCACTCTGTATAAGTTGCGGTGGAATACGGACTGTTTTGCCTGTTTGAGGGGCTATTCAGTCCCTATTTCACCGCAACTGCGGGCGTCTCATCTTTCTTACTGTTCTGACACATATGTCTCAAAGGCGGCGTCCGTTATGGGTGCCGCCTTTTTTGTGGGTACATACATTCATGAGGTTCCAACCCGAGCTAGGGGAGTGATCGTTATGGACAAAACTGCGTTCTTTACCATGCCGAGCGGTCTGTACGTGGTGAGCGCTGCGGCAGACGGGCTGCGTGCCGGCTGCGTCATCAACACTGCGGTGCAGGTGACGTCCATGCCGCCGCGTATTTCGGTTGCCGTGAACAAGGACAATGTCACCTCGGGCGTCATCGCATCGGCCAAAGCGTTCGCGCTGACCGTGATCGATCAGACGGCCGACATGCTCTACATCGGTAACTTTGGGTTCCGCACCAGCAGCGATTATGACAAGTTTGCCAAATACGAGACCCGCGAGACGGCTCTGGGCATGCCCTATGTGCCCGAGCACGCGGCGGCCCTGTTTAGCTGCCGTTTGATCGACACTGTGGATGTGGGCACGCATCTGCTGTTTATTGGCGAGGTCGAGGATGCCGAGCGCCTGAGCGACGAGACGCCGCTGACGTACGACTACTATCACAAGGTGCTAAAGGGCAAGACGCCGCCCAAAGCCTCGTCGTATCAAGGCTAGAAATGTTCTAAAAATACTTGCATTATACTATTGAGAATATATACTAATAAGTAAGTACACCAGCAGTCACGTTCGAGAGGAGAACATCATGGCTGAGGAAAAGAAGACGTATAAGTTTGTGTGCACCGTTTGCGGTTACGAGGTTGAGGTCGACACGCCCGAGCTGCCCGAGGATTACGTGTGCCCGGTGTGCGGCGTCGGTCCCGATCAGTTTGAGCTCGTCGAGGAGTAACTCGCAGGCACACGGCGAAAGCCGAACATAGCTCTGTCCAAGGGTCCCGGTCGAATTCTCGGCCGGGACCCTTTTGATTTATCTGACGGTTTAAAACGGTCTCACGTGTTACAGATTAAGACGTTATATCTGGACAGCCACGCCATCCCAATTACATTCCCGTTAGCAGCACGATGTCGAGAATCGTCACGATGGCACCGATCCCTACGAGCAGCGCGTTGAGCGGGCGCGAGTTGGCGTATTTGCCCATGACGCGGCGTGAGCTGGTGAGCCGTATGAGCACAAAGACCGTAATCGGCAGCTGAAGAGACAGCAGCGCCTGACTCCAGATGAGACCCTCAAAAGGATTCGGGACGACCAAGCACGCCGTCACTGCGCCGACGAAACAGGCCGCCACCCCGATCGAGGAATGTCGGTCGTGGATGTCGTATTCCTCGTCGAACATGCCCGCGGTGATGGTGCCTGCCGCCATGCCCACCGTCACACTACTCGATATGCCCGCAAACAGCAGTGCCACCGCAAAGATGGTCGAGCTTGCCGGGCCCAGAATGGGGGAGAGCGTGTCCGCTGCGACGGCGAGGTCGTCTACGACAATGCCGTGCGCAAAGAAGGTCGTTGCGGCCAGGATGACCATGGCCGAGTTGATTGCCCAGCCCACGCCCATCGAAAAGAGCGTGTCGAAGAGCTCGTAGCGCAGACGTTCCTCGATAACCTGCTCGCCTTGGCCTTCGAAGTGCATGGATTGGATGACCTCGGAGTGCAGGAAGAGGTTGTGGGGCATAACGACCGCGCCTAGGACACTTACGATAATCGCGGCCGAGCCGGTGGGCATACTGGGTGTGATCCAGCTTGCGGCGGCCTGCGGCCAGTCGACCTTGACCAGCGTAAGCTCAGCCAAAAGCGAGAGTCCTACCACGCCTACGAAGGCGATGATCCATCGCTCGGCGCGCTTGTAGGAGCTCGTCATGAGCATCGCCATCGATGCCGCCGCGACGATGACGCAGCCGGCGCGTACGGGCAGGCCAAAGAGCATCTGGAGCGCGATCGCACCGCCCAGGACTTCGGCCATGGCGGTGGCGATGGTCGCGAGATAGGCGCTGGCGAGTACCGCGCGTCCCACGATGCGGGGGAGGTAGCGTGTCGTGGCCTCGGCAAGACAGGTGCCCGTGGCGATGCCCAAGTGCGCCGCGTTGTGCTGCAGCACGATGAGCATGATCGTGGACAGTGTGACGATCCACAGCAGCGCGTAGCCAAACTGCGAGCCGGCGGCCATATTGGAGGCCCAATTGCCCGGGTCGATAAAGCCGACGGTCACGAGCAACCCGGGGCCGATGTGCCGCGCAATGTCTAGGCCTCCGTGACCGTCGGTGCGTCGGGAGCCAAAATGATGTTTGAGATGGTTGAGCATGGTGAGCTCCTGCGTGCCGTTTGTTTGACGCCGCAAATGATACCCGTTTTATGCTAAAAAGTTAACCAAGACTAACAAAATTGTTGTATTTGAATAGGATGGTGAAAAGGGGGTTGCCGAAATGTCTTGATCTGTAACAACTAGGGATGGAAATTGGGTCTAGGTGTTACAGATCAGTACAAGAAGAAATGGTCCTATGGAAAATCTCGATCTGTAACAGTTAGCTGCAAAAACTGGCCCTTCGTGTTACAGATTGAGACATTCGGAACCGTCTCTCGAAAACATCTCAATCTGTAACAGTTAGTCGTCGAAATTGGGTCTTCCTGTTACAGATTGAGATGTTTGAAGAGGTGAGTTTGCAGGCCGAACTTGGGGCCTATGTTGTCGCCCTTGAGGTCGGCGGTGTCCACTCGTAGGGCGTGCGTTACGCGATTGTTTCGAAACGGGTGGGAAACACAACAGGCCGGCGATGCTCCTAGTATGCCTATTCAACTGACTGTCTAACACCAAGGGGAGGATCGCGATGCAGGCAGATTCCGCTCAGCAGCAGGGCCTTTATCGCCCCGAATTCGACCACGATGCATGTGGCATCGGCGCGCTTGCCGATATCAACGGTGAGCGCCATCACCAGATCCTGGACGATGCGCTGTCCATTCTGGTCAACTTGGAGCACCGCGGCGGCACCGGACTCGAGAAGAACACCGGCGACGGCGCTGGCATCCTGTTCCAGGTTCCGCATCACTTTTTCCGTAAAGAGGCTCAAAAGTGCGGCCAGATTCTGCCGGCAGAGGGCGACTATGGCGTGGCCATGCTGTTCTTCCCACAGGACGACAAGGGCGTAGAGGATGCCCGTCGCGTGTTTGAGGAGGGCTGCGCCGAGGCCGGCGTGCCGCTGCTCTTTTGGCGCGAGGTGCCCGTCGACCCGCACGACCTGGGCGAGACGGCCCGCGCCTGCATGCCTACCATCCTGCAGGCCTTTCTGGGCCGCCCCGACGACACGCCGGCCGGCGACGCATTCGAGCGCCGCCTGTACGTGTGCCGCCGCACCATCGAAAAGAAGGCCGACGCTGAGTTCGCCCTGCGCGACAAGATCTTCTATGTGTGCTCCATGAGCTCGCGCACCATCGTGTACAAGGGCATGCTTGTGGCCACGCAGATGCGCCGTTTCTTCATCGACCTCAACGACGCCGCCGTCAAAACGGCCGTGGCGCTCGTCCACTCGCGCTACTCCACCAACACCACGCCCAGCTGGGAGCGCGCACATCCCAACCGCTTTATCATCCACAACGGCGAGATCAATACCCTCAAGGGCAACGTCAACTGGATTCGCGCCCGCGAACCCAACCTGTACAGCCCCGTGCTGCAGCACGATCTTGAGCGCGTGATGCCCATCATCAACCGCGAGGGCTCCGACTCCGCGATTTTGGACAATGTGCTTGAGTTTTTGGTCATGAACGGTCGTCCGCTCACGCGTGCCGCATCCATGCTGCTGCCCGAGCCGTGGGACCACAACGACAGCCTGAGTGAGGAGCGCCGCGCCTACGACGCTTACCAGTCCATGCTCATGGAGCCGTGGGATGGCCCGGCGGCCATCGCCTTTACCGACGGTCGCACGCTGGGTGCCGCCCTCGACCGTAACGGCTTGCGTCCCGCCCGCTACTACGTGACGCGCGACGGTCGCTTTATGCTGGCAAGCGAGGTGGGCACCATCGAGGTAAGCCCCGAGAACATCCTGACGAGCGGCTGTCTGGGGCCGGGTCAGATGCTCGAGGTCGACTTTGCCCGCGGCCGCGTCATCTACAACGACGAGCTGCGCGCCCGCTATGCCAAGGAAAAACCCTACCGCGACTGGATTGCCGAGGAGACGCTGACCGTCGACGCGCTCGATGAGCCCGTTGCGACAACGCCCGCCGAGGACGCCGACGTGCCCGCCGCCGTGCGTATGGCCAAGCTCGGCTACCACTGGGATGACGTCGACGAGGTCGTGCGTCCCATGGCCCAGCAGGGCAAGGCCCCGCTTGCCTCGATGGGCATCGATGCGCCGCTGGCCTGCCTGTCCAAGAAGACGCGCTCGTTCTTCGATTACTTCTATCAGCTGTTCGCCCAGGTCACGAATCCGCCGATTGATGCCCTGCGCGAGCACATGGTGACTTCGACCACGCTCTACCTGGGCAACCACGGCAACTTGCTCGAGGACTCCCGTACGGCCTGCCAGCTGGTGCGCCTGGAGCGCCCGCTGCTGAGCGAGGAGGAGTTCGATCGCATTTGCGCGATTGACCGTGTTGGCTTTAAGACCCGCCGGTTCCGTGCCGTGTACCGCCGCGACGCGGGTGAGGGCGCGCTGCAGGCTGCGCTCAAGCAGCTTGCCGAAGACGTCGAGGCTGCGGTCCGCGACGGCGTGAACATCGTGGTGCTGAGCGATCATGCCGCTGCGGGCGAGGTGCCCGTGCCGTCGCTGCTCGCCGTGGGCTGCGTGCACAACCACCTGATCCGCGCCGGCGTGCGTACCTTTGCCGACATCGTGGTGGAGTGCGGTGACGCCGTGTCCCCGCACGACTTTGCGGCGCTAGTGGGCTACTCCGCGAGCGGCATCTATCCGTACAACGCGCATGCGTGCATCCGCAATCTGGCGGCACGCGGCGACCTGGACGTGACGGCCGAGCAGGGCATCGCCAATTACAACAAGGCCGCGACGGCGGGCATCGTCTCCATCATGTCCAAGATGGGCATCTCCACGGTGCAGAGCTACCACTCCGCGCAGATCTTCGAGGCCGTTGGCTTTACGCCGGAGTTCGTCAACGCGTACTTCGCCGGCACGGTGAGCCGTGTGGGCGGTATGGGTGTCGAGGAGGTCGAACGCGAGCAAAATGAGCGCTATGACGCCGCTCTCGCTATCCTTAAGAGCCCGGCTCCCGATCAGCTGCCCACGTTGGGCCTGACCAAGTGGCGCCCGCTCGGCGGCGAGGATCACCTCATCGATCCGCAGACTGTCTACTTGCTGCAGACCGCCTGCCGTGAGGACAGCTACGACACCTTTAAGGAGTACAGCGCCCGCCTGCACCGCACCGGCCGTGCCGTGCGCCTGCGCGACTTGCTCGACTTTAATGCCAACGGTCGCACGCCGGTTTCACTCGACGAGGTGGAGCCCGCGCTCAACATCGTCCGCCGCTTTAACACCGGCGCCATGTCGTACGGCTCCATCAGCAAAGAGGCGCACGAGTGCATGGCCATCGCTATGAACCGTCTGCACGGCCGTTCCAACTCCGGCGAGGGCGGTGAGGATCCGCGTCGCGAGACCCCGCTGGCTAACGGTGACTCCAAGAACTCCGCCATCAAGCAGGTGGCAAGCGCGCGCTTTGGCGTGACGAGCCGCTACCTGTGCAGCGCCTTCGAGATTCAGATCAAGATGGCCCAGGGCGCCAAGCCCGGCGAGGGCGGCCACCTGCCCGGCAAGAAGGTCTATCCCTGGATTGCCGAGGTCCGTCAGTCCACGCCCGGCATCGGCCTGATCTCGCCTCCGCCTCACCACGATATTTACTCCATCGAGGACCTGGCAGAGCTGATCTTCGATCTTAAGAACGCCAATCCCGGCGCACGCGTGTCGGTCAAGCTGGTCAGCGAGGCCGGCGTCGGCACCATCGCCACCGGCGTGGCCAAGGGCGCTGCCGACAAGATCTTGATCAGCGGCCACAATGGCGGCTCGGGTGCCGCTGCGCGCGACTCTATCTGGCACGCGGGTCTGCCGCTGGAGCTTGGCCTTGCCGAGGCCCAGCAGACGCTGCTGCAAAACGGCCTGCGCTCGCGCGTAGTGCTCGAGGCCGACGGCAAGCTCATGGACGGCACCGACGTCGCTGTCGCCTGCCTGTTGGGCGCCGAGGAGTTTGGCTTTGCGACCATGCCGCTCATCTCCATGGGCTGCCTCATGCAGCGCGACTGCCAGCAGGATACCTGCCCGGCCGGCATCGCTACGCAAAACTGCCGCCTGCGTCGCGGCTTCCGCGGCAAGCCAGAGCACGTCGAGCACTTTATGCTCTTTGTTGCCGAGCAGCTGCGCGAGGTCATGGCGAGCCTGGGCTTCCGCACGGTCGACGAGATGGTCGGCCATCCCGAGTGCTTGCGCCAGATCGAGGTCCCGGGCAACCGCAAGGCTAACCTGCTGGATCTGTCGCCCGTGCTGGCGAGCGCGACCTGTGAGTTTGGTGCCCACATCCCGGGTGCCGACGGCCGTCACTTCCTGCCCCAGATGGCTGCGGACAGCGAGCTCGACAAGACGCTCGACTCCACGTTGTTTGTGCCCTACACGGCCGATGCCCGTGCGCACCTGCGTCCGATTCGCTTCCGCGCCGATATCGCCAACGTCAACCGCTGCGTGGGCACCATCTTGGGCAACGCGGTGACCAAGGCGCATCCCGAGGGCCTGCCCGCCGGCTCCATCACTATCGATTGCGACGGTTCGGCCGGTCAGAGCTTTGGCGCCTTCCTGCCGCGCGGCATTACGCTCAACGTGTGCGGCGACGCCAACGACTACTTTGGCAAGGGCCTTTCGGGCGGCGAGGTGTCGGTGCGCCCCAACCCGCATGCGACCTACAAGTTCGATGAGAACATCATCGTGGGCAACGTTGCGTTCTTTGGCGCCACGAGCGGCCGCGGCTTCATTAACGGCCTGGCAGGCCAGCGCTTTGGCGTACGCAACTCCGGTGCCACGGTGGTGGTCGAGGGCTGCGGCAACCATGGCTGCGAGTACATGACGGGTGGTCTGGCGCTCATCCTGGGCGAGGTCGGGCAGAACTTCGCCGCCGGCATGACGGGTGGCGTGGCCTATGTCTTTGACCAGTACGGCACGCTCAATGCCCGTGTGAACCACGAGAGCGTTGAGCTTAAAGCCCCGACGGCCGGCGAGCTGGCGCAGATTCGCGAGCTCATCCAGGAGCACGTGGACGTGACGCAGAGCCCGCGCGGCATTAAGCTGCTCTACAGCTTTGAGACGATGAGCAAACACTTTGTGAAGGTCATTCCGACCGAGTACGAGCGCGTGCTGGCGATTGTCGCCGCCGCCGAGGCCGTCGGCAAGACGCATGCGCAGGCCGAGGAGCTGGCGTTTGACATTGTGACCGGTCGCGCGAGTGACGCGGATGTTGCTCGCTTCGATGTTGCGGGCGGTGCTGCGGGTGCTGCGTCCGTGGCTGCCAGCTCTGTTGCTTCGACCAAGAAGGAGGCGTAAGTGCCATGGGTAAGCCCGGTGCTTTTCTTGATATCGATCGCGTGACCCATGAGCTGCGCCCCGTGGAGGAGCGCAGCCGCGATTTCGATCCGCTGTACGTGGAGCTCGACGACGACGCGCGCCGTGCCCAGGCGAGTCGCTGCATGATGTGCGGTGTGGCGTTTTGTCAGATGGGCGCGAGCTTTGGCAAGGCACGTCCGAGCGGCTGTCCGCTGCACAACCTGATTCCCGAGTGGAACGAGCTGGTGTACCGCGGCCGTTGGGACGAGGCTGCCGAGCGCCTGTCACTCACCTCGCCCATGCCCGAGTTCACGAGTCGCGTGTGCCCGGCGCTGTGCGAGGCCGCATGCAACCTGGGCTCGGTCGATGGCCAGCCCACGACGATTCACGACAATGAGCGCGCGATCAGCGACCATGAGTGGGCCAACGGCGGTCCGCGCCGCTTTGAGCCGGCAGGGGAGGGCGCACCCACGGTTGCCGTGGTGGGCTCCGGTCCTGCTTGTCTGGTGGCAGCATGGGAGCTTGCGCGTCGCGGTGCCCGCGTGACGGTGTTTGAGCGTGACGACCGCCCGGGCGGCCTGCTCATGTACGGCATTCCCAACATGAAGCTCGAGAAGTCCGTGGTCGAGCGTCGTGTGGCGCTCATGCGCGAGCTGGGCATTGTGTTCGAGCTGAGTGCCGACGTGAGCGATCCCAAGGTTACCGCCAAGCTCGACGACTTTGACGCCGTCGTGGTGGCTGCCGGCGCCCGTGCTCCGCGTGGGCTTTCGGCTGCGAACATTGATGCCCCGGGCGTGGTGTATGCCGTGGACTACCTGACGGCTTCGACCGTCTCGGTGCTCGATGGCGGCGACCCCGCGGTGAACGCGCGCGGCCTGGACGTTGTGGTCATTGGCGGCGGCGATACCGGTAACGACTGCGTGGGCACCGCGGTACGTCAGGGTGCGCGCAGCGTGCGCCAGTTTGAGTTCTTGCCGGCGGCGCCTGATGCGCGCGCGGCGAGCAACCCCTGGCCGCAGTGGCCCAACGTGAAGAAGACCGATTACGGCCAGCAGGAGGCCATCGCTACCATGGGCGGCGAGATGCGCGCTTGGGGTGTGGATACGATCGAGGTACTGTTGGACAAGAAGGGCGCGGCCGCGGGCCTGCGCGTGGTCGATCTGGATTGGTCGGCTGGCAAGCCCGAGCGCATCGCGGGCTCCGAGCACGAGGTGCCGGCCCAGCTGGTGCTCATCGCCTGCGGTTTTACGGGCCCGGAGCACGGTGTGTTCGATGCAGTGAGCGTGCCTGTTGCCACCGCTGGTCGTCCGCTGCCGGTGATGGCTGCCGAGGGCTCGCACCTTGCGGCCCGTGTCGACGGCGTCGCCGCGGATGCCGCGCCGGTGTATGTGGCGGGTGATGCCCGCAACGGCAGCTCGCTCGTGGTGAACGCCATGGCCGATGCCCTGGCCTGCGCAGCCGAAGTCGCCGATGCGCTGGAGCTGTAAGGCGGCTGTTCACAGCTGAATCGTCAAGGGCTGTCCCCAACGGCCGGCCCAAAAGGAACGTCCCCAAGTGCCGGCAGCTGGGGACGTTCCTTATGTGTCGGCACCCAGGGACACCCCTTGCGGGTTTGCGACCGATTTGTTCGTTTGCCGACGTACGAGTGTTCATTTGTCGACTTCTTGGGCTGTGGTCACCTGTTGTTTCTGTGGTGGCTACGGGCATCTGGCTCAAAAGAGCAGGTTGGCCGTCTATGTTTACCTGCGGTTTTGTTGCGGTGCGCTCATTCGGTCAAGTGTCCCGTCAAGTGTTTGGTCAGCATCTGGTTTGCAGCCGGAGGCCTATTTTGCCCGCGCTGGTCGTGGCCGACCACCCTCCTCGTAAGCTCAAATTGAGGTCTATCAGTTTGAGGAGGATGCCATGACTGACCACGCTTTAGACCGAGCGCAGCTAGCCGAAGCCGTCGGCAACGATATTGCCGACATGGCCCATTTTTGGATGCTGCGGAAGTTCCAGTTTTTGGAGCCGGCGCGCGAACAGTTCGAGATCATTGTCGACCCGTGGCTCAGCTATTACACCGAGCCTTCGCAAAACGAAATCATGGCCTACAACATGGCATTTACCGATTGGCTGCTCTTCGAGCGCCCCTATCGCCATGGCAAGACGCTGCTCGAGCTGTATGTTGAAGAGCCGCCGACATCGCTTTCGCCTGCCTCGCTCAAGCGGCTCGAGCAGGTACGCGACACGCAGTATTTCTCGCGCTTTGGCATTTTGGACAAGGATCCTGCGACTGGTATGGTCGCGCTGAAGGACACGCGCGCCGACCGTCGCTTTGATGTCTACGACCCGCATATCGTGCAAAAGGAGCATTGGAGCGACGGAGCGATTGCGGTGCGCCTCGCCTGCGTCGACGATGTCTGGCTGACGGCGGGGCAGCTCTACCTCTACGACATAGCGCGCCTGAGCGATACGGCGATCGACGGGCCTGGCGCCGTCCATCCGGAAGACCTGGAAGATGGCTTCGACACCTCGCGTATCAGCTTCTTTCTGAGGCTGGTCCGAGACATCATGGGTGCCCAGGGGCGCTACGTAAAGTCCCTCAACATCTACGAGCGGGAGTGGGAGTAGGGGATGTGACTGGCGTTGTCCTGCCTTGCCTTCTGTCTTTATGTCTCGATCTGTAACGTTTAGGGACAAAAAACCGGTCTACCTGTTACAGATCGAGACGAACGCTTGGGCGCCGCTGGTTTGTCTAAATCTGTAACGTTTGGGGGGCTGGAGAACGTCTAACTGTTACAGAACGAGACGTTTGGCACCTGGTTGGGGGAATGTCTCAATCTGTAACATCTACAGGCCCAAATTCGACCTACCTGTTACAGATTGAGACGGAAGGTTGGCGGCTGCCGAAAGATCTTGTTCTGTAACAACTAGAGGCTCAAAGACTGTCTTCCTGTTACAGATCAAGACATTTGTCAGCGGAGGCAACAGCGGCGATGGTCCAGTTGTCCGATGTGGTGGTGATGAAAGTGTCCAATACCGTTCTCAAACACAAACATGCGACTCGCAACACGTTGGCGCGGAATAGGATGCTCGCGCGGCTCACGGAGACGACTGAGCAAGGTGCGCTGCTCGCAACGCATGACAATGCCGAGCTCATGTGGCTGCGGCGTCATGTGGGAACCGATGATATTGCGGAGCCCGAGCCGTATCTGTTCTGCTTTCAGCATGATTGGGATGCATCGACGCCGGCGGAGCGAGCGCTGAGGACTATCAAAGGGCTTGCGGAATTTCATCCCGATTGGGCGTTTTGGGGCTATGACGCGGCGCTTTTGTGGGGTTTGGAGGTGCCGAATGATCTACTCGGGCCGCGTTTTCTTGTTAAGACGGGTTGTTCGGTGACGTTGAGCAGCGGGTGCAGGTTGTTGCGTCCACAGATGGCGGGCGTGCTCGAGCTTGTTGATGGCGTGCGGGTGACGTCGTTTTGGCGCACGGTGGAGGATTGCTTGCTGCGTGCGCCGTTCTCCTACGGGTTGGCGATCGCCGATTCTGCACTGCGGGCAAAAGGTGTATCACGTGGGGATTTGTGCGAGCGCCTCGCGCCGATTGCGAGGGCAGGCGCGGGTATCGCAGGGCACGGGTGATTGCGTCGTATGCGGACGGGCTGTCCGAAAACGGCGGCGAGTCTCGGTTCCGAGCGTTCTTTATTGCGTACGGCTTTCCGGTTCCGGAGCTGCAGGTGGAGTTTCGCGACCCGCTCGATCCGAGCCAAGTGTTTCGGGTTGATTATTTCTGGAGGCTCGAGGATGGGACATGTGTCATCGGCGAGCTCGACGGGAAGGGAAAGTATACCCTGCAGGATGGTGGGGATCGGGGGTCGGTCGACCCATTCGTGGCAGAACGTCAGCGAGAGTCTCATCTGACGATGCTCGGGCACAAGGTGCTTCGGTTTACGTTTGATGAGCTCAAGAATCCGGGGAAGCTGGTTGAGAAGATGAGGTTAGCGGGTATTCCGCGACGGCCCGATTTGGCTGAGGAGTGGAGACGTCAGTGGTATGGGCGCTGAGAGGTTTTGTCTCGATCTGTAACGTTTAGAAGTTGTTTGAGTTCGTAATTGTTACAGATCGAGACAAACCGGTGAAACTTCGACCGAATGTCTCGATCTGTAACATCAGGGGGCCCAATAA
Organism: uncultured Collinsella sp.; assembly: GCA_902494245.1. Classification (GTDB taxonomy): domain Bacteria; phylum Actinomycetota; class Coriobacteriia; order Coriobacteriales; family Coriobacteriaceae; genus Collinsella. Next base: position 39,805 of record CABUSR010000007.1, read on the forward strand.
CCCAGTACCTGTTACAGATTGAGACATTTCCCTGGTTTCGCTGGGGTGGGACTGCAACGTATTCCGTCCCCCACATCCTCTCGTCCCTCCGTTAACCGATATGCTCGACTTTAGGTCGCTGCATTAGGTGATAATGGACAAATGTTCAAGTTAATCGTGAGGGAGGAGCTCGATATGGCGTCTGCCGATCGTCCCACGTTGTTTATCAATGCGACCGTCTTGGATGGCTCGGAGCATATGGAGCCGCAGCCCGATATGGCCGTGGCCGTTGAGCGCGGTGTCATCACATGGATGGGGCCGAGCGCCGTGGCGCAGGCGCCGGCGGGCGCCGAGGTCATCGACCTGGCAGGGGCGTATCTCATGCCAGGCCTCATCAATATGCATGTGCATCTGTGCGGTTCGGGCAAGCCGGTTTCGGCGGGCGATGCGGGCGCGCTGATGAAGAAGCTCGATAATCCCGTGGGGCGCGCCATCGTGCGCCATATTCTTAAGGGCAGCGCCCAACAACAACTGGCAAGTGGCGTGACCACGGTGCGCGGCGCGGGCGACCCGCTGTTTGCCGATCTTGCCGTGCGCGATGCTATCGATGCCGGCAAGTATCAAGGTCCTCGCCTGGTGGCGCCGGGAACGGGTGTCACGGTGCCGGGCGGCCATGGTGCGGGTTTGTTCGCCCAGGTGGCCAACAGTCCCGCCGAGGCAGCCGAACAGGTGCGCGACCTGTATGCGCGCGGTGCCGACGTCATCAAGCTGTTCGTGACGGGCGGCGTGTTCGACGCTACCGAGGTGGGCGAGCCGGGCGTGCTGCGTATGCCGGTGGAGGTTGCCACGGCGGCATGCAAGGCGGCGCACGATATGGGCCTTCCGGTTATGGCCCATGTCGAGAGTACCGAGGGCGTGAAGGCCGCGCTTGAGGCCGGCGTTGACACGATTGAGCACGGCGCTCCGTTGACACCCGAGATCTTGGAGCTGTACCGTGGCGCCGCGGGCACGCAGCTCGAGGGGCGTGCTCCGAGTGTGACCTGCACTATCAGCCCGGCGCTGCCGTTTGTATTGCTCGACCCGGAAAAGACCCATTCGACTGACACGCAAAAGAAGAACGGCGATATCGTGTGCTCGGGTATTATCGAGAGCGCTCGTGCCGCACTGGAAGCTGGCGTTAAGGTGGGCCTTGGCACGGACTCGAGCTGCCCGTTCGTGACGCAGTACGACATGTGGCGTGAGGTGGCCTATTTTGCCAAGTATGTCGGCGTGAGCAACGCCTTCGCGCTGCATACAGCTACGCAAGTCAATGCTGAGCTGCTGGGGCTGGGCGGCGAGACCGGCACAATTGAGTGCGGCAAGGCTGCCGATATCTTGGTGACGCGCGAGAACCCGCTCGATGACCTGTGCGCTCTGCGTGAGCCGATGTACGTGATGTGTCGCGGCGATCTGGTGCGCAAGCTCAAGGTGAAGCGCATCCTCGAGGTGGACGCCGAGCTCGACGCGATTATGGCCATGCCTGCCGAGGCGTTGGCCGAGGAGCTTGCCCGCGATGGCGTGGCGTAAGCGCGCGATATGGTGATGCGACAAAGGGACAATCCTTTTGTCATAATCAGAAAAAGCCGAGGTCCCAGTGCGAGGCCTCGGCTTTTATTTGTCCCATGGTATGGCGGCTATGAGCGCGTCTCCATCTTGGCATGGCACTTGGGGCAGGTGACGCGGATCTTGCCTTTGCCCTTGGGAACGGAGAGCATCTGGCCGCAGTTGGGGCACTTAAGATAGGCCGTGGTCTTGCGGCCCTTCCACATCTTCTTGGCTGTGCGCTTGGCACGTTCAAAGTCTTCCTTGCTAGTACCGGCTGCGCGCGAGGCGTTGGTCGCTGCAGCTCCGCCGCCCAAGCTAGCTACAAACTTGCCCAAGCCGGGTACGTTTGCAGTCGCGGCGACAAAGGCCTCGTTCTCCTTGTGACGTGCGTCGATATTTTTGGACAGGCCGCGCAGCACGCCAATCACGATTACGGCGATGGCAATCCAGCTGAGCCACTGGATGCGGGCTATCGATCCGATCATCGCGATGACGATGCCGGCAAAACCCATCACGATGGTGAGTTCATCGGCACCATTGCGACCCTTCATAAAGTCATTCATGCAAATTGCCTTTCGTTCGATATGCTGCACGCCTTTATACCCGATTTAGAGCAAGGGGGACAGGTTAATCTGCACCAATGTGGTGCAAACATACCTGTCCCCGGAATACCAAGACGGTGCAAACGTACCTGTCCCCAATGCCCCAATTACTTGGAGAGTTTGTCGACGACGCGTTCGATTTCGGCGAGTTTGGCGGCTTTGAGGTCTTCGTCGCCCGATTCGATTGCCGAAGTCACGCAGCCCTCGATATGCGCCTTGAGCACGTCGGCGTTAATGCGCGCGAGGAGCGCCTGTGTGGCCATGAGCTGTGTGGAGATATCGACGCAGTAGCGGTCCTCCTCGACCATCCGCAGGATGCCGTCGATCTGACCGCGTGCCGTCTTGAGCATGCGGGTCACCGATTTATGGTCTGCCATCATGGCGGGTCCTCGTTTCTGGTCGGGGGTACGTGCGGGTCGTTATGCGGCGGTCACCGAAAGGGCGTGGAACTTCTCGCCGGCGCCCTCGACGGCGGCAGCGAGCTGCTCAGCGGTCACGGTGTCGGCGCACTCCACCTGTACGGTCTGAGTCTCGTGATCGGCGTCGGCGTCGGTCACGCCGGCCACGTTGAGCAACGCCGTCTCGACGGTGGCGTCGCAGTGGCCGCACATAAGGCCGGAAGTCTTAATTGTGAAACGCATGGGTATTCCTCTCTGTTGTGTCGGCTTTCCCAGGCACCCGACCTTGACCTTCAAGCCGTCGCTCGCGTACCAAAGTACGCGTCGCTCCTCTTTCAGGTCAATCTCGGGCACCTGGAAAACCCGTTCTAAATGGACTTAATGGCGATCCTATTTTGCCACTTTGGGCTTAAAGGATTTTAGGCGCAGAGCGTTGCTTACGACACATACGCTCGACAGGCTCATGGCCGCAGCGCCAAACATCGGCGAGAGCTGCCATCCGGTGAGCGGGAAGAACACGCCCGCCGCCAGCGGAATGCCGATGCCGTTGTAGAACAGCGCCCAGAACAGGTCCTGCTTGATGTTGCGGATCGTGGCGCGCGAAAGCTCGATGGCCCGCGCAACATCCATGAGGTCACTGCGCATGAGCACCACATCAGCCCCTTCTTTGGCGATGTCGGCGCCGGTGCCGATAGCAAGGCCCACGTCGGCGCGCGCCAGGGCGGGGGAGTCATTGATGCCGTCGCCCACCATGGCGACCTTGCTGCCCGCATCCTGCAGATTGCGCACGTGGCGCTCCTTGTCGGCGGGGAGGACGTCGGCGATGACCTGCTTGCTGTTCAGTCCCACGCGGCGGGCGATGGCCTCGGCCGTCACGCGGTTGTCGCCGGTGAGCATGCGCACGTCGACGCCAAGCGAGCGCAGTGCGGCGATGGCCCCGGCGCTCGTCTCCTTGACCTCGTCAGCCACGGCAATGGTGCCGGCAAGCTCGCCGTTCTTGGCAAAGAACAGCGGCGTCTTGCCCTCGGCGGCAAATTGTTCGGCAAGACCCGCGGGCACGGCAACGCCCAGCTCGTCCATCAGGCGTACGTTGCCGGCTGCAATGGCGTTTTGCCCCTCGCGCGCCGTAACGCCTCGTCCGGGCACGGCGGCAAAGTCCTCGACCATGCGCGCGACGATCCCACGTGTCTCGCACTCGGCCATAATCGCCTCGGCCAGCGGGTGCTCGCTTGAGCGTTCCAGCGCGGCGGCCAACTTGAGCAGCGCCTTTTCGCTCATGGCGGGCGAGCCGTCAGCGCGCGTGGCTACCACGATATCGGTCACGGCAGGCTTGCCGCGGGTGACCGTGCCCGTCTTATCGAGCACCACGGTGCCCACGCTGCGCAGGTTCTCCAGCGCCTCGGCGCTCTTAAAGAGAATGCCCATCTCGGCGCCCTTGCCGGTGCCGACCATAATGGCGACGGGCGTGGCCAGGCCCAGCGCGCACGGGCAGCTGATCACCAGCACGGCGACGGCGGAGGTAAGCGCTTCGTTGACGCTTCCGGTCAGCACCATCCACGCCACAAAAGTCACGGCCGAGATCGCGAATACTACGGGCACGAACACGCCGGCGACCTTGTCGGCCATGCGGGCGATGGGCGCCTTGGTGGCGTTGGCGTCCTCGACGAGCTGGATAATCTTGGCGAGCGACGTGTCGGCGCCCACACGCGTGGCGCGGAAGGTAAACGAGCCCGTGCGGTTGACCGTGGCCGCATTGACAGTGTCGCCGGCGGTCTTCTCCACGGGGATGGACTCGCCGGTGAGCGCGCTCTCGTCCACGGCCGAGCTGCCCTCGAGCACCACGCCATCGACGGGGATGGACTCGCCGGGGCGCACGCGCAGGACCTGGCCGGGAAGGATGGCGTCGACATCGACGGTGGTTTCGGTGCCGTCCTCTGCCACGACGGTCGCGGTCTTGGGCGCCAAGTCGATGAGTGCCTCGATGGCGCCGCCGGTCTTGGATTTGCTGCGCGTCTCGAGATATTTGCCCACGGTGACGAGCGACAGGATTGTGCCGGCGCTCTCAAAATACAGGTTGTCCATGCCCGTCATCATGGCCTCGTGGACCTGACCCGCGGCTAGCTGGTCGGCCATGATGAACATGGCGTAGAGCGACCAGGCGATGGAAGCAGTGGCACCCACGGCAATAAGGGCGTCCATGGTAGGCGCGCCGTGCGTAAGCGATTTAAACCCGTTGATAAAGTATGCGTCGTTGACGTAGGCGATGGGAATGAGCAGGACGAGCTCGGTGAGCGCGAGCGTCATGCTGTGGGTGTGGTCGGTGAAGACGCCGGGCAGTGGCCAACCGAGCATGTGCCCCATGCCTATGTAGAACAGTGGGATGAGGAATACGATCGAGACGATGAGGCGGGTGCGCATGGCAGAGGCGGCGGCCTCCAACTTTTTGGTCGGCGACTCCATATGGGCGGCGCCGGACCTGGTTTGCGCACTTCCGCTTTGGGCAGCGTCGGTGCCCGTGCTGATGGGCGAGGCTGAGTAGCCCGCGCGGTCGACAGCGGTGCAGATGTCGTCGGGGGAGACCTGCGCAGGGTCGTAGTCCACCAGCATAGAGCCGGCGAGCAGATTGACCGCGACGCTTTGGACGCCGTCGAGTTTGCTCACGGCACGGTCCACGTGCGCCTGGCAGGCGGCGCACGTCATGCCGCCCACATCGAACTTATCTTGAGCCATGGCTTCTCCTTTCTGTGACGTAGTGTCGGAAATGTTAACCATCCGATACTATACACCCATACCCCCTGGGGGTGTCCAGTGGAGATTGAAATGTATGACATTCTAGTATTGGTCGAGGTGATAGCCAGGTCGGCGGACCGTAGCCGGTCTAATGTCTCAATCTGTAACAACTAGACCCGTTTTTGTCGAGTAACTGTTACAGATCGAGACATTACATCGAGCCACAACTTAACGTCTCAATCTGTAACGCCTAAGGACCGTTTTTCCTGCTAGATGTTACAGATCGAGACAAACCGTCCGCGGTCAACTCAAATGTCTTGATTTGTAACATCTAGAGAGGTTTTTGACCTCTAACTGTACAGATCGAGACAATTGCCGGGGAGGGGTCCCGTCACGGCAAGACGCCCGCTCCCTAGATGCAGAATCCGGGGATCGCGCAAGTCCGCTTCTTGGGGCTGTCCGCAGGCGTTGCGTACGTAAAGACGTCGCCGTCGTGCCCCACGCGGTTCATATGGAGCGTGCCTTCGCTCTCCGATGTGTCGGGGCTCACCGTGCGCTCCCACCAACAGGTGTCCTTGCCCTTCCACTGGCGGACCATCGTCTCGTTCGTGGAATACGGGCTCACCTTGAGCTCGCGGAAGAGCTGATACTCCTTGCCCTCGCCGTTGTAGATGTCTGCCAGGTAGTGATAGCCCTCGGTAAACGAATCGGGCGGTTGCGTACCGCACAGCTCGACCATGGCGGGCAGCCAAAGGGTTGCGGGCAACTCGCTCAGGCACGATGCGCTGTTGGCGGCGCCCACATTGTTCGAGACCTTCTTGACCCCTTTAATGAGTGCGCGCAACTCGTTGGGCAGCAGCTTAAGGCCGTCGCCGTTGAGCCATTCCCGCAGCTCGCAATCTGCCCAGCCGGCGCTCGGCGGTTCAGCCGCAGCGTTGCGCTCGGCAATACCCGCATCGAACATAAACGTCAGTCCGGCCTTGCCCGTCCCGTCCAGAAGCTCATCGTGGCGGATGCCCACAAGCTGCGCGCCAACCTGCAGCCCGTTGGTGAGCGTGACACGCTTGGTACACGGATAGGGGATATGCCCATCGGCATCGAGCAGATGATAGCGCTTGGCAATCTCGCGTGCCTCGCTACGGGTCTCGGCGGCCTTAATCTTGAGCGAAATCTCCTGCAGCTGATCCCAGGTGTAGTCGTCAAGTGAACCGCGGATGCCGTCAAGGTAGTCGGGGATGCCAAAGCCATGGGTTGCCGCCCCGATAACGCTGAGCCCCGCAACGGCTGCGATAGCGCCGCCGATAATAAAGCGGCGGCGGGTCATGGCATCGTGGCGGGCCTGATTCAGGATCTCTCGTGCGCGCTCGCCGGCGACGTCGACCTTAAGGTGCGTGCCAGAATCGATATCAATCGCGGCCTCGTCTCCTGTGCCTTCGCGGCCCTCGGATTCGGCATCGGTGAGGTATGCCGAGAGCACCTCGAGCATCTGCTGCTCGGTGGGACGATCGCACTGCTCGACTGAGAGACCCTTCACGATGATTTGGACGAGCGCTTCATCGCCCTCGCAGCGCGGCTCGAGCGGTGCCGGCTTGGTCTTGGTCTTTACGAGATAGAACGAGCCGGTTGCAGCGGCGTCCGTCGACTCAAAGTCAAACGGTTTGCGACCGCTGTAGAGCTGGTACAGAATGCTCGAAAGCGCATAGACGTCGATTGCCGGCGAACGGCGAAGGGCCGCGATGCCTTCGATATCCTGCGTGAGCATCTCGGGCGCGGCGTATGCGGGCGTGGCAAAGCGCCAGATGTCGGCGCGCCGGGTGATCGTGTCGTCGCCGAGAGCCATGGTCGCGGAGCCCATGTCGATGAGGCAGGGGTCAAAGGAGCAATCGGCAATCTGCTGCTCGAGCGTTCGACTGGTGGTACGGAACATGATATTGGCGGGCGACAGGTCGCGATGGACGACCGGATTCACGAGGCCTTGGGTCATCAAGAGCGCACGAAGCACGGCGTTTCCGACGGCGGCGACCATCTGGGTGGTCAGCCCGCCCGAGGCGTCGTGAGGAAGCAGGGGCAGCGCCTGCTTGAGTGAGGTGCCCTCGACCCACTCCATGAGGATGAGCGGGTCATCCTCGCACGATCCATAGCCATAGACGCGCGGAAATCCACGCAGGTGCGAGACGGTACACAGATGACGGTACTCCTCAAACAGCGCAGCGGTGTTGGCCAGGTGCGCTGCCGATTGCTCGGCGGAGCGGTCGGGGGTTTGGTCAGAGAGAATGGCGTTGTCCTTGAGTAGCTTGACGGCAAAGACCTCGCCGCTCGTGTTGGTCGCGCGCAGCACGTGCCCGATGTTGCCGTTGTTGCGGTGGGCCGTCTGGAGAATAAGCGTCATAAACCGACGCTTGGCGTCGTCCTCGGCGTTGGGGTCGACCGCCACGGCGGTATCGAACGTATCGAGACGGACGAGTTTGTCGCCATAGGCGCTATCGGTAGTATCCATGGCGTTCCTTTGTCTGGCATGGGTTGCCGCGCGTATACGTGAGCAGTGCGGATATCGGTAAAGTACCATGATAGCTGCACTGCTCACGTATACCGCTGAGTATTGTCGTTTACGACGCAGAAGGTAGAAGACGAAAGACGGACGGCGACCGTCTTCCGATCGCTGTCCGTGCTAGTCCACAATGACAAGGAATGTCGTGTAGAGACCCAGATGGAGCCTGTCGCTGTTGGCGATTTCTACGGGGGGATAGGCTTTGCCGGGCTCGCGTTGGTCGCGCGGCGGCTCAATCACAATATCGCCGTCGCCCGCGCCCGATTCGAGCACTGTGCCGTTGGTCGATCCAAGGCCCTGGGCGTACCAGTGCTCACCCTCGAGCCAAATACGAAGATGCTCGCGCGAGGCGTCGGCGCCTACATCGGTGATGCTGGGCGAGGTTTTGGGCAAAGAACCAATCACGGTGCCGCGCGGATCGCGTGTGAGGGGATGGATTTGCATGTCGGCGCAGTTGTCGGCATGGGTTCTGAGCAGACCGAGGTTGGGAGCGACGGTGTGCGGCTGCTCCAGGCTGCTCATAAAGCCACGTCCGACGGTAGTTTCGGTGGTGCCAAAGTGCCCGCCCGTCTTGCTGTCGCAAAAGCGCTCGACGGTGGCCACGCCCTGAACGGGATCGGCGAGCGCCCCCGTTGCCACAAAGAGCATAAGGTAAAGCGTGCTTTTCTCGCGCACGGCATTGCCGTCAAAGTTGTCGATGCGATTGAGGGCATTTGCATATAGGCGGCTGTCCAGCTTGTAGCTGGCGAGAGCCGACATCATTTCGTTGGCGGCCGGACCGCGATAGTGCTCGGCGATTGCCCGATAGGCGGACTCGCCGCCGCCGAGCTTGCTGCAGATTGCCGCGGAAAGGTTGAGCGTGGTGACGGTAAAGTCGCTGTAGATGGAGGGCGCGCACTGGTCAGGCTTGCGATGGACGATGTAACGGGTGAGATACGAGCGGTTGGAAGAGCATTTCTCGAGCAGGGTACTGCCGAGATAAGAGTTTCCATTGATGAGCATTCGGGCGATCTCGAGATGTTTAAGACCGCCGAACGAGCGAATATCGTTATAGAGGACCGAGCAAGGTGTCTCTGCTGCCACGGATACCTCCTTTGATTGCTTCCTAGCCAATATGGCGATAGGAATTAATGGCCCCCGGTGGGCGACGTATTAAATGGCTGCGCAATATATAGCGTAACCAAAGCAACATTATAGGCCACATGTTCGAAATTGCAGGAAGCCTGAGAGATTTGGTTTGGACTGGACGGAAATCCCCCTCTGTCTTGATCTATAACAATTAGGACCCGGTTTTGTCCCGCAGCTGTTACAGATTGAGACAATCGGCCAGGCCCACCTCGTCCGCCTCGTCATCTGTGGTTTACGTGGGGGCATGCGAAGCACGGGTATACTAACCGGCGGCGAATCTGCTCCATCGCTTAGAGCTGCTGCGTCTGGACGGCGCGTGATAGGGCTGCCAAAGCGATCGCCAGCGTGCTGAGCAACGTCCTCTCTGTGCGCACCTGTTTTTGTATGTATTAGCGCACTACCAAGCACGCCCGCGCGGCCGCATGCCGTGCCCATTGCGCGTGCAGATAAGGAACAACAACATATGCGTAATTCTGTATCCGACGTCACCGACGCCGAGATCCTGGACGAGGCCCGCGAGGCCATGACCCAGGCTGCCTTCGATGCCGCCGATGAGGCCAATGCTGCCCAGGCCGTCGAGTCCGCTACCGAGAGCCTGCCCGCCTTTGACGAGCTGGGACTTTCGGACGAGATGCTTCGTGCTATCGAGAACCTGGGCTACACGGCGCCGACGCCCGTGCAGGCCGGCTCGATCCCCGTGGTGCTCGAGGGTCGCGACCTGCTTGCCGCCGCTCAAACCGGCACCGGCAAGACGGCCGCCTTCTTGCTGCCGACCATGAACAATCTGGAGCACATCGCTCCGCCCAAGCCCGTGCGCGAGCGCGGCGGCCGCAACCGTCGCCGCGGTGCTAAAAAGCCCGAGGGCAACGGCCGTGGCCCCGTGATGCTCGTCATCACCCCCACGCGCGAGCTTGCCCAGCAGATCGACGAGGTCGCGAGCAAAATCGCCGACGTCACGGGCCACGTTGCCGTGACCGTCGTGGGCGGCGTGAGCTACAAGCCGCAGACCGCGGCACTCAAGTACGGCTGCGATATCCTGGTCGCCACGCCGGGTCGTCTGGTCGACCTGATCGAGCAGGGCGCCTGCCACCTGAACGAGGTCAAGGTGCTGGTGCTCGACGAGGCCGACCGCATGCTCGACATGGGCTTTTTGCCCGCCGTCCGCCGCATTGTGCGTGAGACGCCGGCCGAGCGCCAGACGCTGCTGTTCTCGGCGACGCTCGACGAGGAGGCCGTGGGCGAGATCACCGACCTGGTGAGCGATCCGGCTCGCGTGGAGATCGCGCCCGCCACGTCGACCGCCGACACCGTCGACCAGTTTGTGTTCCCGGTGTCCATCGAGGCCAAGAATAACCTGTTGCCCGAGTTCCTCAAGAAGGAGGGCCCGGAGCGCACCATCGTCTTTATGCGCACCAAGCATCGCGCCGACAGCTGCTGCCGTCGTCTGGAGCGTAAGGGCATCAAGGCCGCCGCGATTCATGGCAACCGCAGCCAGGCCCAGCGCGAGCGCGCGCTTTCTGCCTTCCGCGACGGCACCGTCGACGTGCTGGTGGCAACCGATGTTCTCGCCCGCGGCATCGACATTAGCGACGTGCGCTACGTCGTGAACTTTGACGTGCCGGCCGAGCCGACCGACTACATCCACCGTATTGGCCGTACGGGCCGTGCCGGCGAGCTGGGCTGGGCCATTACGTTTGTGACCGAGCAGGACGTCGACGAGTTCTACGAGATCGAGAAGCTCATGGACAAGACCGCCGACATCTACGAGGCCGGCGACCTGCACGTGGGTCCCAACCCGCCCGCGGTTGATCCCGAGCGCGACCCTGCGGCCTTTAAGGTGAAGAAGAAGACCAAGCGCGGCAAGTCCAAGAGCAAGAAGAAGCTTGAGCAGGCGCGTCGCGACGGCAAGCGCAACGGCGACGATTACGGCGATGTTGCCGGTCGTTCCAACCGCGGTCGCGACGAGCGCCGCGGCGACGGCGAGCGTCCGAGCCGTCCCAAGCGCGGCGGCAAGACCCGCGTGCGCGAGGGCGTTCAGGCTCGCGTGGACGAGGCTGTTGAGAGCGTGGCTCGCGAGGTAGCTGCCGAGGAGCGCGGCGGTGCTGGTGCCGCTGAGCAGCCTGCGCGCGGCAACCGTGCCGAGCGTCGTGCCAAGCAGTTCCAGGGCGAGGCACACCGCCGTCGTCGTGAGGACGAGGACCGTGGCGGCCGTCGTCGTGTCGAGCGCGAGGACGAGGGCCGCGGTTCGCGCGGTGGCAAGCGCGGTGCGGGCGACCGCCGTCGTTCCGGTCGTGATGACGAGCGCGGTGGCCGTGATGAGCGTCGCGGCGGCGAGGGTCGCGGTGAGCGAGGTGCCCGTGGCGGTGAGTCCCGCGGCGGCAAGCGCTTTGAAGAGCGCGGTAGCCGCGGCGGCGAGCGTCGCGAGGGTGCTCGCGGCAATGGCGGCCGCGGCGGCGCTGGTCGTTCTAACGAGTCGCGCGATCGTCGTGACCCGCGTGCCAGCCGTGATCGTCGCGATGACTGGCGCAACTACGACGATACCCGCGAAGAGCGTCGCGGCGGCTATCGTGGTGGTCGTGGCGGCAACCAGGCCGGCTCCCGTGGCGGCCGTGCCGGCGGTCGCGATAACCGTGGCAGCTACGGCAACAGCCGTGGCGGCAAGCGCGGTGGCAGCTCCCGTCGCCCCGGCGACGGCGGCGGCAAGCGCAAGTAAGATGCGCATCGCGCGCTAGCGTGAGACAAGCTAAGGGCCCGAGCAAATAACGCTCGGGCCCTTTTGTTTGCCGTGTCCATCGCTAATTCAAACGTGATGTTCTCGGGAATGCATCTGGGGGATGCTGAGGACCAATTTTCCGCCATGCAGCAATGGGTCCTATGGGGTGCGCCGTGCATTTTTTGGAGTATTCTGCAGTTCGAGTTGTCTGCATATGATTCGACGTCGCCAACGGTGGCCTTCGGATATCCCTAGCGAGCGTTCCGAGTCAGATTTCGCCGTTTTCCGGAGCAGGGGCGCGTCATTCTCGCCATGTCGGGACTTAGAATGATACGGCGCCCTACAGTTTTGCCCACCCGCGGCGGTGCTGACGCGGTCACGTCGCAGAATACTCCGTTTTTTGCACGTGCCGGGATGGGGTACCTCAGGAGAACGCGGCGGTATCCAGTAAGTATATGCAATCTGTACCGTAATTTATACAAAACGAAGAGGCAGACAGCGTAGGGTGGGCGCATTGGGGTGCTTGGTGCACCAAAACGGGGATCCCATGCGCCGTATACTCTGTCTGAATGTGAAAACGGCTTGACGCGTTGCCAGGCGTAGGGGAGGGTGCCTCGATGAGCGTATTCGAAATTGTGTTTAGTCCGACGGGTGGAACGCGGAAGGTGTCTGGCCTTGTGACCGGGGCGCTGGACAAGAATACCGTTACCGTCGATTTGACCGATAACGGGCTAGATTTCAGCGCTGTCTCGATGACTGAGGACGACGTGGCCGTAATCTCTGTGCCGGCGTATGCCGGTAGAATCCCGGCTGTGGTGGCTGACCGGTTGGGCATGGTGCGCGGCAACGGGGCTCGGGCTGTTTTGGTTTGTGTATACGGAAACCGCGCGTTTGAGGACACGCTCGTAGAGCTGGAGGACGTTGCGAAGTATGCGGGATTCCGGGTGATCGCGGCAGTTGCAGCCATTGCAGAACATTCCGTTGCTCGTCAGTTTGCTGCTGGGCGACCGGATGCGCAGGATGCGGCGCAGCTCGCAGAGTTTGCGCAGCAAATTCAGCAAAAGCTGTTGGCTGAGGATGCGTCCGAGCCCTCTATCCCCGGCAATCGTCCTTATAAACAAGCTGGAGGTCGCCGCATGGCACCCGAGGCAACAGGGGCTTGCGTCTCCTGCGGTGCATGCGCCGCGGCGTGCCCCGTTTGTGCTATCGACAAGGGCGACCCCAAGCGAGCAGCTGGCGAGGCGTGCATCTCCTGCATGCGCTGCATCGCCGTATGTCCGCGAGGCGCTCGCAAGCTTGATCCCAACAAGCTATCCGCTGTTTCCCAGATGCTGAGCAAGGTTTGCGTCGTGCGGAAGGAATGCGAGCTCTTCATCTAGCGCATACGAAATTGGTGCAATGGGGCCGGGTTAATCTGCACCAACCTGGTGCAAACAAACCTGTCCCCAATGCACCAGAGTGAGGAGTGCCCCTGGGTGCCGGCGGGAAAGGAACGTCCCTAAGTGCCGCCTAAATACCGTTTATCGAAGAAAAAATACCGTTCATCGGTCATAATGATTGTTCCGGCTTTGGGCTTGTCTACAATATCTCCCGTAAAAAGAAATGCGGAAGGTTACCGAGTCCCTCGGACGTGGGCCTAACCAAAGTCTTTGATCGGATGTGTCTCTATGGATGCATTCGGTTGATTTTGGTTGGGCTATATTTATGAAGGGACATGCCACCATGGGTTTCTTTTCTCGCCTTATGGGTGGCTCGGATAAGCAGACGACTGCGGCTTCCGAGTTCGAAATCCTCGCTCCCGTTTCCGGCGAGCTTGTTCATCTAGAAAATACCAATGACCCCGCTTTTAGCAGCCGTGCAGTGGGCGATGGCGTTGCCGTGGTTCCCCAAGAGGGAACGGTGTGCGCTCCTGTTTCCGGCACCGTCGCGGCGCTGTTTCCGACTGAGCACGCGCTGGGCATCATGTCCGACGACAGCTCTGCTCAGGTGATGCTGCATATCGGAATCGACACTGTTAAACTTGAGGGCAAGGGCTTCCATGCGCTTGTTGCCCAGGGTGATCACGTTGACGCGGGCCAGCCCCTCGTCGAGGTCGATTTCGACGTGGTCCGCGCCGCCGGCTTCGATCCCACGGTCTTCGTTATCGTGTGCGAGCGCTCGGAGAACTCGACTCTTCGTGAGCATGCTTCCGGCCCTGTTGCTGTTAAAGAGCCTGTCGTCTGGCTTTCCGAGTAAATTCTTGTGGTGGGTACCGTGGCTATCAAGCGAGTTTTTAACAACAACGTCGCAATGGTCACTTCGGACGATGGCTCCGAGCTCATCGTCATCGGTCGAGGCCTCTGCTTTGGCCGTCATGCCGGCGATGCCATCGACGAGGCGTCGATCGAAAAGACCTACGCGTTGCAGGAGGGAACTTCTCAGGATTCGCGTACGATTGACCGCTTGGCACATCTTTTGGAGTCCATCCCCACCGTCAACCTCGTGATTGCCGAGGACATTGTTCAGATGCTCCGTCGAGAGCTCAATGTTGATATCAACGACAAGATTCTCATTGCTCTCGCAGACCATATCAGCCTTGCTTTGGAGCGCGAGCGCAAGGGCGTCTCCTGTGAGAATCCGTTGCTGCTCGAGATCCAGCAGTTCTATCGCAAGGAGTATGCACTTGCGGGCCGTGCGCTGCAGATTATCAAGGAGTATATGGGCATTCAGATGAGCGAAGAAGAGCAGGGTTTCATTACGCTGCATATCGTCAACGCCACCATGCCGCAACGCTCCGATCGTTTGATTGTTTCGGTCCAGCTTGTTCGCGACGTGCTCGCGATTGTTTCCAAGCGCTATGCTACGACCCTCGATGACACCTCGCTGCCTTACGAACGTTTCGTTCGTCACCTGCAGTTTTTCGCACAGCGAGCGCTCGATCCTACGGCAGGGCAAATCAACGGAGACGCGCTGTTCCGAATCGATGAAACGGCGTATCCGTGCGCATTCTCGTGCGCGGACGCCATAGCCGCCCACTTGTCGTCTACCTATAACGTTGTCGTTACCGATGCTGAGAAGAGTTATCTCGCATATCACATTGTTAACCTGCTTGGAGAACCTGGTCTCTAGGCATAACGTGCCCACACATCGATTGATATAAGGCAAGGCTCACGGTCTTGTCCAGGGCACATCTGTCTTAATTTGCGGAAAAGGAAGGGGAGTACCGCTATGACCGCAAAAAAGAAGTTCAATTTCAAAGCGCCGTTGGAGGTGTTCGCGAAGTCGATCGTTCAGCCGATGATGTATCTCTCGGTTGCCGGCATCCTGCTCATCGTGGGCATCATTCTGACCAACAAGACCATCTGCGCTTTGGTCCCCGTACTGGGCTCCGGTCCGTTCCAGCTTGTGGGCGCCGTTGTCTATCAGTCGCTGATGTTTATCATCAACAACCTCTCGATTCTGTTCTGCGTGGGCATCGCCGGCGCCATGGCAAAGAAGAACAAGGGCCATGCTTCGCTGATTGCCCTGATGTCGTTCTTCCTGTTCCTGCAGGCTAACAACATCGTGCTCAACGCCACCGGCTCTCTTGCCGATGCGAGCGGCATGCTCGGTCTTACCGGAACCGGCCAGGCCACCGTTATGGGCATTCAGGTGCTCGATACCGGCGTGTTCGGCGGCATCATCCTTGGTTGCATCACCGGTGCCGTGTTCAACAAGTACTCGAACAAGCAGTTCCCCATTGCCCTTTCGATGTTCTCGGGCGTCCGCTTCCCGTTCCTGATTATGATCATCATTTCCTGGATCATGGGCGCTGGCTTCTGCATCGTTTGGCCTCCGGTTCAGGGTGCCATCTCCTCCGTTGCCGGCATCATTAAGGAGTCGGGCAACATCGGTCTGTTTATCTACGGCATGCTCAACAAGCTGCTCGTTCCCACCGGTCTGCACCACCTCATCTACACCCCGTTCCAGTTCTCCGATGTGGGTGGCACCCTGACGCTGGGTGATCAGGTTATTGCCGGCGCCTATCCCATCCGTGTTGCCGAGATGGCAATGACGGGTCAGCCCTTCTCCGATAGTACGTATTTCAACAGCTACACCTTCAACAACCTGTGGCCCTACATCGGTATCGGTCTCGCCTTTATCGTCACCGCTTACAAGGGGAACAAGGATAAGACCAAGGCCGTTATTATCCCGCTGATCATCACCGCCGTGCTCTCCTGCGTGACCGAGCCCATGGACTTCCTCTTTGTCTTTGCCGCTCCCGTGCTCTTTGTCGTTCACTCGGTTCTTTCCGGCATCTTCCTGGTCCTGCTCAAGGTCCTCTCCGTGCCCGCTTCGACTGCAGGCGGCATCATCAACATCGTGGTTTCCAACCTGGTCCTCGGTGTCGATAAGACCAACTGGCCGGTTATGCTGGTGCTTGGAGTCGTCAACGCCGCTCTGTACTTCTTCCTCTTCACCTTCCTTATCAAGAAGCTCAACCTCCACACGCCTGGTCGCGAGGAAGAGTCCGAGCTTGCCGAGTCCGTTGCCGAGGGCGAGGCCGCCGCGTCTGTCGCGGTGAAGCAGGGCGCTGTTGCCGCGGCTCCCGCAGAGGGCGTCGATGCAGGTATTGCCGACCTGGTCGCAGGTCTTGGTGGCAAGGACAACATCGAGGAGCTCGAGAACTGCTTTACGCGTCTCCGCGTGAACGTTAAGAACCCGGACCTCATCAATGAGGACCTCATCAACCACGTGCCCAACAGCGGCATCAACCGCAACGGCAATAATATCCAGATCATCTTTGGCATGAAGGTCGCCGAGATGCGCGACAAGGTCGAAAACGCAATTGAGAAGGAGCAGTAAACAATGATCATTACTCTGTGTGGTGGCGGATCCACCTTTACCCCCGGCATCGTCAAGTCCATCGCCCTGCGCAAGGACGAGCTCGACGTTGACGAGATTCGTCTGTACGACATCAACGAGGAGCGCCAGCGCAAGATCGGCGTGCTCGTGGACTGGATTTTGCACGAGGACCTCGGCCTGGACATCAAGCTCACGGTGACCACCGACAAAAAGACGGCTTTTACCGACGCGAGCTTCGTGTTTGCCCAGATGCGCGTGGGCGGCTACGCCATGCGCGAGCAGGACGAGAAGATTCCGCTGCGTCACGGCTGCGTGGGTCAGGAGACTTGCGGTTGCGGCGGCCTTGCCTACGGCATGCGCACCATCTTCCCCATGGTCGAGCTGATCGATGACGTTGAGAAGTACGCCAAGAAGGACTACTGGATTCTCAACTACTCCAACCCTGCCGCCATCGTCTCCGAGGGCTGCCGCGTGCTGCGTCCCAACGCTCGTATCATCAACATCTGCGACATGCCGATCGCGATCATCGACGTGGTTTGCGCCGCGCTCGATATCGACAAGAAGGATGTCGAGTACGATTACTTTGGCCTCAACCACTTTGGTTGGTTCACCTCGATCCGCCACAAGGGCGAGGAGGTGCTCCCGCAGCTGCGCGAGTACATCAAGGAGCATGAGATTCTGCTGCCCGACTCTTACCTCAAGGGCATGGGCTCGCTCATGGCAAAGAAGCCCGAGGAGGCCGTCGACGAGCACCCCGAGCAGAACCGCCACACCAAGGGCAGCTGGTACTACGTCTGGAAGGGCGAGTACGAGATCATGGAGTGCTTCCCGGAGTACCTGCCCAACACGTATCTGAACTACTACCTGCAGCAGAAGGAGTTCGTCGAGCACTCCAACCCCGAGCGCACCCGTGCTAACGAGGTTGAGGAGACGCGTGAGAAGAACCTCTTTGATGGTATCGACCATTACGAGAAGACGGGCGAGATCGACGAGAGCACGTTCTATGCGGGCAGCCACGGCGACTGGATTGCCGATCTGGCTATCGCTCTGAAGAACGACACCAAGCAGCGCTTCCTGGTCATTTGCGAGAACAAGGGCGCCATCCCCAACATGCCCTACGACGCTATGGTCGAGCTGCCTGCCTACATTGGCAAGAACGGCCCCGAGGTCATCAGCCGCGACAACATTCCGCTGTTCCAGCAGGGCCTCATGATGCAGCAGCTGAACTCCGAGAAGCTCATTGTCGAGGCTACGATCGAGGGTTCGTACGAGAAGGCGCTTAAGGCCTTTACGCTCAACAAGACCGTGCCGTCGATGAAGGTCGCCAAGGAGGTTCTCGACGACATGATCGAGGCCAACAAGGGTTACTGGCCCGAGCTTAAGTAAAAGCAACAGGGTCGCTGACCGCATGCCTGGAGCAATGCCCCGTCCACGTGATTGCGTGGGCGGGGCATTGTCATTTGGTAACGCGTTTTATCAAATATGGCATTTATCTGCGGTAATGTTCTATTTCACCGCTGAGGGTGACATTTCATGCCGCCTGCCGAACTGCGTGGAGACCTAACAACTTTTAGGTCAGTGTTGTGCGTGTAGCAATTTCGCCCGGTCTCGCCTCCGGGCTGCCATGTGAGAGGGGATCTTATGGCTCGACTGCATGTAATGGAACGCAGCCACGCTCAGGCCGTCATGGACGACCTGCACGATGCGCTCGGACGTCGTCTGGCGGTGAGCTCGCTCGCCCCGTGTCCCGTGGAGTTTACGGCAGCGCTCGTCAACCTGTGCTCCACCCAGAGCTGCGGCAAGTGCACGCCCTGTCGCGTGGGCCTGAGCGCGCTGAGCGACCTGCTCGCTGATGTGCTCGAAGGGCGCGCCGAAGAGTCCACGCTCAATCTAATTGAGCGCACGGCCCGCACCATCTACCTTTCGAGCGACTGCGCCATCGGCTACGAAGCCGGCGCCATGGCGCTCGCGGCCATTCGCGGCTTCCGCGACGACTTTGAGCATCACATCCGCGAGCACTCCTGCGGCTTTGACCGCGAGGCCCGCGTCCCGTGCGTCTCGGGCTGCCCGGCGCACGTCGACATTCCCGGTTACATCTCGCTCGTCGAGGCCGGCCGCTATGCCGATGCCGTCAAGGTCATCCGCAAGAATAACCCGCTGCCGCTCGTCTGCGGCCTGGTGTGCGAGCATCCCTGCGAGATGCACTGTCGCCGTGGCATGGTCGACGACCCCATGAACATCCTCGCCCTCAAGCGTTTTGCCGTTGAGCACAGCGACCTCAACGACCACAAACCGCATGTAGTGGACAACACCGGCAAGCGCGTCGCCGTGATCGGCGGCGGCCCGGCCGGCCTTTCCTGCGCCTACTACCTGGCCGTGATGGGTCATAAGGTGACCATCTTTGAGCAGCGTCACCACCTGGGCGGCATGCTGCGCTACGGCATCCCCAGCTATCGTCTGCCGCGCGAGCGCTTGCAGGCCGAGATCGACTGGATCTTGAGCGCCGGTATCGACGTTGAGCTCGATCATTCCGTCAACGGCGAGGAACTTGCCCACCTGCGCGACGAGTTCGATGCCGTCTACCTGGCCATCGGTGCCCACAGTGATAAGAAGCTCGGTCTTCCGGGCGAAGAGGCGCCCGGCGTGGAGTCGGCCGTCAAGATGCTGCGTGCTATCGGCGATGACGAGCTGCCCGACCTGAGCGGCCAGCGCGTGTGCGTCATCGGCGGCGGCAACGTGGCCATGGACGTGGCGCGCTCTGCTGTGCGCTGCGGTGCCGAAAAGGTGAGCATCGTCTACCGCCGTCGCATCTGCGACATGACGGCCCAGGATGCCGAGATTGCCGGCGCCCAGGCCGAGGGCTGCGAGGTTCTGGAGCTCACCGCACCGCTCGCTATCGAGACGGGCGAGGAAGGTCGCGTGAGTGGCCTGCGCGTGCAGCCGCAGATTATCGGCGAGCCCCGTCGTGGACGTCCGGCCCCGCGTGCCGCCGCGACGCCCGAGCGCGTCATTCCCTGCGAGCGCGTGTTTGTGGCCATTGGCCAGGACATCGATTCCAAGCCGTTTGAGGACATGGGCATCGCTTGTAAGTGGGGCTGCGTGGTCACCGATTCGGATGGCGCCGTGCCCAACTTCGATGGTCTCTTTAGCGGCGGCGACTGCCAGACCGGCCCCGCCACGGTCATCCGTGCCATCAACGCCGGTCGCGTGGCTTCGGCAAATATCGACCGCTATCTGGGCTTTGACCACAAGATAAAGCTCGACGTTGAGCTGCCGACCGTTCAGTTTAAGGGCAAGCACGAGTGCGGCCGCTGCGAGCTGGGCGAGCGCGAGGCCGGCGAGCGCATTCACGATTGGAATCTGGTCGAACAGGGCCTTACCGAGGAGGAGGCACGCCAAGAGGCGAGTCGCTGCCTGCGTTGCGACCACTTTGGCTTTGGCGCGTTCCGCGGAGGGAGGAATCTGGAATGGTAGAGCTCAACAACCCCACTGTCAGCGACAACACCGAAAGCGGAGCACTCAATATGGTCAAGCTCACTATCGATAATTGCGAGGTCGTGGTACCCGAGCACACCACGATCCTGGACGCGGCCAAGTCCGTCGGCATCCAGATTCCCACCCTGTGCTACCTGCGCGATCTAAACGAGATCGGCGGCTGCCGCGTGTGCGTGGTCGAGGTTGAGGGCTGCGACCAGCTGGTTGCCGCCTGCAACAACTACGTGCTCGACGGCATGGTGGTCCACACCAACAGCCCCAAAGCCCGCGAGGCCCGTCGCACCAACGTGCAGCTGCTGCTGTCCCAGCACGATTCGCAGTGCACGAGCTGCGTGCGCAGCGGCAACTGCAACCTACAGACCATCGCCAACGACCTGGGCATTTTCTATCTGCCGTATCAAAGGCATTTGGCGGGTGAGGGCTGGGATTTCGATTTTCCCATCATCCGCGAAAACGACAAGTGCATTAAATGCATGCGCTGCATCAAGGTGTGCGAGAGCGTGCAGGGCCTAGGGATTTGGGACCTGACCAACCGTGCCACGCATACCGCCGTGGGTACCCGCGGGCGCGCACCGATCGGCAAGACCGATTGCGTCGCGTGCGGCCAGTGCATCACGCATTGTCCGACGGGCGCACTGCGCGAGCGCGACGATACCGAGACCGTGTTTGACGCGCTCGCTAATCCCGACAAGATCGTGCTGGTGCAGATTGCGCCTGCCGTGCGCAGCGCCTGGGGCGAGGAACTCGGCATTCCGCGCGAGGAGGCCACCGTTGAGCGCCTGGCTTGCGCGCTGCGCCGCGTTGGCTTTGAGTACGTGTTCGATACCGATTTTTCGGCTGACCTCACCATTATGGAGGAGGGCTCCGAGCTGCTCGAGCGCCTGGGTGCCGCCGCTAAGGGTGAGGGTGATGGCCGCGGCTGGCCCATGTTTACGAGCTGCTGCCCGGGTTGGGTGCGCTTTGTGAAGGCCCGCTATCCGGAGTTTGTCGACAGCCTGTCTACGTCCAAGTCGCCGCAGCAGATGTTCGGCGCCATCGCCAAGACGTACTACGCCAAGGTGCTGGACGTGGAGCCCGAGCGCCTGTTCGTGGTGTCCGTGATGCCGTGCACGGCCAAGAAGGCCGAGTGCGCGCTGCCGAGCATGGTGGGCGAGGACGGTGCGCCCGATGTGGACGTTGCGCTGACGGTGCGCGAGATGGTGCGCATGATTCGCGCGAGCCATGTGAGCGTGGACACGCTGGTTGAGGAGCCGCTCGATACGCCGCTGGGCTTTGGCACAGGCGCGGGTGTGATCTTTGGCGCCACGGGCGGCGTGATGGAGGCCGCCGTGCGCTCGGCCTATTACCTGGTGACGGGCAAGAACCCCGACGCCGATTTCTTTACCGACGTGCGCGGCCTGGACGGCTGGAAGGAGGCCGTGGCCGATATCGATGGCACCAAGGTGCGCGTCGCCGTGGCACACGGGCTGGGCAATGCCGCCCGCCTGCTCGACGCAATTCGCGACGGCCGTGTGAGCTATGACTTTGTCGAGGTCATGGCGTGCCCCGGCGGCTGCGTCGGTGGTGGCGGTCAGCCCATCCACGACGGTTGCGAGCTGGCTGCCGAGCGTGGCCAGGTGCTCTGGGGCCTCGATGCGAACGCCGAGATTCGCTTCTCGCACGAGAATCCCGATGTCCAGGCGTGCTATCGCGAGTTCTTGGGCGAGCCGCTCTCGCCGCTGGCCGAGGAGCTGCTGCATACCGACCATCACGCATGGACGATGCCTAACGAGGGGACGTGCTAGCGATGCGCGCGTTTGATGTTGAGATGTCGCGCCGGGGGTTTGCCTCGGCGCTTGCCGCGGGTGCGCTGTCGCTTGCACTCGCGGGCTGTGGCGGCGGGGCTGCCGGTGCCGGGTCCGCCGCGGGCTCGGCTGCCAC
>CABUSR010000008.1 GCA_902494245.1 uncultured Collinsella sp.
CCGAGCTCGAAGAGCCCTATGGCCGCCTTCCTGGCCTCGACATCATGCTTCACCCTCAAATCAACACGCATAAAGAAAGCCTCCCATTTCTCATGTCCAAGAAATGGGAGGCAGTTCAAATTCGGACGGGCTTCTGTGCTCGATATAAGGTTTACGCGGCGGGGCTGTAAGGCCCGGCGGTGTAGCTTAGCGTCGACGCTTCCAGATAATGCCGAGCATGATGACGATGATGCCGCCGATAAGGCACGCGCCAACTACTGCCAGCGTGCGGTCTCCCGTTGCGGCGAGCTTACCGGTCGTCTTCTTGGTGATGACCTTCGTGGTCGTCGTGTCCGTCTTAGGCGAGGGCTTAGGCGTCGGGGCCGGTGTGGGCGTGGGGTCCACGGCAGCGGAGCCAAAGCTGATGGTGCCCGCGAGCGAGGTCATCTTGCTCTCCCAGCTGTCCTGCCCGATCAGCGCCCTTAGCGCTGACTCGCAGGTACCCCACTCGGTGTGCTTGGTGGCGTTTGCGAAGGTGGGGAAGTCGGTCGTGTTGGTGATGATGTAGTTGTTGGTGGCGACGGTATAGGTCTTGGCGGGGTCGAGCGTGCTGCCGTCTTTGGTGAGTGTGGCGCTCACAATGCGCTTGCCTTCGGGCTGTGTCCAATCAATCGTCACGTTGATGCCGCCAAAGGAGAGAACGCTGCCAGAGTCATCGCGCCACTTGTACTTGTCTTGCGCCTCCTGCTCGCTGTGACCGGCCGCCACATAAGCCTGCTGAAGCTCGTAGCTGTCGTTGCAATCGTCGCTGATTTGTAGCGAGTGCTCGAGCGCTGCGAGGAAGTCCGCGCCGGTCATGGTCCAGGTCTCCACAGTGTTGCCGTAGGGCGAGATGGCGATGACGTTGCCGGCGGTCACGTTGCCCGCCGCGATGCCGCCGCGGATGCCGCCAGCGTTTTCGATAGCGAAGTCCGCGCCCGTCAGGGCAAGATAGGAGCCGCAAATCACGTGGCCGATGGTCTGGGCCTTGGTGGTGTCGCCCTCCTTGCCGGGGCGGAAATCGGTGGTGCGCACCATTTCCCAACCATGCGTGCCTGCGGCGTCCTCGCCGTAGAAATAGTTGGTGGTGGATGTGCCGAGCACCTTGTTCGATTCGTTTTCAAAGTCCTCGTCGAGCGGCTTGATCTTGTTGCGGACGGCTTCAAGGCGGCTTTGGTAGTCGGAGCCCTTGTCGGGGTCTGTCAAAAGGTCGTTGACGTTCTTGGCGGTGTAGAGCTTCTCGTCGCTGCCGTCTGCAGGGACCGTGACCGTGTCATCGTCGGTCGTCTCGGTGCCATTCGTGTCGTATTTGTACGGAATGGAAAGCAGCCCCACCTCGGCAAAGGCGCTGCCTGCCTCGACAACGTGGATCGTCTTGCCGTCGGCTCCCGTCACCTTCTCGTTAAGGTTGATGTGCTCGTGGCCTGCGATAAGGGCATCGACGCCACGGAGCCGCGTGGCAAAGGTCTTTGCGTCGAGCGTGTGCGCGATACACACAACAACATCGCAGCCCTCCTTGCGCAGCTGCTCTGCCTCGGCATTGATGGCGTTCGCGGCACTCGAGAAGCTGGTGCCCGCGACCAGGTCCGCGCGCAGCGAGGAACCTAGCGACTCATCCATGGCTCCGACGACGCCGACCTTGATTTTGTAGTCGAATGTGGAGTGATCCTCGCTATCCTCCCAGGTGCGATCGAGCGTCTTCGTGATGCTCGAGCTCCATGCGCCGTTCGAGGACGTTGCATTCGCGCAGAGCATGGCGAAGGGCGTGCCGGTGGTGCTGTAGCCGGTCATGGTGCGGAGTTTGTCCGCGCCGTAGCTCCAGTCGTGGTTGCCTGGCGTGGTTGCGTCGTAGCCGTCGGCGTAGAAGGTGTCCATGAGCTCGGCGATGCTCTTGCCCTCGCTCATGGTGGCGAAGGACTGTCCGTGGAAGGTGTCGCCCGCATCGAGTAAAAGATCGGGGGCGCTGCTTTGGGCGCTATAGAGAACCGCCAGTCCGTCAAAGCCCACAGTGCCGGTGCCCTTGCTTGCGTTGTAGCTGTACTTGTAGCTGCCGTGGATATCGTTGGTGTGCATGACGGCCACGGAGCCGTCAATAGCGGCGGGCAGGTTTCCCGCGAAAGCGAGGCTTGGGATGCCTGCGAGCGCGCCGGCAAACAACGCGGCGGCCAACGCAAAGCGGGGGAGTCTTTTCATGGCAGTTTCCTTAGTCCTTAGCCAGAATGTCTGGTTGAATATCGGATTATCGACATAATATGCGAAAACCGCCGCAAGGGCCTCTGTCCCTTTGCGGCGGTTTTGGCGTTTGCGCAGATAAAACCTACTAAAATAAACCTGTCCCTTTTTGGCAGGTTTTAGCTTAGCAGCATGCGGTCGTTGGCGAGCTCGCCGCCCGAGACCTCCTCGAACTTCTGCAGCAGGTCGGCCACGGTGAGCGACTTCTTCTCGTCGCCGGCCACGTCGTAGATCACATGGCCCTCGTGCATCATGATCAGACGGTTGCCCAGACGGATGGCGTCGTTCATGTTGTGCGTGACCATGAGCGTGGTCAGGTGGTTCTCGTCGACGATCTCCTCGGTCAGGTTAAGCACCTTAGAGGCCGTCTTGGGGTCGAGGGCCGCGGTGTGCTCGTCGAGCAGCAGCAGGCGCGGCCTGGTGAGCGTGGCCATCAGCAGGGTGAGTGCCTGGCGCTGGCCACCCGAGAGCAGGCCGACCTTGGCGTTGAGACGCGTGTCCAGACCAAGGTCCAGGCGCTTGAGCAGCTCGACGTACTCATCTTTCTCGGCCTTGGTGACGCCCCACGAAAGGCCGCGACGCTGGCCGCGACGCTTGGCGAGGGCCAGGTTCTCGGCGATCTGCATGTCGGCAGCGGTACCGCGCATGGGGTCCTGAAACACGCGGCCCAGGTACTTGGCGCGCTGCGACTCGCTCAGGCGCGAGATGTCGGTGCCGTCGAGCTCAATAACGCCCGAATCGAGCGGGTACACGCCGGCGATCATGTTGAGCAGCGTGGACTTGCCGGCGCCGTTGCCGCCGATCACGGTTACAAAGTCGCCGTCATTTAGGGTAAGGTCGACGCCGGTGAGCGCGCGCTTCTCGGTGACGGTGCCCTTGTTAAAGGTCTTCTTGACGTGCGAGAGCTTAAGCATCTGCCTCATCCCCCTTCGTGTAGGAGCTGCGGAGCTTATAGCGCTCCCAAACCACGGGCACGCACAGGGCCACAGCAACGATCACGGCGGAGAGCAGCTTCATGTCGTTGGCGTCCATGCCCAACTGCAGCACGATGGCGCGGATAAGGAAGTACACCACGGAGCCAAAGACGGCAGAGGCCAGGCGGACGCTAAACTGCGTGAGGCCGCCGGTCAGCAGACGGCCGAGCACCTCACCGATAACAATGGCGGCAAGACCGATAACGATGGCACCGGTGCCCATGCCAATGTCGGCGTACTTCTGGCTCTGGCAGATGAGTGCGCCCGAAAGGCCGATAAGGGCGTTGGAGAGCACGAGGGCGATCATCTTGGTGGAGTTGGTGTTGACGCCCAGGGCGCGGATCATGTACTCGTTGTTGCCGGTGGCGCGCAGTGCTGAGCCAATCTCGGTGCCAAAGAACCAATACAGGATGGCAACGATAGCCACGGCGAGCAAGATGCCCAGGATGATGGCGACGGTGGACTGCGGCAGGCCGGTCATGTTGCTGACGGCCGAGAACACGGTGCCTTTGGCAAGGATGGGCGTATTGGATTTGCCCATGATGCGCAGGTTGATGGACCACAGACTGATCTGCGTCAGGATTCCGGCGAGGATCGCGGGAATCTCAAAGACAGTGGTCAAAATGCCCGTGACGGCGCCCGCGATGGCACCGGCACACATGCCGGCCAGCACGGCGAACAGCGGGTCGACGTTGTTATTGACGATGAGCACGGCGCAGACGCAGCCGCCGAGGGCAAAGCTGCCGTCGCAGGTCATATCGGGAATGTCGAGCAGGCGGAACGTGATAAACACGCCAAGCACCATAATGCCCCAGAGGACGCCCTGCGAAACGGCGCCCTGCAATGCAATAAGCATGCTTCATACCTCCTAGGATAGGGTGGACACGTGAGTCACCATGATAGCGGTAACAATGCATAAAAGAGCTGCGGCCGGATGTTTTGTCTCATCCGTAACAAGCAGGGCGAACGCCGGTCTTTGGCGTTCGCCCCTGTGGCTCAGATATTGAATAACACGGCAACGGCGCAAGTGCGTGCCCTAGCTGCGTTACCGCACATGGTGCTACTCGTCCAGAGCGGAAAGGTCGATGCCTAGAGCCTCGGCCATCTCGTCGTTCTTGACGACGACCAGGTCCTTGCTCGAGAGGTGCTTGATCGGCATATCTTCGGGCTTGGCCTCGCCCTTCAGAATCTTAACTGCCATCTCGCCCGCGGCGTAGCCCAGATCCTCGTAGTTGATGGAGAGGGTGAACAGGCCGCCGGCCATGCACATGCCCTCCTCGCCGGTCACGAAGGGGAGCTTATTCTCCTTGCAGATCTGACCGACCTGCGAAGCACCCGCGGCGATGGTGTTGTCGGTGGGGGAGTACAGCGCGTCGACCTTGCCCACGGCAGACTCGACGACGGACTGAATCTCGTTGGAGCTCGAGACGGTGAAGTCAGTGTACTCGAGGCCCAGCTTGTCGAGCTCCTTCTTGGCGGCCTTGATCTGGACGTCGGAGTTGGACTCGGCGGTGCAGTAGAGCAGGCCGACCTTTTTAACGTCGGGCAGGACCTTCTGCATCATCTCGAGCTGCTCGGCGACCGGGGTGAGGTCGGAAGCGCCCGTGACGTTGGTGCCGGGCTTGTCGTTGTCCTGGACCAGGCCGGAGGCGGCGTAGTCGGTGATGGCGCAGCCCACGATGGGGATATCGGCCGTGGCGCCGGCGGCAGCCTGCGCGGCGGGCGTGGCGATGGCATAAATCAGGTTGACGTTGTCGCCCACAAACTTGTCGGCAATGGACTTACACGTGGACTGGTCGTTCTGGGCGTTCTTCTGGTCGATCTTGACCTTAAGGCCGCTCTTCTTGATGGCCTTGACAAAGCCGTCGTTGGCGGCGTCGAGTGCGGAGTGCTCGGTGAGCTGCAGAACGCCGACGGTGTAGTCGGAACCGGCGGCAGCAGAGCCGGAACCAGAGTTGCCGCCGCATCCGGCGAGCGGAGCGAGCGCGAGCAGGCCAGCAGATACCAGAAGGCTCCTGCGGCTGATGGTGATGTCCTTCATATCGTTACCCCCAGTATAGAAATGGCTGGAAACACTGCACTCAAACAAAGTGCAAGTGGAACTATAGTAGCGCGGATGTCCATTTTTACAATAACTTGGCGGGTTTTTTAATACAGAATCGGATGGGCGGTACGGGTAGTCGAATGGGCGGCGGAGGGTCTTATGCAGCGGAGGCGTCCTCCTCCTCGTCCAGGGCGGCGAAAAGCTTCTTGCCGTCGAGGAGACGTGTGGTGACGTTTCTCATGCGGCCAATCTCTACGGTACGCAGCGTGTCATCGGCGCCTCGGGCGTCATAGACCGTTCCCAGCAAATACGAGATGCCATCGCGCTGCCTGATGGCAAAGGGGCGGAGTGTCATCCGTGCTACTTCGGTTTCGCCACGTGCCGTGACGCTCGAAATATCAAAACTCACCGTGGTTCCGTGGTCGATGGCCTGCTCGACGAGCTCGCACGTGTCGATGCGCTTGATGGGCGTGCGTGTTGCCTTGGTAGCCTTGCTGCCTGCGCTTGGAGCGGGTTCGGGTGTATCGAGGTAGCCGCGAACGTCGGCGCTCGCCATGGCAACTAAGTGCTGCGCCATGCTCTTGCGGATAGCGATAGGCGTGGAGCGGTTGCGCATGACCATACCGTGGAGCCGGATGATCTCTTCATCGGTGAGCGGACGGGTAAGAAGTTTGTAGCCCACGCCGCGTTTGTACTCAATTTCGTATCCGGCATGGCGAAGCGCGGAGATGGCGGTGTAGATGCTGCGCCGCGCCGCCGAGATGGGCATGCGGGCGGGGTCGTCGGGATGGGCGAGGCGCCGGATCAACTCATCGGAAAGCATGGCCTTGTCTTCGCCGGTGTTTTCGCTCAAGAGCTGCAGGATACGAACGGCGCGATAGGCTGCCATCGAGGCGGCGCCTCTCGTCGTGGTGTCGTAGGTTTCAACAGCGGCTTCGGTCATCGTGCCCACGTCCTTTCCGTTTTGGGTGGCGACGGTATGGAGCCTAGGACGTGGGGCTTTCCCAGGGGCGCAGAGCGCTCTGGGCGGTCGGTAGTCGTCGGCAAACGGCGGGTTGAGTTTTCAACAGCCCTGCTCAACTGACCAAAACCTTGCCAAAAGCTTGACGGATGCTGTTGAAAAAAGCGTCTCTCGACTGATGTCGAGAGACGCTTATGCGATGAGCATTGGCGTGTGGCGACGCGAGCTAGCGTCCGACGATTAGAAGTCGGCGTTGCCCACGGTGCGCGGGTGCGGCAGGACGTCGCGGATGTTGCCCACGCCGGTCAGATACATGACCAAGCGCTCGAAGCCCAGACCGTAGCCGGCGTGCTTGCAGGAACCGTAGCGGCGCAGGTCAAGGTAGTACTTGTACTGCTCGGGATTCATGCCCAGGTCCTTGATGCGGGCCTCGAGCAGATCCAGACGCTCCTCGCGCTGGGAGCCGCCGATAATCTCGCCGATACCGGGCACCAGGCAGTCGGCGGCGGCGACGGTCTTGCCGTCCTCGTTCATGCGCATGTAGAACGCCTTGATCTCGGCCGGGTAGTCGGTCACAAAAGTCGGTCGCTTAAAGTGCTCCTCGGTCAGGAAGCGCTCGTGCTCGGTCTGCAGGTCGATGCCCCAGCTCACGGGGTAATCAAACTGGTGGCCAGCAGCGACTGCCTGCTCCAGGATCTCGACGGCCTCGGTGTAGGTAACGCGGGCAAAGTCGGAGTTGGCGACATGGTCCAGGCGCTCGAGCAGACCCTTGTCCACAAACTTGTTGAGCATATTGAGCTCGTCGGGGCAGGTTGCCATAACGTCCTTGAGGACGTACTTGAGCATGGCCTCGGCGTTATCCATGTAGTCGTTCAGGTCGGCAAAGGCCATCTCGGGCTCGATCATCCAAAACTCGGCGGCGTGGCGCGTGGTGTTGGAGTTCTCGGCACGGAAGGTGGGGCCAAAGGTGTACACGTCACCAAAGGCCATGGCAAAGTTCTCGGCATTGAGCTGGCCGGACACGGTGAGGCTTGCATGCTTGCCAAAGAAGTCCTGGCTCCAGTCGACCTCGCCGGACTCGGTGAGGGGCGGATTTTTGGGGTCGAGCGTGGTCACGCGGAACATCTCGCCGGCGCCCTCGCAGTCACTCGTGGTGATGATGGGGGTGTTGACGTAGACAAAGCCCTGCTCCTGGAAGAAGCGGTGAATGGCGGCAGCCGCGACAGAGCGGATGCGGAACACGGCGCGGAACAGGTTGGTGCGCGGGCGCAGGTGCTGCTGGGTGCGCAGGAACTCGACGGTTGCGCGCTTCTTCTGCAGCGGGTAATCCGGGGCGCTCGTGCCCTCGACCTCGATGGAGGTGGCAGAAAGCTCGAAAGGCTGGGGCGCATCGGGGGTCAGCTTGACGGTGCCGGTGCAAATGAGTGCGGCCGAGACGTTTTGATGGGCGATCTCGTCGTAGTTGTCGAGTGCCTCGCGGTTCATGACGACCTGCAGGTCGCGGAAGCAGCTGCCGTCGTTGAGCGTAACAAAGCCAAAGTTCTTCATGTCGCGGACGGACTTGACCCAGCCGGCGACGGTGACGGTCTGGCCGCCGAGCGACTCGGCATCGGCATAGAGCTGCGCGATTTTGGTGCGGTTCACGTATCCTCCCATAACGGTTGAATGATAGTTATCCATACAGTTCGATATTCTAGCAGCTCGGCTCATTTGAGCTATACAGATAAAGCATTGGCGGGATGGTTTTTCAAACGAAAAGCGCCCGCGGCCAAATGGTCGCGGGCGCTTGACGAGGTGCCTTTTGGCTGTGTGGCGTGGGGCCTGGCTACTTGGTCTTGGCAACCAGCAGCGGGTCGCCCAGCTTGACGAGCGGGTTGCCGCCGATAAGCGTTCCAGACTCGCCGACATGGTCGATGCTCTTAAGACGATCGAGCTCGGAGACGATGACGGTCACGATGTCCTCGTGACCAGCGGCCTTAATGGCCTCGCGGTCGAAGCTGATGAGCGGCTGGCCTGCCTTGACCACATCGCCCATCTCGACAAAGCGGGCAAAACCCTTGCCGTTCATTTCCACGGTGCCCAGGCCAACATGGATGAACACGCGCAGGCCGTCCTCGGTAATCATGCCGATGGAGTGGTTGGTGACAGTGGTGGCACCGATGCGGCCGTTGGCGGGCGCATAGATGGTGCCGGTAATGGGCTCGATGCCATAGCCCTGGCCAAGCATGCCCGAGGCGATCGTCTCGTCGGGAACCTCGTTCAGGTTGACGAGCACGCCGTTGACGGGGGCATAGATGACGCCTTCGCGGGTAGCGAAGCTTGCTGCGGGCGGAACGGACGCCTCGCCGGTCGAGGTGAAGGTGGACTTAAGCGAATC
Source organism: uncultured Collinsella sp. (assembly GCA_902494245.1). GTDB lineage: Bacteria > Actinomycetota > Coriobacteriia > Coriobacteriales > Coriobacteriaceae > Collinsella. Next base: position 8,607 of record CABUSR010000008.1, read on the forward strand.
GAGCAGACCCATAGTTGCCTCCAACTTAAATAGGCGCATATCGCGCGTTTGGTTTGCCGGAAACGTTTCACATGTGTTTCGCGGCTTGGTCAACGCCCCTATTCTACGCTGCTCAACGATACCTCTGAACTGGGATTATGTGATATATCAGTTGAAGGGAAACTTATTGCCGGAGTGTTTCTGCGCCACGGGTTCAAGTGGGGTACGCTTGAAGGCGAAAAACAAGGGCGCATAATTTGCGCGAAGGGAGCACATATGATTGTCGAGAACCATGCGCTGTGGGGCGAGGAGCCGACCGAGGATTATCCGGCGACGTTTACGTATTTGGGCGCCGAGCCGCTGCCCGATAAACCGAATGGCCGCCGCCCCGCGGTGATCATCTGCGGCGGAGGCGGGTTTACGCATATCGCTCCGCACGAGCAGGACCCGGTGGCGTTTGCATTTTTGGATCGCGGCTACCAGGCCTTTGTGCTCAACTATGTCACGAGTTCTACGGGTGACGTGAGCTTTCCGCACCCCCAGGCAGATCTTGCCAAGATGGTCGCCACGGTGCGCGCCAACGCCGACGAGTGGCATGTCGATCCTAAGCGCGTGTGCGTCGTGGGCTTTTCTGCTGGCGGCATGATTTGCGCCTCGCTGGCAACACAGTGGAAGACCGGCCCCTTCGCGGCACTTGCCGGGGCGCGTCCGGACGACATTCGTCCCGATGCCGTGGTGCTGGGCTATCCATTGCTCGACTTTGCCTATGTGCGTGACATGCAGACGCGCGATCCGCGCATTGACTTGCGTGTGCCCAAGACGGGCGGCAAGACGGGGCGCGATTTGCTCAACGACTACCTGTCGATGGTGACGGGCGGCGAGGCAACTGACGAGCATCTGGCCGACATCTGCCCCACCACGCATGTTTCGCGTCAGATGCCACCGACCTTTGTGTGGGGCGTGTCCGACGACAAGACGGCGCCGATCGCGCAGGTCTACCCGTTTGCGCAGCGCATGGCCGAGGAGGGCGTTGCATGCGAGATGCACGTCTTCGACCAGGGTGGTCACGGCCTTTCGCTCGGCAACGCCAACACCGCGGTCGACAACGAGGACAAGCAGGCGGCAGTCCGTCCCTGGATCCGCCTAGCCTTCCGCTTCCTGGAGCGCCATCTGTAAGAGTAAGAGGGCCAGCCCCATCCCGTCCCTCATAACTTGCGGTGAAATAGTTCCAATTAAAGTCACGGGGCTTTAAACAGGAACTATTCCACCGCAACTTCGTTTTGATCTGTTGGAGACGGAGGAAAATGGATCATTTTGTCGAGGGAGCGGGCGGCTGTTTCTGCTCCCGCGGGAAACCACGTCCCGTTTGGGAAATCGTGACCCGTTTTGGGCGCAGATTCCGGGTCGCAGTTTCCCCGAGGGGCTCGATCGGGAAATCGCATCCCAGTCTGAGCGCCGATTCCGGGCTGCAGTTTCCGCTAGATGCCTCAACCGGAAAGCCCGTCCCGTTTAGGTGTTCCGGAGTGGGATTCGGTTTCCGCAACAGGCCCGTCTGGGAAGCAATGGCCCAGAATTCCCCTTGCACCGATCTGTCGATTGAACGTCGTTGTGTGTTCACGCTATCATGTAAGCTTAAAATTGGTTAGCCATGGCAAACGGTTAGCCATGGTGAACATAAATACAACGCCCTGCGGGCGCCGGGGGAGGAGCACGGACGTGAAGCTCGATACACTCGAGATTGGAAAGGACGCCGTTGTCGCATCGGTGGCATCGGACGATCAGGCACTCCGACAGCATATTTTGGACATGGGTCTAACGCCGGGCACCGAAGTCACCATGATGAAGTACGCCCCCATGGGTGACCCGCTCGAGATCCGCCTACGTGGCTACGAGTTGACGCTGCGCAAGGACGATGCCGCTCGCATCGAGCTCGTGGGTATTCACGACACCGATACGGGTCCGCGCGCTAACGCCGCAATCGGCACGACGGAGCATCCGGCCCTGGGCGAGGGGACGTATTCGCCCCGTGCGGCAAAGACGGCCGTGCCCGAGGGCGCGCCGCTGCACTTTGCCCTCGCCGGCAACCAAAACTGCGGCAAGACCACGTTATTCAACCAGCTGACGGGCTCCAACCAGCACGTCGGTAACTTTCCCGGCGTGACGGTCGACCGCAAAGATGGCACCATCCGTAACCATCCCGAGGCGAGCGTTACCGACCTGCCCGGCATTTACTCCCTGTCGCCGTACACAGGCGAAGAGGTCGTGAGCCGTCAGTTCATCCTTGACGAGCGCCCGGACGCCATCATCGACATCATTGACGCCACCAACATCGAGCGTAACCTGTACCTGACACTGCAGCTCATGGAGCTTGACCGTCCTATGGTCATCGCGCTCAACATGATGGACGAGGTGACCGCCAACGGCGGCGCCGTGGACGTCAACCTGCTCGAGAGCCTGTTGGGCGTGCCCGTTGTCCCCATTAGCGCTGCCCGCAACGAGGGCATCGGCGAGTTGGTGGACCACGCCCTGCACGTGGCACGGTTCCGCGAGCGCCCTGGTCGCCTGGACTTTTGTGCGCCCGACGGCCCGGACGGCGGTGCGCTGCATCGCTGCATCCACGGTATTGCTAACCTGATCGAGGACCATGCCGTGACGGCGCACATTCCGGTGCGCTTTGCGGCGACCAAGCTGGTCGAGGGCGATGAGCTGGTAACCGAGGCGCTTCACCTGGATCGCAACGAGCTCGACGCTATCGAGCACATCATTACCCAGATGGAGGGCGAGGCCGGCACCGACCGCCTATCTGCGCTGGCCGATATGCGTTTTAGCTTTATCGGCGACGTGTGCGGGCGTTGCGTCGTCAAGCCGCACGAGAGCCGCGAGCACGTGCGCTCCGTCAAGATTGACCGCATCCTGACAGGTCGTTACACAGCCATTCCGGCGTTTCTGGTGATCATGGGCCTCGTCTTTTGGCTGACGTTTGGCGTGATTGGCGCGGCGTTGCAGGGACTCATGGAGGACGGTATCGCTGCCATCATCGCCTCGGCCGATGCGGGCCTCAAGGCATTCGGAACCAACGACGTGGTGCGCTCACTGGCTGTCGACGGCGTACTTACGGGTGTGGGCAGCGTGCTGACCTTCCTACCGATTATCGTCGTGCTCTTCTTGTTCCTCTCCATTCTGGAAGACTCCGGCTACATGGCACGCGTAGCCTTTGTCATGGATAAGGTGCTGCGTCGCTTTGGCCTGTCGGGCCGCAGCTTCGTGCCCATGCTCGTCGGTTTTGGCTGCACCGTGCCGGCTATCATGTCGACCCGTACGCTCCCATCCGAGCACGACCGCAAGATGACGGTCATGCTCACGCCGTTTATGAGCTGCTCAGCCAAGCTGCCGGTTTACGGCTTGCTGTGCGGGGCTTTTTTCCCGCAGGCGACGGTTCCCGCCATGGTCTCGCTCTATCTGATCGGTATCGTGGTCGGCTGCATCGCGGCTTTGGTGCTCAACCGCACGGCATTTAAGGGCGACCCGGTGCCGTTTATCATGGAGCTCCCCAATTACCGCCTGCCGAGCGTCAAGACGACGGTGATGCTGGCATGGGATAAGGCCAAGGACTTTATTACCAAGGCTTTTACCATTATCTTTGCCGCTACCGTGGTCATCTGGTTCCTTCAGACGTTCGACATTCGCTTTAATGTGGTCGCCGATCAGTCGCAGAGTCTACTTGCCGGTCTGGGTAGCATCATCGCGCCGGTGTTGGCCCCACTCGGCTTTGGCGACTGGCGCGCCTCGACGGCGCTCGTCACCGGACTTATCGCCAAGGAGAGTGTCATCTCGACACTCACGGTGCTTTTGGGTGCAACCTCGCCCGCGGCATTGTCAACCATGTTTTCGCCGTTTACCGCCTACGTGTTCTTGGTCTTTACGCTGCTGTACCCGCCTTGCGTGGCCGCTATCGGCGCTGTCAAGAGCGAGTTGGGCGCGCGCTATGCCGTGGCCGTATTCGCGTTTCAGGTCGCCGTTGCCTGGATCGTGGCGTTTGTCGTGCATTCGGCGGGCATATTGCTGGGGTTGGCTTAGTTATGAATTGACGACGCAACCTCTGTGTATCGAATTGTTTTCGGCCCCGCTTCTGTACTGACGGATGCGGGGCCGTTGCTATATAATCGCCTCCGCTCAAAACGATTGGAGACGTTATATATGACTCAGGCAAGGCAAGACGGCATCACGCTCAGGCAGTGGCTCCCACTCGTCGGGCTCACCTGCTGTGCGTTCGTGTTCAACACGTCGGAGTTTATGCCCATCGGCCTTTTGACTGATATCGCCGCGTCGTTCTCGCTCACCGAGGCCCAGGCGGGCATCATGATCTCGGTCTATGCCTGGGGCGTCATGCTGCTGTCGTTGCCGCTCATGGTGTTCGCTTCGCGTTTCGAGTTTAAGCGGATGCTGCTGGGCGTGCTTGCCGTGTTCTCGCTCGGTCAGTTCCTGTCCGCTGTGGCGCCGACCTATCCCATCCTGGTCTGCGCGCGCCTGGTGGTCGCTTGCGCACATGCCGTGTTCTGGTCAGTCGCCTCGATTATGGCCTCGCGCCTGGTCGACACTCGCCACGGCGCGCTCGCCATCAGCATGATCGCCACGGGCTCGTCCATCGCGCAGATCTTTGGCCTGCCTCTCGGTCGCGCCATTGGCTTGGCCGTGGGCTGGCGCATGACGTTTGCCGTGGTCGGGGGCCTCTCAGCCATCGCGGTCGTCTACCAGGCAGCGGTGTTCCCGGCCATGCCGGCGGGTGAGCGCTTTACCGTCAAACAGCTGCCCGAGCTGCTCAAGAACCCGCTCCTCATCGCGCTCTACGCAGTCACGGTCTTCATGGCGACCGGCTATTACGCAAGCTACAGCTATATCGAGCCCTTCCTGGCGCAGGTCGCGCACGTCGATGCGGGCGCCATCACCATGACGCTGACGGCGTTTGGCTGTTCCGGCTTGGTGGGCAGCTGGCTGTTCAGCCGCCTGTTCGACGGGCACCGTTTTCCGTTCCTTGCTATCACGCTCTCCGGCGTGCCGGTGGCCCTGCTGCTCATGGGGCCGGCCGCATCGTCGCTCGTGACAGTGCTTGCCGTCTGCGCACTGTGGGGTTGCTGCGCCACGGCCTTTAACGTGGCGTTTCAGGCCGAGCTCATCAAGCACACGCCGGCAGATTCGTCGGCCGTCGCCATGTCGATCTTCTCGGGCCTGTTCAACCTCGGTATCGGCACGGGTACCGCGATCGGCGGAGCCGTGGTTTCGGGTCCCGGTATCGCCTGGATCGGCTTTGTGGGCGGGGCGATTGCCGTCGTGGGCGTCATCCTCGCCATCACCGTGCTGTTTCCGGCCATCCGCCGCGCCAAGCCCGTCGCCTAATCACGTCCCCTCATCAGTTGCGGTGGAATAGTTCCTGTTTAAGGCTTCTGAAGGCCCAGACAGGAACTATTCCACCGCAACTTATTTTGGGGGAGAGGATACAAGCTGGGCATACAATGGATGTCGTTGTGTTGAGCTTACCGGGAGGCTGTTATGTGGGCATACGAGACGACGTTCTATCAGATCTATCCGCTGGGCTTTTGCGGGGCTCCGCGCGAAAACGCCGCGCCCGTTGCCGAGGGTGAGCTCGCCCAGGCTGCCAACGCCGCGCCCAACCCCGATGCTCCTATCATGAAGGTCGCCCAATGGGCCGACTACATGCAGGAACTCGGCGTTGGCGCTGTGCTCATCAACCCACCGCTCGAATCTGATAGCCACGGCTACGATACACGCAGCCTGCGCCATATCGACCGTCGCCTGGGTGGGGACGCCGACTTTGCCGCCGTATGCGACACGCTGCATGCCCATGGCATCCGCGTGGTGCTCGATGCCGTCTTCAACCACGTCGGCCGCGGTTTTTGGGCCTTCCGCGATGTGCAGGAGCGCAAGTGGGACTCGCCGTACAAGGACTGGTTCCACATTAGCTTTGACGGCGATTCCTGCTATGGCGATGGCTTTTGGTACGAGGGCTGGGAAGGCCATTTTGAGCTTGTGAAGCTCAACCTGCAAAATCCCGCTGTGGTCGATTACCTGCTCGAGTCCGTGCGCCGCTGGGCCGAGGTCTTTGGCGTCGACGGCCTGCGCCTGGACGTTGCCTATATGCTCGACCGCGACTTTATGCGCCGCCTGCACGCCTTTACCCGTGAGCTCAAGCCCGACTTTGTGCTGATCGGCGAGACGCTCCACGGCGACTACAACCAAATCGTCAACGACGAGATGCTCGACTCCTGCACCAACTACGAGTGCTACAAGGGCCTGTACTCCAGCTTTAACTCGGTCAACATGTTCGAGATCGCCCATTCGCTGCACCGCCAGTTTGGCGGCGATCCGTGGTGCATCTACCGCGGCAAACATCTGCTGTCGTTTGTCGACAACCACGATGTGCCGCGCCTGGCAAGTATCCTCACCGACAAGTCGTGTCTGCGTCCCGCCTACGGCATGCTCTTTGGCATGCCGGGCATCCCGTGCGTCTACTATGGCAGCGAGTGGGGAATTGCCGGCGAAAAGGGTGGCCCCGATGGCGACTGGGCGCTGCGACCTGCGCTCAATGAGCCTGCGCCCAACGAGCTGACGGCGTTCATCACGCAGCTTGCGCACCTTCGCTCGGCCGACGACGCGGCTGCCCGTGCTCTCAACTACGGTGCCTATCGCAACGTGGTGATCCAGAACAAGCAGCTGCTGTTCGAGCGCGCTTGTGACGGCGCGACGGTACTCGTGGCGGTGAATGCTGTGGGTGAGCCTTACACCTTTGGCGCCGGCGAGCTCAACGGGTCCTTCGTCGACCTGCTTGCCGACGATGCGCCCACGGTCGAGCTGACGGGTACCCTTGAGCTTGCACCCTACGAGGTGCGCTATCTGTTGAGAGCCTAGCCCATGGCCGTATCTGACGAGGGCTATCAACATATTGAGCATGGGTTTGAGCCCGTGTTTGACGAGCACTCGCGCGTTTTGGTGCTCGGGTCGTTTCCCTCGGTGCTTTCGCGCGCCAATTCCTTTTATTACGGCAACCCTCAGAATCGCTTTTGGCGCGTGATGGCCGCGTGCCTCGGTGTGCCTGTGCCGCCCAACGAGGGCGACCCTTTGGCAAGCGGTGAGCCCGCGACGCTTGATGCCTCCATTGCCGCCAAGCGGTCCATGCTGCTGAACGGCGGCGTGGCCCTGTGGGATGTGATCGAGAGCTGCGACATTAAGGGTTCGAGTGACGCCAGCATCAAAAACGTCGTTCCGGCGCATGTCGAGCGCATTACCGGCGCAGCTCCTATCGAGGTCGTTGTCTGTAACGGCGGCACGGCAGGGCGGCTCTACAAGCGCTATCTACAAGAGCGCACCGGGCTGCCGGCCATCGTTCTGCCGTCGACAAGTCCCGCCAATGCGGCATGGCGCCTGGAACGCCTTGTCGAGCGCTGGCGCGAGGCCGTTGACTGGGCTGTAATTTAATTTAGATTTTTGTTTGAGCGTGGGCGCCCAGACGTTTCAGAACGCCTCGCCAGATCGGCGCGGGCACGGCTGGCTCGGCGCAAACCATGCCGTCGGCGTCGACGTTGGCGGCATTGCCGCCGCCAAGTCGCTGTGCATGCTTGACGGAGCAGCCCATGCGCACGGCGCCCACGAGCTTGTCCATGGCCTCAGAAAACGGTCGCCGCAAGAGTCCCATGCGCGGAGAGCGACGAAGCGCCGCAATGCCGCTGCCGGCGCAGATGGCAACGCCGCCACACCACAATTGGCCATGGCGCTCACATGCCTTGTGCAGGCGAACGGCGGTCCCACGCGCCTGCTCAGTGCCCTCTTGTGCGGCTCGAATCGCGACATAGACGCGCGTTCCCGTACCGCCAAAGCGCTCAAGCGCCTGCTCGATGGCTGTCAACGTCTCATCGTCAGCCACATCTTCAATGGCCAGCACGATGCCATCGGCAACGCTGCCGGCGTCATTTGCCTTCAAGTCGACCGGGCGGGGGAGTGCGGTGCCGGAAAGTTGAGCATAGGCGGCGATGGCATCCTGCAGGTCCCAGAGCAAAAACTCAAGATCGGCGCTATTGGGAATGCTGATATACGCAATGGTTTGCAGCGTTTTTGGTACATCGCCGCGCGCGGTCGTCTCCATGCCATCTCCTTTCCGGCTCGTTTCCGTTTAGGTTACACCGTCTGGTGGCGCCCCGCCGCGCTATCCTAGTGCAACCCTTACGAAAGGAACGCCATGCGTCTGTCCATGAATACCTCGCTTGCCACGCTCAAGCCCTCCGGTATCCGCCGGATTAACGCGCTCGCCGCCCAGCATCCGGGGTGCATCGCGCTCGCGCTCGGCGAGCCCGATTTTCCCACGCCCGATGTGATTAGCGCCGAGGTGACCGCCGCACTGGACCGCGGTGACACGCACTATCCGCCCAACAACGGTCGCCCCGCCCTGCGTGATGCACTGTCCAAATATATGGATGACGCGGGCCTGGCGTTTTCCGCCGATGAGGTCATCCTGACCGACGGTGCGACCGAGGCGCTGTCGGCAACATTCATGGCTATGCTCAACCCCGGCGACGAGGTCATTATCCCCACGCCGGCCTTTGGCCTGTACGAGAGCATCGTCGTGGCCAACCACGCCAAAGCAGTCTTTTTGGATACGGAGCCCGCGCAATTCCAGATCGATGAGGATGCGCTTCGTGCTTGCGTGACGCCGGCGACCAAGGCCATCGTCATCTGCTCGCCCAACAATCCTACGGGTTGCATCCTCAACACGGCGTCGCTCGACGCCGTGGCGCGCGTGGCGGAGGAGGCGGGCATCTACGTGGTCTGCGACGACGTATACAACCGCCTGGTTTATGTGGATGGCTACGAGCGCTTTGCCCAGCGTCACCCGGAGCTGCGTGAGCAGACGGTCGTCATCGAGAGCTTCTCCAAGCCCTGGGCCATGACCGGCTGGCGTTTGGGCTGGCTCGCGGCAGCAACACCCGTCATCGCCGAGATCGCAAAAGCCCACCAATACCTAGTATCGAGCGCCGTCTCCTTCGAAATGGACGCCGCAGCCCGAGCCCTCACCGTCGACCCAACCCCCATGCTCAAAGTCTACCGAGCCCGCCGCGAGCGCGTACTCGAAGCCTTAAACGCCATGGGCCTCGACGTAGTAGAGCCCGCAGGAGCCTTCTATACTTTCCCGAGCATCAAAAAGTTCGGCCTAACCAGCGAAGACTTCTGCATCAAAGCCATCAAAGAAGCAAACGTAGCCCTAGTCCCGGGAGACTGCTTCGGAACCGAAGGCCACATCCGCCTAAGCTACTGCGTCTCCGACAAAAATCTGGACGAAGGTCTCCGCCGCCTGTCAAACTTCGTTTCAACCTTGTAGTCCTCAGAGACGCAACACATCAGCCCACCGACATAAGGGCATGCGTGGGGCGCGTCGCTCAACGGGCGCGAAGATTCGCAGTAAAGTTACCGTAGCTCTGGCCCGAGGGGACGGGTCGAAATTTTCGTAGATTCCGCACGAGCCGAAGGCCACTTAATGTGGCCTTCGTGCGAGCCCAGGACTTGACCGAGCGAAAATCTCGACCCGTCCCCTCGGGCCGGAGCGTATGCAGGGTTTGTGTACGAATCCTCGCGCCCGTTGACCGACGCCGGGGTCCCCGCCATAATACTTTCGGTTCACGCACGAATCCGCTGCCAGAGACAGCCGGCGCAAACGGGTCTTACCCGCGAGCTTAATGGGACTTCCCGCCAGCCGAGGTGGTCGAGTAGATATGTCTTCTCGCCCCCGTCGCTCATGCAGCGCGGGGGCTTTCTTTTTGGACATGCCCCCGTCACGTCCTTGTGGCGGACCGTGCCCGGAAAGAATTCGAGGAGGTGTAATTCATGCCCCAGCAGTACAAAATCGACAAGGTTGCAGAGATCGAGTCCCGTATCGCCGAGAACGCCGGTCTGTTCGTCGTCAACTACAACGGTCTGACGGTTAAGCAGGCTCAGGAGCTGCGTCATCAGCTTCGCGAGTGCGGCGCCGAGATGAAGGTCTACAAGAACAACCTGGTCAAGATCGCTCTCAAGAACCAGGAGCAGCCCGAGCTCGACGAGATCCTCGCCGGCCCCGTCGCTTATGTGTTCTACGAGTCCGAGCCGGTCGAGGCCGCTAAGGCCCTTAAGGACTTCTCTGCTCAGTCCAAGGGCGTCCTTGAGATCAAGGGCGGTATCTCCGACGGCAAGGCCGTTTCCGCTGATGATGTTAAGGCTATCGCCGAGCTGCCCACCAAGGATCAGCTTCTCGGCCAGATTGCCGGTCTCATCTCCGGTTTCGCTCGCGACATCGCTGTCTGCGTCAACGGCGTTTCCTCTGGTCTCGCTCGTTCGATCCAGCAGGTCTCCGAGCAGAAGGCAGCCTAGTCGCTGTTTTCACCCGCGGCGGCAACGCCGCACCCCTGGCGCATTCGCGCCGTGTTTTAACTGATCTCCGTGCATCCGCACGGAAACCGAAAGGACTTAGAAATGGCTAAGCTTACCACCGATGAGATCATCGATGCTCTTAAGGAAATGACCCTTCTCGAGGCTTCCGAGCTCGTTAAGGCTATCGAGGACACCTTCGGCGTTTCCGCCGCTGCTCCTGCTGCCGTTGTCGCCGCTCCCGCTGCTGGCGCTGCTGAGGCCGAGGAGAAGACCGAGTTTGACGTCGTGCTCGAGGGCTTCGGCGACAACAAGATCCAGGTCATCAAGGCCGTCCGTGAGCTCACCAACCTTGGCCTGAAGGAGGCCAAGGAGGTCGTCGAGGGCGCTCCCAAGGCTGTTCTCGAGGGTGCCAAGAAGGAGGACGCCGAGGCTGCCAAGGAGAAGCTCGAGGCTGCTGGCGCTGCTGTCACCCTCAAGTAATCAGGCTTTCTCGCCAGATTTCTTTGCAGACGGGGTTCGCATTGCGAGCCCCGTCTTTTTTGTTTTTGGCTCCTCATTCCCATTGCTCGGCACGCAGAGCATCGTTGTCTTCGCCGTGCCATTCCCGTTACCGCTGGGGCGTAAAATTGCACCATTCGAGCAATAATTTGCGTTGACCTGCTGAAGAATTGCGTTTGCCTTACGGCGACGTATGTCTCCGGCGGTAAGATACTTCGGTATCGCAATTTGGTCTGCGGCCGCCGTGCCGCACGCACAGGGCGCATTCTGCGCCTGCGAAAGGATCCTTGAATAACATGAAGGCAATCATCCCCGCCGCCGGTCTTGGCACGCGTTTTCTGCCTGGCACCAAGTGCACGCCCAAAGAGATGCTGCCGGTGCTCGACAAGCCGGTCATTCAGTATGTCGTCGAGGAGGCGCTCGACCCCGAGGAGGTCGATGACGCCATCATCGTTACCTCTCCCGGTAAGCCCGAGCTGCTGAGCTACTTCCAGCCCGATCGCTCGCTCGAGAATCTGCTGCGCGAGCGCGGTAAGGACGCCTACGCCGACGCCGTCGCCCATGCGGGCGGTATGCCGGTCGACTTCCGTTATCAGTACGAGCCCAAGGGCCTCGGCCATGCTATCCGCTCTGCTGGCGACGCCGTGGCAGGGGAGAACTTCCTGGTTCTTCTGGGCGACTACGTTGTGCCTAATCGCGACATCTGCGACAAGATGCTCGCCGTTTCCAAGGAGCACGGTGGAGCTTCGGTTATCGCCGTCGCTGCTTGCTCGCCCGAGGAAGTCAGCCGCTACGGCGTTATCGCCGGCGAGCGCGTCGGTTCGCTCGAGGGCGCCGAGGACGTTGCCGATGCAGAGCCGGGCGCTGTCTGGCGCATCGGCGGTCTGGTCGAGAAGCCCGCTCCCGAGGCGGCTCCGTCCAACCTGTACATCGTCGGTCGCTACCTGCTGAGCCCGCTGGTCATGGACCTGCTGGCAGATCAGCAGGCCGGCAAGGGCGGCGAGATCCAGCTCACCGACGCCATGGCCCGTTCGCTCGACCGCGAGGCCATGTATGCAGTCGTCATCGACCCGCTGTCGGGCTACGACACCGGCACTCCCTCTGGCTGGATGGCCACCAACGCCCTCATGGCTGCAAGCGACCCCCGCTTTGCCAGCGCCTTCTGGGACGCCATCGACGAGCGCGGCGGATTGATGCGCAAGTAAGCCTTCGGGCATCGACATTTACGGGCGCGGACTTCGGTTCGCGCCCGTTTTTTATAAGAGCTGCGATTGCTGGCTCTCTGTTCACAGAAAATATATGAACAGGTGTTCGATATACATGCATCTACCTGCGCATTTTCTGTCGAAAAACTTTGCTACTCCAAAAACTCAATCGCGTCAAGGCTTTTCTTGCCCAACGGTCGGTACCTGATAAACTATTAGGTTGCGATAACTGGCGAAGCTATGCCTCGCCAACCCACCGAGCATTTCCGTGAAGGAGGAAAAACCTGGTGACCTACGCATACACTGCCACTGAGCGCAAGCGCGTCAGCTTCGGGAAAATCCCGGAGGCCATGGAGCTCCCCAACCTTATCTCTGTTCAAAGGGAATCCTTTGAGCGTTTTAAGGACGAGGGCCTTCGTGAGGCGTTCAAGGAATCCAGCCCCATCCAAAGCCAGAACCATGTTCTCGAGGTTACCTTCGGCGAGCATCAGTTCGGCGACCCCGCGCACACCGTCGAGGAGTGCCGCGAGAAGGACATGACCTATCAGGCCCCGCTTCTGACCGACGTCCGTCTCACCAACAAGGAGACCGGCGAGATCAAAGAGCAGCTCGTCTTTATGGGCGACTTCCCCATGATGACCGATCAGGGCACCTTCATCATCAACGGTACCGAGCGTATCGTCGTCTCGCAGCTCGTCCGCTCCCCGGGCGTGTACTACAGCTCCGAGATGGATTCGGGCAAGCAGATCTACAAGGCCCAGATCATCCCGTCCCGCGGTGCCTGGCTTGAGTTTGAGGTCGACAAGCGCGACCAGCTCATGGTCTCCATCGACCGTAAGCGCAAGCAGAGCGCCACGATGTTCCTGCGCGCCCTTGGCATCGCCGTCACCAACGACGACATCATCGAGCTGCTCGGCAACTCCGATGTGATCAAGCGTACCCTGGAGCGCGACACCGCCCTCACTCGCGAGGACGCCCTCATCGAGATCTACCGTCGTCTGCGCCCGGGTGAGCCTCCCACCGTGGACGCTTCCCGCAGCCTGCTCGAGGGTCTGCTCTTTAACCCGCAGCGCTACGACCTGGCCCGCGTCGGTCGTTACAAGGTCAACAAGAAGCTCAACCTCACCACCGAGGAAGAGGTCACGGTGCTCACCGACGAGGATATCGTCGCGACGCTGCGCTACCTGCTGTCCCTCGCTGCCGGCGAGCAGGGCTTCAAGGTCGACGACATCGACCACTTTGGCAACCGCCGTATCCGCACCGTCGGCGAGCTCGTCGCCAACCAGTTCCGTATCGGCATGAGCCGTATGGAGCGCGTCGTCCGTGAGCGCATGAGCTCCCAGGACATTGACGAGATCACCCCGCAGTCGCTCATCAACATCCGCCCGATCGTGGCCTCCATCAAGGAGTTCTTCGGTTCCTCGCAGCTCTCGCAGTTCATGGACCAGGCGAACCCTCTGACCGGTCTGACCCACAAGCGCCGTCTGTCCGCACTCGGCCCTGGTGGTCTTGCCGGCCACAAGTCCGGCTCCAGCCGCCGCACCAACGTGCCGACGGCCGTCCGCGACGTTCACAACTCGCACTACAGCCGCATGTGCCCGATCGAGACCCCCGAAGGCCCCAACATCGGCCTGATCGGCTCGCTCGCCCTCTACGCCCGCGTCAACGAGTATGGCTTCATCGAGGCCCCGTTCCGTCGCGTCGAGAACGGCGTTGCCACCGACCAGATCGACTGGATGACCGCTGACGAGGAAGAGAAGCACGTCATCGCGCCGGCCAACACGCCGCTCGATCCCAAGACCAACGAGTTCATCACGACCGATGCCGAGGGCAAGATTGTCCGTCCGCACACCGTGATCGCCCGTACCCGCGACTTCGACGGCTCCTTCGGCGCTCCCGCCGACGTGCCCGTCGAGGACGTCGACTACATGGACGTCTCGCCGCGTCAGATGCTCTCCGTCGCAGCCACGCTGATCCCGTTCCTGGAGCACGACGACGCCAAGCGTACGCTGATGGGCGCCAACATGCAGCGTCAGGCCGTGCCGCTGGTTCACCCCGCCGCTCCCTATGTCGGTACCGGCATGGAGCGCCGCGCCGCTCTGGACTCCGGCGAGGTCACCCTGGCCAAGAACGCCGGCGAGGTCATCTTTGCCGACGCCGCCAAGATCATCGTCAAGCATGCCGGCGGCATGGACGAGTATCACCTTGCCAAGTACCAGCGCTCCAACCAGTCCACCTGCATCAACCACCGTCCGCTCGTGCGCGTCGGTGACACCGTTGAGCAGGGCGAGCCCCTGGCTGACGGTCCTTCGACCGATCATGGCGAGCTCGCACTGGGCCAGAACCTCACCGTGGCATACATGCCGTGGGAAGGCTTCAACTACGAGGACGGTATCGTCGTGTCCGAGCGCCTGGTGGCCGAGGACCTGCTGACGACCATTAACATCACCCGTCACGAGATCGATGCCCGCGACACCAAGCTCGGTCCCGAGGAGATCACCCGCGAGATCCCGAACCTCTCCGAGGATATGCTTGCCAACCTCGACGAGGACGGCATCATCCGCATCGGCGCTGAGGTCGGCCCTGGCGACATCCTGGTCGGCAAGGTCACGCCTAAGGGCGAGAGCGCTCTGACCGCCGAGGAGCGCCTGCTGCGCGCCATCTTCGGTGCCAAGGCCCATGACGTCCGCGACACCTCCCTTAAGATGCCTCACGGCGCTTACGGCCGCGTCATCGACGTCGTCCGCTTCAGCCGCGAGAACGGCGACGATCTGGCCCCCGGCGTCAACGAGCAGGTGCGCGTCTACGTCGCCCAGCGTCGTAAGATCCAGCAGGGCGATAAGATCGCCGGCCGCCACGGCAACAAGGGTGTTATCTGTAACGTTCTGCCGGTCGAGGACATGCCCTACATGGCTGACGGTACCCCGATCGACGTTATCCTCAACCCGCTGGGCGTTCCTTCGCGTATGAACGTCGGCCAGCTGCTCGAGTGCCACCTTGGCTGGGCTGCTGCCTGCGGTTGGGATACCGAGCAGGCCGACTCCGACAAGTACGTCCCCGGTCCGTTCTTCACCGCCACGCCCGTCTTCGACGGCGCCAAGGAGGACGAGATCGCCGAGGTCATTCGTCGTGCCAACAAGAACATGCTCAACAAGGCCACCGCTGCCTTTGGCGATCACATGCGCCCCGAGTTCGTCACCCAGCTTGACGAGCGCGGCAAGACCCGTCTGTTCGACGGCCGCACCGGCGAGGAGTTCCGTGAGCCCATTACCGTGGGTACGTCCTACATCCTCAAGCTCGGCCACATGGTCGACGACAAGATCCACGCCCGTTCGACCGGCCCTTACAGCTTGGTTACCCAGCAGCCTCTGGGCGGCAAGGCCCAGTTCGGCGGCCAGCGCTTCGGCGAGATGGAAGTTTGGGCACTGTACGCGTACGGTGCGTCCAACGTCCTGCAGGAGATCCTGACCGTCAAGTCCGACGATACCGTGGGCCGCGTCAAGACCTACGAGTCCATCGTCAAGGGCGAGAACGTCCCGGTTCCGGGTATCCCCGAGTCCTTCAAGGTTCTCGTCAAGGAGATCCGTTCCCTCGCACTGGACATCGAGCCCATGCACGATGCCGACGAGGACGCCTCCGCCCCTGTGACCGCCGAGGAGACCTCTGCTCTCGACGACCTGGCTGCGCTCGCCGGCGTTGACACCGACGTCGAGGCCCAGGATGCCGAGACCGCCGAGGCACCCGAGGCTGTCGCCGCCACGACCACTGATAAGGAGTAGTTGACTGTGGCAGATTTCGAAGCTACTGATTTTGACTCGGTAAAGATCTCCCTTGCCTCCGCCGACCAGATCCGTTCCTGGTCGCACGGTGAGGTCAAGAAGCCGGAGACCATCAATTACCGTACCCTCAAGCCTGAGAAGGACGGCCTGTTCTGCGAGAAGATCTTCGGTCCCGCCAAGGACTGGGAGTGCTCCTGCGGCAAGTACAAGGGCATCCGCTTTAAGGGCATCGTCTGCGAGCGCTGCGGCGTCGAGGTCACCTCGGCCAAGGTGCGTCGCGACCGCATGGGTCACATTGAGCTTGCCGCTCCCGTGTCCCACATCTGGTACTTCAAGAGCCCCACGAGCTTCCCGATGAGCCGTATGCTCGACATCAAGTCCAAGGACCTCGAGAAGGTTCTGTACTTCGCCAGCTACATCATCACCGAGGTTGACTATGAGGCCCGCGAGGCCGACGCCGACGACCTGCGCGAGGAGCTCGCCGCCGATCTGGAAGAGATCGATGCCGAGTGCGCCCGCCAGATCGAGTCCCTCAAGGAGCAGGGCAACCCCGAGAACTTTGACGAGTTCTCCGACGAGGAGCCGCTGACCCCCGAGGAGATCGCCTCTGGCATCGTCGACATCGAGGAAGAGTGCAAGGACGAGAAGCAGCTCCGCACGGACGCCTTCAACGCCTTCATGAAGCTCAGCGAGCGCGACCTCATTTCCGATGAGCCGCTGTTCCGTGAGATGACCCGTTACTACTCCATGTACTTCAAGGGTGGCATGGGTGCCGAGGCCGTCCGCGACCTGCTCGCTGCCATCGACCTCCCCTCCGAGGCCGAGAAGCTCAAGGCCATCATCGCCGACGAGGACTCCCAGAAGCAGAAGCGCGAGAAGGCTGTCAAGCGCCTTGAGGTCGTTGACGCCTTCCTGAAGGGCGGTAACAGCCCCGCGAACATGATCCTGGACGTCATCCCGGTCATTCCGCCCGATCTGCGCCCGATGGTCCAGCTCGACGGCGGCCGCTTCGCCGCGTCCGACCTCAACGACCTGTATCGCCGCGTGATCAACCGTAACAACCGACTCAAGCGCCTGCTCGACCTGGACGCCCCCGCGATCATCGTGAACAACGAGAAGCGCATGCTCCAGGAGTCCGTGGACGCCCTGTTCGACAATGGCCGTCGTGGTCGCCCGGTCTCTGGCCGTGGCGGTCGCCCGCTCAAGTCGCTCGCCGAGGCCCTCAAGGGCAAGCAGGGTCGTTTCCGTCAGAACCTGCTGGGCAAGCGTGTCGACTACTCCGGCCGTTCGGTAATCGTTACCGACCCCAAGCTGCTGCTGCACCAGTGCGGTCTGCCCAAGACCATGGCGCTGGAGCTCTTCAAGCCCTTCGTCATGAAGCGCCTGGTCGAGCTTGGCAAGGTCGAGAACATCAAGGGCGCCAAGCGCGCTATCGACCGCGGTGCCACCTTTGTGTGGGACATCCTCGAAGAGGTCATCGACGGCCGCGTCGTGCTGCTCAACCGTGCACCGACTCTGCACCGTCTGTCCATCCAGGCCTTTGAGCCGGTGCTGGTCGAGGGCAAGGCTATCCACCTGCACCCGCTGGTCTGCTCGCCCTTCAACGCAGACTTCGACGGCGACCAGATGTCTGTTCACGTGCCGCTGTCCAGCCAGGCTCAGGCTGAGGCCCGCGTGCTCATGCTTTCTGCGAACAACCTGCGCTCGCCGGCATCCGGCAAGCCGGTCAACATCCCCTCGCAAGACATGATCATCGGTGTGTACTACCTGACCCAGGTCCGCGACGGTCTGCCGGGCGAGAACCACGTGTTCGCCAGCTTCGACGACGCGCTGCACGCCTATGACTGCCGCTCCGAGGTCGACATGCAGGCCAAGATCCAGGTCCGCGTGTCCGCCGAGAACGCCAACGTCATCAACGAGGACGGTACCCGTATCTTCCGCGTCAAGAACGGCAAGAACGAGTTCGTCGACTACGACGTCACCGGCAACAAGACCGCGCGCTTCGAGACCTCTATCGGCCGCATCATCTTCAACCGCCAGTGCCTGCCCGAAGACTACGAGTTCATGAACTACAAGATGGTCAAGGGCGACGTGGCCAAGCTGGTTGCCGACTGCTGCGATCGTTACCCCGAGGCCAAGGTCGGTCCGATCCTCGACGCCATCAAGTACTCCGGCTTCCACTACGCTACCCGCGCCGGCCTCACCATCTCGGTGTGGGACGCTCTCATCCCTGCCGAGAAGCAGGAGCTGCTCGATCGCGCCCAGGCCAACGTCGACCAGATCAACGAGTACTTCGAGGAGGGCTTCATCAACGAGACGGAGCGCCACATCGAAGTCGTTAACGAGTGGACCGCTTGTACCGACAAGGTCGCAGCGCTCATGCTCGACATGTTCGACGAGGAGAACCCGCTGTACATGATGGCCGACTCCGGCGCCCGTGGTTCTAAGACCCAGCTGCGTCAGCTCGGCGGCATGCGTGGTCTGATGGCAGACATGTCCGGCGAGACGATCGACCTTCCCATTAAGGCGAACTTCCGCGAGGGCCTGCTGCCGCTCGAGTACTTCATTTCGACCTACGGCGCCCGTAAGGGCCTGGTCGATACCGCATCCCACACCTCGGACTCTGGTTACCTGACCCGTCGTCTGGTCGACGTGGCCCAGGACGTCATCGTCCGCGAGGAGGACTGCGGTACGCACGAGGGCGTCACCTACAACCTCATCATCCCCGGCACCACCGATCTCAACACCGACCTCGTCGGCCGTTGCTTCATTGAGGATGTCGTGGCTCCCGATGGCACCGTGCTCTTTGAGCAGGACGGTTACATCGAGAAGGTCGCCGACATCCAGAAGATGGTCGATGCAGGCCTCAAGAAGGTCAAGCTCCGCGCGCTGCTCACCTGCCGTTCCAAGTACGGCGTGTGCCAGAAGTGCTACGGCTGGGATCTTTCCACCCGTCGTCCGGTCGCCATCGGTACCGCGGTCGGCATTATTGCCGCCCAGTCCATCGGCGAGCCCGGTACGCAGCTTACGATGCGTACCATTCACTCCGGCGGCGTCGCTGGCGTCGACGATATTACGCAGGGTCTGCCTACGGTCAGCCGTATGTTCGATATCGTCGGCAACGTCAACGAGAAGATTCTGGGTCGCGAGGCCGAGCTGGCTCCGTACTCCGGTCACCTCTCGATTAAGCCCGAGAAGTCCGAGTACGTGCTGACGCTCACCGACTCCGAGGATCACTCCCGTGTCCTCGACGAGCGTCGCGTCCCCGCTTCGGTGCGCTTCATGCCCGAGATCGAGGACGGCTGCGAGGTTCGCGCCGGCGACCAGATCACCAAGGGCTTCGTCAACTTCCGCAACCTGCGCAAGCTGACCGACATCGAGTCGACGATGCACACCTTCGTCGAGAGCGTCAAGGACGTCTACACCAGCCAGGGCGTCGACCTGAACGACAAGCACATCGAGGTGCTCGCACGTCAGATGCTGCGTCGCGTTCAGATCACCAACCCCGGTGACTCCAAGTACCTGCTTGGTCAGTACGTCGACCGCTACGAGTTCGCCGACGAGGTCGAGCGCGTTGCCCGTTTGGGCGGTCAGGCTCCTGTGGCCGAGCCCGTCATCCTGGGTACTCTCAAGGTCGCGTCCAACATCGACTCCTGGCTGTCGAGCGCTTCGTTCATCCGTACCGCCGGCGTCCTTACCGAGGCTGCCATCGAGGGCAAGGTCGACCACCTGCTCGACCTTAAGTCCAACGTCATCGTCGGTAAGAAGATCCCGGCTGGTACTGGCCTCAAGCCGTACGCCAACGCCAAGCTGACGTATCGCACGGCCGACGGCTATGTCGACATCGACGGTCCGGCTTCGCCCAACGCCAAGTCGCTGCCCGAGTGGGCTCCGGTTGAGCTCAAGGACCTGGACGAGCAGCTCCCGCAGCAGCTCGACTGGGCCGGCTATGACGAGTTCGGTGGTGCTGACGGTTCGTTCACCCGCAACGGCCACACCATCTCCGCCGAGAAGGCTCGCCTGTACCTGTTCGACGATCTGGGCGTGTCGCAGCGCTGGACCAACAAGTTCAGCGAGGTCGGCATCGAGACGGTCGGCGACCTGGTCGGCAAGTCCGAGGAGGATCTGCTGCGCATCGATGGCATCGGTGCCAAGGCGATCGAGGAGCTCCGTGACGGCCTTGAGGCCCACGACCTGCTCTACATCCTCGAGAACAACGACGACGTTGCCGACGAGGAAGACCTCTCGCAGCTGCTGCAGATGGTCTTTAGCCCCGACGGTCCGGACGACATCCTGCTGGGCACCTCTGCCGCGCCGACGCATCACGCCGACGCCGACGAGGAGCTCCTGGGCGCTCCGATCGACGACAAGAAGGCTCCCGCCAACGGTGCCATCAACGAGGACATGGCTTCCCTCGACGAGCTGCTCAACCAGCTCGTGGACACCGACGACGCCGAAGAGGCCAAGGACAACGACGAGGAGTAACTAGTTCCGCCGTTCTAACGAACGGCGGCGACCTCCGTCGCTGCGCGGCCCCCAGAGCTACAATCTGTCATTCAAAAGGCAGGGCATGACCAAAAGGTCAATGCCCT
Organism: uncultured Collinsella sp.; assembly: GCA_902494245.1. Classification (GTDB taxonomy): domain Bacteria; phylum Actinomycetota; class Coriobacteriia; order Coriobacteriales; family Coriobacteriaceae; genus Collinsella. The sequence goes on from CABUSR010000008.1 coordinate 29,070, forward strand.
GCCTTTTTCATGCCACCTTGTACGCTCTGGGGGCCGCTCGCTTGCGTATGCTCAACCTGTTGCGTTCCATTGATCCCTTGCCAATAAAGGACAGGTTTATTTTGGTAGGTTTTTCCTGCTTGAATTTGAAACATTTCGCCCGACAAGAGCGTATCTATGGTGAGGGCCTCATCGAGAACCATTAACGTCACCGGGAGGTGATTATGGAAGAACAAGCTTTTAGACAGGCGGTCGAAGATCACCGAGATGTCGTGTTTCGAATCGCATTGACGTACCTGCGCGATCGTGCCGATGCCGACGATATTGCCCAAGATGTCTTTCTTAAGTTGCTTAAAAGCGATGGACACTTTGAAAGTTGGGAACATCTTCGCCGCTGGCTTATCCGGGTCACGATCAATGAATGTAAATCGCTCTTTCGAAAGCCATGGAGGCGTGTGGAGGATATTGAGAACCTGGCCGATTCGCTTTCGGCGGCGCAGGATGAGACCAAGGCGGTCCTGTCAGACGTTATGCGACTTCCGGAGCGATTCCGCGTTCCCATCGTGCTCTATTACTATCTGGGCTTTTCGACCTCAGAGATTGCCGAGTTGTTGCATGTGCCAGCCGCGACCGTTCGAACGCGTTTGGCTCGCGGCAGGTCGAAGCTCAAATTCATCCTAGAGGAGGGCGACCGTGAAATCCAATCAAATCAAGCAGGCCTTCGAGTCCATCCAAGCCGATAGCGATCTTGCAGATCGCGTCCTTAATACCGCTGCGGGTGAGCCGCTTCGCCGAAAGGGTCACGCGAAGCCTCTGTATGTTGCCGTGATCGGATGCCTTGCCGGAGTGCTGGCGACCGGAGGGGTCGCCTACGCCGTTATCAATTCCAGCTATTTTGCCTCTGCCTGGGGAAACCATGGCAACGGAGAGTCCATTACCTGGACTCAAAGAGGCTCGTCGGGGACTAAATATACCTACACCAGGGAGTTTGGTGATGGCATCGCGCCCCAAAGCCTGGAGGGTGCAGTCCAGGAGGTTAATCTGTCCGTCGAGGGCAACGGCTATACGCTCGATATCCATGAGATGGCAATCGACCAAAACGGCTGCGGAGCCGTGACGTTTACGTTGTCCAATCCAAATGGAGTTAACTACTACAAGCCAGCAGCAGAGACAGGCGAACTTGTTCTCTATGGTGAAGAAGAACAAGGCATCGGCACGCCAAGCATGAACTTCGGCGAGGAATGGGCTGACACACGCTGCACAATTGATAAGGACACATCAAGCGACACGGTCATTAATGGCACGATGTACTTTGCCTCGTGGGATCGCGAGCGAGATTTGGGACATGCGGTCACCTGGAATATCAGCTGGACGGAGGGCAAAGGTGAGGATGCGAAGGTGATCGAGGTATCGACGCCAGAGTTTAACGTCGGAGCGCACGTCGATATAAAGGAACTCCGCTCCGATGACTCGTCTCTTGAGATTAGCCCGTTTTCCATCCAGACGCACATCGATGATCTGGGCTATGAAGCAGTTGATCATAAACTGACCGTCAGCTACAAGGATGGATCGGAGCAGATTATCGAAGATGACGACGCAGGGGCGTACAATTTCTATGTTTCGATGGCACGCAATAGCGGAGAGAACATTTGGGTGCCGACAAAACTGATCAATGTCGACCAAGTGGTCTCAGTAACGCTTGAGGGCACGAGGTGCACGTCAACAGGAGAGACCGAAACAGAAGTACCCTTTACCATCGTCTATTCGTAAGATTTGGGGCCGCTTCTTACTAGGGGAAGCGGCCTCTTTTGCGTTAAATGGAAACGCCGCCGATTTCCATGCGACAGATGAGAGCAGATTACCGCTGGAGCGCGACGTTTCCCCAGATAAAACCGACCAAAATAAACCTGTCCCTTTTTGGCAGGTAGCGTTGCCTCGACGAGCATGTCGGATTCCCGGACCGGGCGGCCTGCGGTTTAAGTTTGTCGCGAGTTCCGCACGAGCCGGAGGCCACTTAATGTGGCCTCCGTGCGAGCCAGGACTGTAGAGCAGCAAACTTAAACCGCAGGCCGCCCGGCCCGGGAATCCGACATGCGCACAGGAGGGGGATCCCTTTTGTGTAGGGTTTGCGGAAATATGCCAATTTTGGGATACGCCCGGCGGCGTGGTCTGTTGACGGCACAGCTAACGCCACGTATCCTATCGAACTGCGTGTTTCGTAGGGGGATGCTGACCCCTCGATTCAAGCCGTTGCACTTTACAGAAAGCTGGAATCATTCGAGAAGGAGTACGCTTTGCCTACTATTAACCAGCTGGTTCGCCAGGGCCGTCGTTCCGTGCCCAAGAAGTCCAAGAACGCTGCTCTGCAGCACAACTCCCAGAAGCGCGGCGTGTGCACCCGCGTCTTCACCACGAGCCCCAAGAAGCCGAACTCGGCTCTTCGTAAGGTTGCCCGTGTTCGCCTTGTCAATGGCATCGAAGTTACTGCTTACATCCCGGGTGAGGGCCACAACCTGCAGGAGCACTCCATCGTGCTCGTCCGCGGCGGTCGTGTCCGTGACCTCCCTGGTGTCCGTTATCACGTCATCCGTGGCGCCTACGACGCTGCTCCGGTCCAGAACCGTATGCAGGCCCGTTCCAAGTACGGTGCTAAGCGCCCCAAGGCCAAATAAGCCAGATAACGTTTTGATACTTTCGCCGTGTGCCGCCTAAGCGCCGCACGGTAGACACTTAAGGAGATTTCACATGCCGCGTCGTGCAGCAGCTAATCGTCGTGAGGTTCAGCCTGACGCCGTTTACAACAACCGCCTGGTGACTCAGCTCATCAACAAGGTCCTTCTTGACGGCAAGAAGGCCACCGCTGAGCGCATCGTTTACACCGCTTTCGAGATCGTTGCCGAGAAGTCCGAGGGTGGCGACGCTCTCGCTACCTTCAAGAAGGCTATGGACAACGTTAAGCCCACGCTCGAGGTTAAGCCCAAGCGTGTCGGTGGCGCTACCTATCAGGTCCCGATGGAGGTCAACTCCCGTCGTTCCACCGCTCTGGGTATCCGCTGGATCGTCAACTTCTCCCGCGCTCGCAAGGAGAAGACCATGGCCGAGCGTCTCGCCAACGAGATCCTCGATGCTTCCAACGGCCTGGGCGCTTCCGTCAAGAAGCGTGAGGACGTCTTCAAGATGGCCGAGGCCAACCGCGCGTTCTCTCACTATCGTTGGTAAGTTAAGGTAAGGAACTAACATGGCTAAGCCTAAGTACAAGCTTTCCGATACCCGTAACATCGGCATCATGGCTCACATCGATGCCGGTAAGACCACCACGACCGAGCGTATTCTTTACTACACCGGTAAGACCCACAAGATCGGTGAGGTCCATGAGGGCGCTGCCACCATGGACTGGATGGTTCAGGAGCAGGAGCGCGGCGTAACCATTACGTCCGCTGCTACCACGTGCTTCTGGAACAAGGACGGTAAGGACTACCGCATCCAGATCATCGACACCCCGGGCCACGTTGACTTCACCGCCGAGGTCGAGCGCTGCCTGCGCGTCCTCGATGGCGCTGTCGCCGTCTTCGACGCCGTTGCCGGCGTTCAGCCCCAGTCTGAGACCGTTTGGCGTCAGGCTTCTACCTTCAACGTCCCCCGCATCGCCTTCATCAACAAGTATGACCGCGTGGGCGCTGACTTCTTCAACGCTATCGAGACCATGAAGGATCGTCTCGACGCCAACGCCGTGGCCGCTCAGGTCCCGATGGGCGCCGAGGACAACTTCTGGGGCGTTATCGACCTGGTCACCATGACTGCATGGGACTTCAAGGCCGACGAGAAGGGCATGACCTACCCCGAGCCGATGGACGAGATCCCGGCTGAGTTTGCCGACATCGCTGCCACCAAGCGCGAGGAGCTCCTCGACGCTGCTGCCAGCTTTGACGACGAACTCATGGAGAAGATCCTCATGGAGGAGGACTTCACCGTCGAGGAGCTCAAGGCTGCTCTGCGCAAGGGTGTTCTGGCCAACGAGCTCAACCTCGTCTTCGTGGGCTCCGCTTACAAGAACAAGGGCGTTCAGGAGCTGCTCGACGCTGTCGTCGACTACCTGCCCAGCCCGCTCGACGTTGAGGCCGTCACCGGTACCGATCCGGACACCGGCGAGGAGATCCAGCGTCATCCTTCCTTCGACGAGCCCTTCTCCGGCCTGGTCTTCAAGATCATGACCGACCCGTTCGTCGGTAAGCTCACCTACGTCCGCGTTTACTCCGGCCGCGCTGAGTCCGGCTCCTACGTTGTCAACGCTTCCAACGGTCAACGCGAGCGTCTCGGCCGCATCCTCGAGATGAACGCCGCCGAGCGTATCGACCGTGACGACGCCGCTGCCGGCGACATCGTCGCTTGCGTCGGATTCAAGAACTCCACCACCGGTGACACCCTGTGCGAAGAGGGCAAGGAGATCGTCCTCGAGAAGATCGAGTTCGCTAAGCCCGTTATCGACGTTGCCATCGAGCCCAAGACCAAGGCCGAGCAGGACAAGATGTCCCTGGCTCTGACCAAGCTCGCCGAGGAGGACCCGACCTTCCAGGTGTCCACCAACCACGAGACCGGCCAGACCATCATCGCCGGCATGGGCGAGCTGCACCTCGAGATCATCGTCGACCGTCTGCTCCGTGAGTTCAAGGTTGACGCTAACGTGGGTAAGCCCCAGGTTGCCTACCGCGAGACCGCTGGTCACGACGTCGAGAAGGCTGAGGGCAAGTTCGTCCGTCAGTCCGGTGGTCGCGGTCAGTACGGCCACGCCGTCATCAAGCTCGAGAAGATGGAGGAGGGCTTCGGCTACGAGTTTGTCAACGCTATCGTGGGCGGCGTCGTGCCCAAGGAGTACATCCCGTCCATCGACAAGGGCATCCAGGAGGCCCTGAACACCGGTGTTATCGCCGGCTTCCCGGTCCTCGACGTCAAGGTCACCCTGTTCGACGGTTCTTACCACGAGGTCGACTCCTCCGAGGCCGCCTTCAAGATCGCCGGTTCCATGGCCATCAAGGACGCCCTTAAGAAGTCCGACCCGCAGCTGCTCGAGCCGATCATGGCTGTCGAGGTCGAGACCCCCGAGCAGTACATGGGCGACGTTATGGGCAACCTCTCCGGTCGCCGCGGCAAGATCGAGGGCATGGAGGATCGCAAGAACAGCAAGCTCATCCGTGCCAAGGTGCCGCTGGGCGAGATGTTCGGTTACGCTACCGACCTTCGCTCCCAGACCCAGGGCCGTGCATCCTACACGATGCAGTTCGACTCTTATGAGCCTGCGCCCAAGTCCATCGTGGACGAGGTCATGAGCAAGAACGCCTAAGTTCGAGCTCCCTGTTACGTAATCCGCGAGAACATCTCTCGCACTCTTTGGAGGTTTAAGTTGGCTACCCAGAAGATCCGCATTCGCCTCAAGGGCTATGATCACGAGGTCGTCGATCAGTCCGCGAAGCTCATCGTCGAGACCGCTCAGAAGACCGGCGCTCGCGTTTCCGGTCCTGTCCCCCTGCCCACCGAGCGCAACCTGTACACGGTTATCCGCTCGCCGCATGTGAACAAGGACTCCCGTGAGCAGTTCGAGATGCGCACCCACAAGCGCCTCATCGACATCCTCGACCCCACCTCGGGCACCGTTGATTCGCTCATGCGTCTCGACCTCCCCGCTGGCGTCGACATCGACATCAAGCTCTAAGCGATATTGCTCATAGCTTAAAGAGCCCCGCTGCCATTATGGTAGCGGGGCTCTTTTGTTTTGAATGGTGGCCTTGGGGGCCCGGATAATGCGGCCGAATGGGTGGCTATGGCGTCTTATTTACCCATGGGACGCAGCGATGCCTCCTCAAAATGGAAGGATCGCAAGTCGTCTTCTGTCTCGATGCACGCGCGACCAAAGTCATCGACCGTTTGAAAGATTCCACGCGCCAGCTCGTCCCCGACAGGGGAACGGGCGGTAACGCGCTCTCCAATCCAATTGAGATGAGCGATATAAGCATCGCGGACGGGCGCGAGCGGTCCGGCGTTTTCTTCCATGGCGTTGAGACGCTCTGCCCACGCGTTCACAGCGTTTACGACGGTGTAATAGACCTCCTTGAGCAGCACATCGACGGCGGGAACATTCTCGTTGAGGTCTGAGAGGCCAATTGCCGCCAGGCCACCATCGGGAACCTCCGAAGGCACATAGTTCACATTGACGCCAATGCCGCAGACGGCGAAAGGTTTGCCTTCGTTATCGCGTGCCGCCTCGACCAGAATGCCGCCGAGCTTGCGTCCTCGCGCGACCAGGTCGTTGGGCCATTTGAGGCCAATCTCGTTTGCAAGACCCTGCTTTTCGAGCGCCTCGAGCACCGCTAGGCCGCTGACGGCGGCAAGACCAGAGTACTTTGCAGGATTAACGCATGGACGCAGGACAATCGAAAGCAATAGGTTGCCGGCGGTTGAATCCCACTTGTGGCCGCGCCGGCCGCGTCCTGCTGTCTGAGCCCGGGCGGCAAGTCCTGTGCCGTGCGGCGCTCCCTGTTTTCCTGCTTCGAGCAGGTCATCGTTGGTCGATCCGGTTACGTCGACTATCGTTAATTTGGCATCCATAGCGGCTGCTACCTCCTTAATGAATAAGTGAATAACGTAATGGTGTCGTGAGGCAGACACAATGTGAAGCCTTTGTCGCATTTGGACAATTTAATGTTAACACGTCAACAATGACTGAAATGCGCTATCCTCTCTTGGTCGATGTAAACGCGTCAACAACTCAAAGGAGGTTAGTGATGGGTTTCACGATACTGGGAACGGGCTCGGCTCTTCCCGAGCGCAGCGTTTCCAACGACGAGCTGTCCGAGTTCCTCGATACCTCGGATGAGTGGATTTTTACCCGCACCGGTATCAAGAGCCGCCACGTCTGCACCACTGAGTCACTCGACGACCTTGCCGTAGCGGCGAGCGAGCGGGCACTCCAGGTATCCGGAATCGACGCGAGCCAGCTGGATCTTATCGTCTGTTCGACGACGACGGGCGATCATCTCGTTCCCGCCGAAGCGTGCGCCGTTGCTGAGCGCCTGGGTGCCACATGTCCTGCCTTCGACGTTTCGGCGGCTTGTGCTGGCTTCGTTTTTGCGCTCGATGTCGCCGAGGGCTATATCGCCCGAGGTCGCGCCGAGCACGTGCTGGTCGTTGCCGCCGAGCAGATGACGCGCGCGCTCGATTGGACCGATCGTGCCACGTGCGTGCTCTTTGGCGATGGCGCGAGCGCTGCAGTCATGGAGGCCGGGGGAGAGAATCCCCTTGCTGTTGAGCTTTCGACGTCGCCTGACGTCGAAACACTGCGCGTCCCCGGATTGGCGGGCTCCTCGCCGTATAGGACGGTACAGGACCGCGAAAGCGTGCTTTCCATGAATGGCCGCCGCGTGTTCAAGTTCGGCGTCAACGCCATCTGCGACACGGTCCATAAGCTTGCGAGCGATGCGGGCATTTCGGTCGAAGACATCGACCATTTTGTATTCCATCAGGCTAACGAACGAATCCTGAGTCAGGCGGTCAAGCGCCTGGGCGTGCCGGACGAGCGCGTGGTTCGCACGTTGCGCGAGACCGGCAACATTTCGAGCGCATGCATTCCGCTTGCTCTCGATCGACTGGCAAATACCGGCGCGCTGCACGCGGGCGACACCATCGCCCTGGTCGGATTTGGCGCCGGCTTGGATGTAGGTGGCTATCTACTTCGTTGGAAGTAGTCGCACATAGGAAAAGAAAACGCCCCTAGGGCACAAACAAAGGAGAACTACCATGGCAGATCAGAAGACCTTCGAGCGCGTTTGCGACGTTATCCGCGAGACCGCTGGCCTTGACGACGTCGAGATGAAGCCCGAGTCCACGCTCGAGGAGATTGGCCTCGACAGCTTGGGTACCGTCGAGATCCTCGTTGCCGTCGAGGACGAGTTTGGCATTGAGCTCGATACCGAGGAGAACCCCAAGACGGTCGGCGAGTTCGTCGATACGGTCGAGGCGGCATTGGAGAAGTAGTGATGCTCAAGTCTTCTCTCTGCGATCTGCTCGGCATCGAAAAACCCGTGTTCCAGGGTGGCATGGCCTGGATTGCCGATGCCTCGCTGGCATCTGCCGTGTCCGAGGCGGGCGGCTTAGGCATTATCGCGGCCATGAATGCCGACGCAAACTGGCTGCGCGATCAGATTCACGAGCTGCGCGCCAAGACGGATAAGCCCTTTGGCGTCAACGTCATGCTCATGAGCCCGTTTGCCGACGAGGTCGCACAGGTTGTGATCGACGAGCAAGTGCCGGTCGTCGTGACGGGTGCCGGCAATCCCACCAAGTACATGAAGGCTTGGAACGACGCGGGCATCAAGGTCATCCCGGTTGTTGCCTCGGTGGCGCTGGCGCGTCTCGTGGCGCGTCGCGGGGCCACCGCCGTGGTTGCCGAAGGCACCGAATCGGGTGGACATATTGGCGAGACGTCGACGATGGCGCTCGTTCCGCAGGTTGTCGACGCGGTCGATATCCCCGTTGTGGCAGCCGGCGGTATCGCGGATGGCCGCGGGGTGGCGGCCGCCTTTATGCTTGGCGCCGCTGGCGTCCAAGTGGGCACGCGTTTTCTCGTTGCCGATGAGTGTACCGTCTCCGAGCAATACAAAGAGCTGGTGCTCAAGGCAGGCGACACGTCGACGCGTGCGACCGGTCGCTCGACGGGACATCCGGTTCGCGCCCTCAAGAGCCCCTTCACCAATGCCTACGCCAAAAGTGAGGCGACGGGCGCAAGCCCCGAGGAGCTTGGGGCCATGGGCACGGGCGCGCTTCGTAAAGCCGCAAAGGACGGTAATTACGAAGAGGGTTCGTATTTGTGCGGACAGATTGCTGGCATGGTCAACGAACGCCAGAGCGCACGCGAAATCGTCGACGATCTGGTCGATGGCGCCGAGCGTGTCCTGAAGGGTGCGTCCGCATGGGTAGCGTAGCGTTTCTGTTTGCCGGTCAGGGTGCCCAGCATCCCGCGATGGGCGTCGACCTCATCGAAGCATCAACGGCGGCTGCCGAGGTGTTCGCCATTGCCGATGAGGTGCGTCCGGGAACCAGCGAGCAGTGCCGGAGCGCCTCGAAAGAGGAGCTCTCGCAGACTGAGAACACGCAGCCCTGCGTGTTCGTTCATGACCTGGCAGCGGCTGCCGCACTGCGCGAGCGCGGCGTGGTGCCTGCCGCCTGTGCGGGATTCTCGCTGGGCGAGGTCGCTGCACTCACCTTTGCGGGGGCGTTCGATACGCGAGCGGGTTTTGAGCTCGTGTGTGAGCGCGCGGCGTTGATGGCCATGGCGGCCGAGCGTCACCCCGGCGGCATGCGCGCCGTCATCAAGCTCGATGCAGCGCAAGTCGAGGGCCTGGCAAAACAGGCCGGCGAGGACTGTTGGCCGGTCAACTACAACAGTCCCCAGCAGACGGTTGTGGCCGGAGCGCCCGATGCGTTGCAGACCCTCGACGTCCTGGTAAAAGAGGCTGGCGGTCGCGCTATGAAGGTCGCGGTGTCGGGTGCATTCCATAGCCCCTATATGGCCGAGGCGACATGTGGCCTTGCTGCATATATCCAAGCCGGTCACGCGCCGTCCCCGTTGCTGATTCCTGTTATGGCAAATATGACGGCGGCACCCTATCCGGCCGACCCACAGGCGGCATCGGAGGTGCTGGCCAACCAGGTGAGCCATGCCGTTCGCTGGGTCGACACGCTGCATACTCTGCAGGATCAGGGCATCGACACGTTTATTGAGGTCGGCCCCGGCAAAACGCTGTCGGGCCTGGTCAAGCGTACGCTGAGCGACGTTCGCGTGTATTCGTGCGAAACAGCCGAGCAGGTCGCAGCTATTGCCGACGAGCTCGCATAGCCCACAGGGCTGTAACCCGAAAGGAACGACATGGGCAACTTGAACAACGGCACGCTCGAGCGCAACGACTTACGTCGCGTGGCACTGGTTACGGGCGGCTCGCGCGGCATCGGTCGCGCTTGTGCCGTGGGCCTGGCGGAAGACGGCTTTGATATCGCCGTCGTCTATGCCGGCAGCGTCGATGCGGCGCGCGAGACGTGCGAAGCCTGCGAGGCGCCTGGCGCTACGGCACGCGCATATCAATGCGACGTGGCCGATCCCGCTGCCGTCAACGCGTGCGTGGAAACGGTCCTCAACGACTTTGGCTTCATTTGGGCGCTCGTCAACAACGCTGGCATCACCCGCGATGGCCTGCTCATGCGCATGGGCGATGACGCCTTCGATCGCGTGCTCGATGTCAATCTTAAAGGAACGTTTAACACGACGCGCGCGCTCACCAAGACCTTTATGCGCCAGCGCGGCGGTTGCGTCGTCAACATGAGCTCGGTTGTGGGCCTGATGGGCAATGCCGGGCAGGCCAACTACGCTGCCTCCAAGGCGGGCGTCATCGGCCTGACCAAGGCGGTGGCGCGCGAGCTTGCGCCCCGCGGCGTACGAGTGAACGCGGTCGCTCCCGGGTTTGTCGAGACCGATATGACGGCAAAGCTCTCGGAGAAGGTGCGCACGGCAACCGAGGAGCAGATTCCCCTAAAGCGCATGGCGCGCCCCGAGGAAGTGGCCGGCGTGGTGCGCTTTCTGGCGAGCGATGCGGCTGCCTACATTACGGGCGAGGTCGTGCGCGTCGACGGCGGAATGGCGATGTAGAAACCAGAACCGAAGAACGGCTTGAATGAGGAGACCATGATGGAACAGAGAGTTGCAATCACCGGTATCGGTGCCGTATCGCCGCTCGGTAACACGGCGCTTGCTACCTGGGCGGCAATGTGCGCCGGCACGTGCGGCATCGGCCCGATCACGCACTTCGATACCGATGCGTTTGCCGTTAAGGTGGCGGCCGAGGTCAAGGGTTTTGACGGCAACGAGTACTTTGGCAAGCGTGACGCCAAGCACCTGGACCCCTGCGTTCAGTTTGCCCTGGCAGCGTCGGACGAGGCCATGCACGATGCGGGCTTTGATATCGAGGGCGCCATCGATCGCGAGCGCCTGGGCGTCTACGTGGGCTCAGGCGTGGGCGGCATGCAGCCACTCGTCGACAACGTCCACACGATTGCCGACCGTGGGCCCCGCCGCGCATCGCCCTATATGATCGCGATGATGATCCCCAATATGGCTTCGGGCAATATCGCAATCCGCCACAAGGCAAAGGGCCCGACCCTGCCCGTGGTGACCGCCTGCGCGACCTCGGCCCATGCCGTGGGCGAGGCGTTCCGCGCCATCAAGCATGGCTATGCCGATGCGATTCTCGCCGGCGGTGCCGAGGCCGCAATCATCCCCGATGCTGTTGCGGGCTTTACGTCCTGCCGCGCTCTCACCACTAATCCTGACCCGTCGACGGCATGCCGTCCGTTCGATGCAGACCGCGACGGCTTTGTGATGGGCGAAGGCGCCTGCGTGCTCGTGCTCGAGGGCATGGAGCACGCACAGGCCCGCGGTGCACACATTTATGCCGAGGTCGTGGGCTACGGCAACACCGATGACGCCTACCACATCACGAGTCCCGACCCGGACGCGGCGGGTATCGCCCGTGCGATATCGCTGGCGGTGGCCGAGGGCGACGTTAAGCCTTCCGAGGGCCTCTACATCAATGCCCACGGCACCTCGACCAAGCTCAACGATTCGTCCGAGACGGCGGGCATTAAGCGCGCGCTCGGCGAGGACGCGGCGCGCGCCGCGCATGTCTCATCGACCAAGTCGATGACCGGCCACATGATCGGTGCTACGGGCGCCATCGAGGTCATGGCCTGTGCCATGGCGCTCGAGCAGGGCGTGGTGCCCCCGACCATTAACTACCACACACCCGATCCCGCCTGCGATCTTGATTACACGCCCAATCGCGCGGTTCGCGCCGATCTTACCTGGGCGCTTTCGACCAACCTGGGCTTTGGCGGGCACAACGCCGCCATCGCGCTGCGTAGATATACGAGGAGCTAGAGCATGGATTCCAAAAGACTTGCCGAGATAGCCGATGTTATGGAGGACCGCGGCCTCACGCGCGTACGCGTTGAGGAGCCCGATGGCACCGCGGTCGAACTCGAGCGCGCGAGCGCCGCGCAGCCGGTCGCCGTGCCCATGCCTATGCCGGGTGCCGTGACTGCTCCGGCGGTGGCTCCTGTCGCCATGCCTGCCACCGCACCGGAACCCGCCGCGCAGACACCTGCCGCCGCACCGGAGCCCAAGGGCACCGAGGTGACCGCTCCCATGGTCGGCGTTTTCTATGCTGCCCCGGCGCCGGGCGACGAACCGTTTGTGCACGTGGGCTCCAAGGTCAAGGCCGGCGAGACCCTCTGCATCATCGAGGCCATGAAGGTTCTCAACGAGGTGACGGCAGAGGCGGATGGCGAGGTGCTCGAGATCTGCGTGGCCGACGGCGACCTCGTGGAGTTTGGCAGCTGCCTCATGAGGATCGGATAGGTGATATCCATGAACAAAGAAGAGCTCAAGAAGCTGTTGCCGCATCGCGAGCCGATGCTTTTGCTTGACGAAGCCGAGCTGGTGGGCGACGAGGCCCACGGCAAGATCACGATTACGGGCGACGAGTATTTTTTGCAGGGGCATTTTCCGGGAAACCCGGTGGTCCCCGGCGTGATTCAGTGCGAGATGCTCGCCCAGAACTGCTGCGTGCTGCTGATGGGCGATGAGGAGGCGCGCGGCGCGACGCCGTTCTACACGAGTCTGGACAAGGTGCGCTTTAAGCGTCCGGTGCGCCCGGGCGACACGGTGGATCTGGTGTGCTCCATCACGCGTGCGCGCGGGCCGTTCCGCTTTGCGACAGGTACTGCGAGCGTTAACGGTGAGGTTTGCTGCCGCGCCGATATGTCTTTTGCACTCATGCACGAAAAGTAGGGAAGTTTTCATGTTCGACAAAGTGCTCATCGCCAACCGCGGCGAAGTCGCGGTCCGTGTTATCCGCGCGTGCCGCGATATGGGCATCAAGACCGTCGCCGTTTATTCCACGGCCGATGCGGACGCGTTGCACGTGCAGCTTGCCGACGAGGCGTATTGCATCGGCGGCCCGCGTCTTGCCGAGAGCTACCTCAACGACGATGCTGTGCTCACCTGTGCCGTGAAGTCGGGGGCAAAGGCGATCCATCCTGGCTACGGTTTCTTTTCGGAGAAGGCGAGTTTCGTGCGCGACTGCGACAAGTACGGCCTGGCGTTTGTCGGTCCTTCGGCCGAGGTGATCGACAGCATGGGCGACAAGGACGCCGCACGTCGAACGGCTGCTGCGGCGGGCGTGCCCATCGTGCCGGGTTGCGATCTGCTCAAAAGTCCCGAGGAGGCGACGGCCGAGGCCGAGAGCATTGGCTGCCCCGTGCTTATTAAGGCGCGTGCCGGCGGTGGCGGCCGCGGCATTCGCAAGGTCGAGCGCGTGGAAGATGCGGCAAAGGCGTTTATCGAGGCGCGTGCCGAGGGCGAGGCCGTTTTTGGCGACGGCGAGTGCTACATGGAGAAGTTCGTCGCGCCGGCCCACCATGTTGAGGTGCAGATTATGGCCGATAAGCAGGGCCATGTGTTTTCGCTCGGCGAGCGCGAGTGCTCGGTGCAGCGCCGCAACCAAAAGCTGATCGAGGAGAGCCCCGCGCCGTGCCTCGACGGACACGACGACATTCGTGCTCGCATGCACAAGGCAGCGCGTGACCTGGCTCGTGCCGTCGGCTACGAAGGAGCCGGTACCATCGAGTTCCTGTATTCGGACGACGGCAATTTCTACTTTATGGAAATGAACACGCGCTTGCAGGTGGAGCATCCGGTTACGGAGTTTGTGACCGATACCGACTTGGTCAAGTGGCAGCTGCGCGTGGCAGCCGGCCAACCACTGCCCTTTGAGCAGGAGGACATGCCGGTCCGCAACCACGCCATGGAGTGCCGCATCAATGCCGAAACGCCGGACTTTCTGCCGTCATGTGGAACGGTCACCGCGTTGCGTGTGCCGGGTGGTCCGCGCGTGCGCTGGGATTCCGCCATGTTTACCGGTGCGACAGTTCCGCCGTACTACGACTCCATGCTCGGCAAGCTCATCGTGTGCGCGCCCACGCGTGACGGCGCCATTCGCAAGATGCGCTCGGCCCTGGGCGAGCTCGTGATTGAGGGCGTGAGCGAAAACAGCGAGCTTCAGCTCGACGTGCTGGCAAACGACGAGTTCTTGTCGGGCATGTATCACACCGATCTGATGGGGCATCTCTATGCTGATGAATAGAAAAGCGAAGACGGTCAATGTCCTTGAGGGGCCGATAACCGAGTCGTGCGCCGAGTTTCCCGCGCGCCACGTGTTTATCAAGTGCCCGGAGTGCCGCCGTGTGATCGATGAGGCACGCCTACACGACAACCTCGAGGTCTGCCCTCGTTGCGGCAAACACTTTCGCGTGAGCGGTCGCGCGCGCATGCGCATGACGGTCGACGAGGGCACGTTTGAGGAATGGGATGCCAATCTGGCGTCGGAGGACTTCCTCTCGTTTCCCGGCTATGCCGACAAGCTCAAGAGCGTGAGCGAGCGTTCGGGCGAGCGCGATGCCGTTGTGTGCGGCAGGGGCAAAATCTGCGGTTGCGATACGGCGCTCTTCTTTATGGACGCCAACTTTATGATGGGCTCGATGGGCTCCGTGGTGGGCGAGAAGATCTGTCGCACATTTGAGCGTGCGACCGAGCTGGGATTGCCGGTTGTCGGCTTTACCGTTTCGGGCGGTGCTCGCATGCAAGAGGGCGTGACCTCGCTTATGCAGATGGCCAAGATTTCTGCGGCGGTTAGGCGCCACAGCGAGGCGGGCGGCCTGTATATCACGGTGCTCACCGACCCCACGACCGGAGGCGTAACCGCGAGCTTTGCCATGGAGGGCGATATTATCCTGGCCGAGCCCGATGCCCTGACGGCATTTGCCGGCCCGCGCGTGATCGAGCAGAACATGCACAAGCGCCTGCCCAAGGGATTCCAGCGCTCCGAGTTTTTGCTGGAGCACGGCTTTTGCGATGCCGTTGTTCCGCGTGGCGAGATTGCGCTCACGGTAGGCGAGCTGCTGGCGCTGCACGAAGGGCACGCGCCCGGCCTGGGGGCACCGCATGAGATCGTGCATACGGGTCGCCGCGGCAAAAAGCTGGGGCACTTGTTCAAGCGCGCGGCGGCGCCAAAAACCGCGCTCGAGATTGTCAAGCAGACCCGCTCGGCAGATCGCGCCACGGCGGGCGAGGTGATCTCGCTGGGCCTGGATGGATTTGTGGAGCTGCACGGCGACCGTTACTTTGGCGACGACGCCGCTGTGGTGGCTGGCATTGGCTGGAAGGACGGGCGCCCCGTAACGGTCATCGCCATCGAGCGCGGCACCACGACCAAAGAGCGTATGCGCCGCAACTTTGGCATGGCGCATCCCGAGGGCTACCGTAAAGCGCGTCGCCTGATGCGCCAAGCCGAAAAGTTTGGTCGGCCGGTTCTGTGCCTGGTCGATACTTCGGGCGCGTTTTGCGGCATCGGTGCCGAGGAACGCGGTCAGGGCGAGGCTATCGCCCAGAATCTCATGGAGATGAGCGGCCTTAAGACGCCGATTGTCTCGGTGGTAACAGGCGAGGGCGGCTCTGGTGGCGCGCTGGCGCTGTCCGTGGCCGACCGCATCCTGATGCTTTCGAGCTCGGCCTATTCGGTCGTGAGCCCCGAGGCCTGTGCGTCGATTCTGTGGAAGGATACCGAGCGCGCGAATGAGGCCGCCGAGGCGCTTAAGCTCACGGCTCCCGATCTGTTGGCGCTCGGTATCATCGACGGCATTGTTGACGATAGGGGTCTGTCGCATGAGGAGATCGCCGGCGCCGTCATGTCCTCGGCATTTGATGCCTTCGATACGCTTGGGCGGCTCGACGACGCGACCCTCACAAACCTCCGCTACGAAAAGTACCGCGCAATCGGTCAGTATCGCACGATGTGACAAAGGGACAGTCCGCATGTCACATTGGGAAAGGGTTCCTGTGTCACAAGTTTCTAACACCTCGTTTACAACGACGGTCTCATCAAACGCCATGGCTGTGGTGGATTATCTGTCCAAAAGCATGATGTCGGCGCTGCCGTTTATTGTCTGCGCGGCGTTGTTCCGCACCGTCGCCGTCATTATGGGCGAAGGCATGCTGGGCCTGTGGTCTGCCGATTCCGATATCTATCGCCTGTTCTACAGTTGGCTCTATAACGCCGGCTACTACTTCTTGCCCGTTTATCTTGGTTGGGCGGCCGCTCGCCAGCTCGGTTGCTCGGAGCAGCTGGGCATGATGCTGGGCGGCGTATTGATTGCGCCCGATCTGCTTAAGCTCGTCGATGCCGCATCGACGACGGGGGCATCGATGACTTCCGTGTATGGCCTGCTTCCCGCGCCGGTCAACGATTACACGACGACTGTTATTCCGGTTCTCATCTCGGTACCCGTGCTTTGGCAAGTGGAGTGTTTCTTTCAGCGCGTTATCCCTAAGGCCGTGGCGTTTTCGTTTGTTCCGTTTGCGACCATGCTTGTCATGGTTCCGGTTTCGCTGTGTATTACGGCGCCGGCGGGCAGCTATTTGGGCATGCTGTTGGGCCAGCTTATGTTTATGCTTGGCAATTCCGGTGGCATCGTATCGTTGCTCACACTCATGGGGCTTGCCGCGGGCTGGGAGTTCCTTAAGATCGCGGGCGTCAGCAACGTTGTCCTATCGCTCGCCTATGCGCAGTTTATGAGTGTGGGAACGGATTCGTGCATCCTGATCGCCGCGACGATGGCAACGTTTGCCGTTTGGGGCATGCCCTTTGGCGCGTCGCTCCGCGTTGCGGATAAGGACGAGAAGACGCTCATGCTGGGCTATTCGATCTCGGGTGTTCTTGGCGGCGTAAGCGAGCCTGCGCTGTACGGTTGCGGCTTTAAATATGGCAGGTGCCTGACGTGCATGGCCATTGGCGGCGCCGTCGGAGGCCTTGTTGCGGCCGTGGGCCACGTTACGGCCTATACCATCGGCATGACGAATGTCCTCATGGTCATTGGCTTTGCCACGGGCGGCATCCCGAACCTGCTGTGGTGCTGCGCTGCCGGCGGCACGGCATTTGCGGTGTCTGCGGCGCTGAGCTACTGCTTTGGCGTGGTGCCAGCGAAGGGACAGGCGACGGGGGACGGAGCCGATTCGCCCAAAACCTCGAAGAGCGTGGCCGAGGCAAGCGCATAAATCGATTGACAAAGGGGCAGTCCCGCATGTCACATTCCAAGGCCGCGGCCCGTGTGGGCTGCGGCCTTTTTGTATCTGGGGGACAAAGTGGCTACACTACAATCCGTTTGAGCAATAGATATATAGGTAGTACCGTGGGGGCGGATGTAGATGGTCGAGTGGATTGTTGGGCGCGCACAGGGCGATCGTGCGCGTGTGGGCACGTTAGCGGGCATGGTGTGTATTGTCGCCAATGTTGCGCTTTGTGCTGCGAAGGGTGCAATTGGTGTGGTTTCGGGATCGGTTTCGATTGTTGCGGATGCCATGAACAACCTGTCCGATGCCAGCTCGAATATCGTGAGCGTGCTGGGCTTTAAGCTGGCGAGCAAGCCGGCCGACCCCGAGCATCCTTACGGCCACGGTCGCTACGAGTATCTCTCGGGTCTGGTCGTGGCGGCACTCGTGCTGCTGATTGGCGTTGAGCTGGTGAAGTCCTCGGTCGAGCGCGTCATCCACCCCGAACCTGTCGAGTTCTCGCTTGCCCTGGTGGCAGTTCTAGTGCTTTCGATGGTCGTAAAGCTCTGGATGGCGGCCCTCAACCAAAAGCTCGGCGACCGTATCGAGTCCGAGACACTGCATGCGACGGCTCAGGATTCCAAGAACGATGTCCTTGCCACGGGTGCCGTGCTGGCGTGCGCAGTTGTTTCGCAGGTGACGGGCATCAATCTTGACGCTTGGGTCGGCCTTGCCGTTGGTGCCTATATTGGCTGGAGCGGTTTTGAACTCATCCAGGATACGGTGAGCCCGCTTTTGGGCCAGACGCCCGATCCTAAGCTGGTCAAGCACATTCGAGACAAGATCATGAGCTATCCCGGCGTTTTGGGCGTTCACGATTTGATGGTTCACGACTACGGCCCGGGCAGGAAGTTCGCAAGCGCTCACGCCGAGATGGCGGCCGAAGCCAGCCCGATGGAAAGTCACGACACGCTCGACAATATTGAGCAGGCGTTTAGGAACGAAGACGGCATGATCGTCACGCTCCATTACGATCCCATCGTGACCGACGATCCCAAGGTGGCGAGCATGCGTTTACGCATTAACGCAATGGCTCAGGAGATCGATAGTCGCCTTTCGATTCACGACCTGCGCTGTGTGCCGGGCCCTACGCACACCAACGTGATCTTTGACTGCGTGCGACCCTCGGATTTGGCGATGAACGCCGAAGACTTAAAGCACGCGTTGGCGAAACGGGTCGAGTCGGAATACCCCAAGTCGATTGCCAAGATTACGATTGACGAAGACTACGTAGGCCATACCCACGAGTAGGGCTGCGCCGGCAAAGCAAGTTATACAGAAGGGGAGAATATGAAGAGGCTGTATCTGCTCCGCCACGGCCAGACGGAATTCAACGTCAAAAAGCTCGTCCAAGGTCGTTGCGATTCACCGCTCACCGATTTGGGCCGTCAGCAAGCCGGGATGGCAGCCGCATGGCTCAAAGCCCACAACGTCGTCCCCGACAAAGTGGCCTCATCACCCTTAGGCCGAGCCATGGACACGGCAAGTCTCGTCGCACGCGAACTTCTCGGCCCGGACGCCGCTGTCGAGCCCTGCGAAGGCATCATCGAGCGCTGCTACGGCACCTTCGAAGAAGGCCCCCACGACGCGCTACCCACCGACGTTTGGGATCCGGGCGAGGATCTGGTCCCCTTCGGAGGAGAGGGAAGCAAAGCGTTACAAGAACGCATGGTAGCCACCCTCACCAATATCATGGGCTCCGAGGGCATCGAAACCCTCTTAGCAGTAAGCCACGGCAGCGCCAGCCGCCAATTCATCAAGGCCGCAGCCCCAGAGGGCTTCGAGCTCCCAGCAAAACTTCCCAACTGCGCCATCATGATCTTCGATTTCGATGAGGCAAAGCCACAAGCAGAGGGCGAGCCAATGCAATGCAAGTTCACCCTTCAGCAAATAGTGGACCCCAAACAAAGTCATTAGCCTGAACGAGCAAGGTTTAGCAGACATCAACGTGGCGTTCCCAGTGTGCGGCGGAGGGGGCGGCCCTGAGGCATATTAAGGTTGTCGCGAGTTCCGCACGAACAGGAGAGCACTTAATGTGCTCTCCGTCGTGAGCAGGACTGTAGAGCAGCAACCTTAATATGCCTCAGGCCCGCCCCCTCCGCCGCACACCGGGAACGTGCCACGCACTTTACCTGCGTAAACAATGTGAGTGAAATATGAATCTCGATGGATACGCCCGCAGCCGTGTATACTAAACAGCTGTGTGAAACCAGGGGAGTATTCTGGCTGGACAAAATGCCTGCTTAATAGGGTTGTCAGGTAGTCCGGACGCAATACAAGGCTGGGGAGCACGTCGTGTAAGTAGTGGTCCTCTAGGGGCGTACGCTCGGTGGTGTACGCATTGTCCCAAGACCACGCGAGAGTTGGGATCATATCTTGATCAGCATGATTCTCGGCCGCAAGATTGGCATGACCCAGGTTTGGGACGAGGACGACAACGTCGTTCCTGTCACGGTCATCCAGGCTGGCCCCTGCGCTGTCTCGCAGGTTAAAACTCAGGCAACCGACGGCTATGACGCCGTCCAGATCGGTTTCGGCGACATCAAGGCCAAGAACGTGAACAAGCCCATGGCTGGTCACTTCGCCAAGGCTGGCGTCGAGCCTGTCCGTTTCCTTCGTGAGGTCCGCGTCGAGAACGGCGAGGAGCACAAGGTCGGCGAGGTCGTCACCGTCGCTGATTTCGCTGATGTCGAGAAGGTCGACGTCATCGGTACCTCCAAGGGTAAGGGCTTCCAGGGTCGCATCAAGCGCTGGGGTCAGCGCCGCGGTCCTATGACGCATGGTTCTCACTTCCAGCGTCACCCCGGTTCTATCGGTCAGTGCGCCTATCCTGCGCGCGTCCTCAAGGGCGTCAAGATGGCCGGTCACATGGGTAACGAGCGCGTTACCGTCAAGAACCTTTCCGTTGTCCGCATCGATGCCGAGCAGAACCTCATCTTGGTCAAGGGCGCTGTCCCGGGTGCCAAGAATGGTCTCGTCGCCATCCGTATGGCCTAAGGGCCCAGCCCATTTAGCCCAGCGTCATACCAAGGAGAACACTTAAATGGCAAAGTTTGAAGTAAAGAACAGCGAGGGCAAGAAGGTCGCCGAGGCCGAGCTCGCCGCTGAGGTGTACGGCATCGAGCCGAACATCCACGTTATGCACCACATCGTCAAGTGCCAGATGGCCTCTTGGCGTCAGGGCACCCAGTCCGCTAAGGGCCGCTCTGAGGTTTCCGGTGGCGGCAAGAAGCCTTGGCGTCAGAAGGGCACCGGCCGTGCCCGCCAGGGTTCCATCCGTGCTGCCCAGTGGCGTCACGGTGGCGTTGTCTTCGCCCCCAAGCCCCGTTCCTACGCTAAGCGTATGAACAACAAGGAGGTCAAGCTGGCTATGCGCTCTGCGCTGTCCGCCAAGCTGGCCGATGGCGAGCTCGTGCTCGTCGACGACTACGGCTTCGAGAAGCCTTCCACCAAGGCTGCCGTTGCCATGCTCAAGGCTCTCGGCCTTGAGGGCAAGCGTCTGACCATCATCGTTCGCGATGAGGACGTCAACGCCTACCTGTCGTTCCGCAACATTCCCAAGACGTTCATCATCACTGCCGACGAGGCCAACACCTACGATCTCGTCAACAACAACGCCGTGCTGATGCCCGCCGACATCGCCGCTCACTTCGGGGAGGTGCTTGCATAAATGACCGCCCACGAGATCATCATCCGTCCGATCGTGTCCGAGCGTTCCTTCTCCGGCATGGAGCTGAACAAGTACACGTTCGAGGTCGCCAAGGATGCTAACAAGTATCAGATCAAGGACGCTGTCGAGGAGATCTTCGGCGTCAAGGTCGTTCGCGTGAACACCCTGACGGTCAAGCCCAAGACCAAGCGCGTGCGCTATGTCGCCGGCAAGACCCGTTCTTGGAAGAAGGCCATCGTCACGCTGGCCGAGGGCGACACCATCGAGGTCTTTGGCAACCAGGCCTAAGACTCGCTGCTGTTGAGTGAGCTCATGCCTCCCAAATAGGGGAGGCGAGAGCTCAAGGTTTTGGGCGTATTAAATGGACACGCCCGGAACCGTGTATACGTCCGGTGTCATCGCACCCGAGGCAGAACCTCGAATCCCTGTCTGCGATGGCTAACGGATTCCTATTGAAAGGGATTGTAATGGCTGTAAAGCACCTTAAGCCGACCTCCGCTGGTAGGCGTTGGCAGACGATCTCCGACTTCTCCGAGATCACCTGCACCAAGCCCGAGAAGTCTCTTCTCGAGCCCCTGCCCAAGAAGGCCGGTCGTAACAACAACGGCCGCATCACCACCCGCCACCAGGGCGGCGGCGTGAAGCGTCGTTACCGCGTGATCGACTTCAAGCGCAACAAGGACGGCGTGCCCGCCAAGGTTGCCACGATCGAGTACGATCCGAACCGTTCCGCTCGCATCGCTCTGCTGCACTACGCTGACGGTGAGAAGCGCTACATCCTGGCCCCCAAGGGCCTCGAGGTCGGTCAGACCATCATGTCCGGTTCTGACGCCGACATCAAGCCGGGCAACGCTCTGCCCCTCGCCGACATCCCCGTCGGTACGCTCATCCACGCCGTCGAGTTCCAGCCGGGCAAGGGCGCTGCTATCGCCCGTTCCGCCGGTAACTCCTGCCAGCTGATGGGTAAGGAGGGCAAGTACGCTATCGTTCGTATGCCTTCCTCCGAGATGCGCCGCATCCTCGTTACCTGCCGCGCCACCGTCGGTGAGGTCGGCAACGCCGATCACTCCAACATCGTCATCGGCAAGGCCGGCCGTAAGCGCCACATGAACGTGCGCCCGACCGTCCGCGGTACCGTCATGAACCCTGTCGACCACCCGCACGGCGGTGGCGAGGGCAAGAACCACACCTCTGGTCGTCCCTCTGTTACCCCCTGGGGTAAGCCGACGAAGGGCCTTCGTACGCGCAAGAAGAAGAAGGTCTCGAACCAGCACATCATTCGTCGCCGTAAGAAGTAATTTCGGATACCGAGTTTTAGGAGAAAGCACTTATGAGCAGAAGTCTCAAAAAGGGCCCGTTCGTGGAGACTCGCCTTCTCTCGCGTATCACCGCGATGAACGAGGCTGGCAAGAAGGACGTCGTGAAGACCTGGTCCCGCGCGTCCACCATCTTCCCCGAGATGGTTGGTCACACCATCGCCGTCCACGACGGCCGCAAGCATGTGCCCGTGTATGTTACCGAGTCCATGGTTGGTCACAAGCTCGGCGAGTTCGCGCCGACTCGTACGTTCCGTGGCCACAAGGCCAAATAGGGGGTTAACCGTAAATGGCAACTAAGTCTATTGAAACTGAGGCCACCGAGGTTCGCGCCGTCGCTAAGTACGTGCGTGTTTCCCCCAGCAAGGCCCGCCTGGTGGTCGATCTGATCCGCCGCAAGCCTGTCGCTCAGGCCTTCGACATCCTCCACTTCTGCGACCGCGCCGTCGCCGTGGATGTCGAGAAGGTTCTCCGTTCCGCCGTTGCGAACGCCGAGAACAACAACGGTCTGCGTGCCGACAACCTGGTTGTCGCCGCTGCCTATGTTGACGAGGGTCCGACGCTTAAGCGCATCCGTCCCCGCGCCAAGGGTTCCGCTTCTCGCATTCTGAAGCGTACTTCCCACATCACCGTCGTCGTTGCTCCTCGAAAGGAGGCGTAAAGCTGTATGGGTCAGAAAGTCTACCCCACCGGCTTCCGTCTTGGCATTACCGAGAACTGGCGCTCCCGCTGGTTCGCAGAGAAGGATTACGCTAAGACCCTCGGTAACGATCTCGAGATCCGCAAGTACCTCGAGAAGCGTCTTTCCCGCGCAGCTGTCTCCCGCGTCGAGATCGAGCGCGCTGGCGACAAGGTGAAGGTCATCATCCTCACCGCTCGCCCCGGCGTTGTCATCGGTAAGAAGGGTGCCGAGATCGATACCCTCCGTACCGAGCTCGAGAAGGTCGCTGGCGTCTCCAAGGGCCAGCTCTCCGTCGACGTTGTCGAGGTCAAGCGCCCCGAGCTCGACGCCAACCTCGTTGCTCAGTCTATCGCCGAGCAGCTCGAGGGCCGCGTTGCCTTCCGTCGCGCTATGCGCAAGGCTGTCCAGTCTGCCCGCAAGGCCGGCGCTAAGGGCATCCGTATCCAGTGCTCCGGTCGTCTCGGCGGTGCCGAGATGGGCCGTCGTGAGTGGTACCGCGAGGGTCGCGTGCCTCTGCACACCCTCCGTGCCAAGATCGACTACGGCACGGCTGTCGCCAGCACCACCATGGGCGCTTGCGGCGTGAAGGTCTGGATCTACCTGGGCGAGAAGCTCCCGGGCCAGCCTGTTCCCAACCCTGCACTCGAGGGCTCTTCCCGTCCTCGTCGTCGTAACTCCGAGAGGAGGGGTCAGTAGTGCTTGCCCCTAAGCGTATTCTTCACCGCAAGGTGCAGCGTGGCTCCATGAAGGGCCAGGCCAAGGGTAATACCGAGCTGCATTTCGGCGAGTTTGGTATCCAGGCTCTCGAGGCCCATTGGATCACCAACCGTCAGATCGAAGCCGCTCGTATTGCCATGACCCGCTACATGAAGCGTGGCGGTCGTGTCTACATCACGATCTTCCCCGATAAGCCCATCACCAAGAAGCCTGCCGAGACTCGCATGGGTTCTGGTAAGGGTAACCCCGAGGAGTGGGTGGCCGTCGTCAAGCCCGGCCGCATCATGTTCGAGGTCAAGGGCGTGCCCGAGGAGGTCGCTCGCGAGGCTCTGCGTCTTGCACAGCACAAGCTTCCCATCAAGACCAAGATTGTTGCTGCCAAGAACGCCGAGCAGCGCATCGAGAAGGAGATGGCTGAGGAGGCCGCTCTCGAGGCCAAGTGGGCTGCTGAGGACGCCGCCGCCGCCAAGGAGGAGAACTAATGAAGCCCGCAGAGATTCGTGAGCTCTCGGACGCTCAGCTCGTTGAGAAGCTGAAGGAAATGCGCGCCGAGCTCTTTAACCTTCGTTTCCAGATGGCCACCAGCCAGCTGGACAACACCGCTCGCGTCAACACCGTGAAGAAGGACATCGCTCGCGTCCTCACGGAGCAGCGCGCCCGCGAGATCGCAGCGGAGAAGTCCGCTGTCGCCGAGTAGGACCTAAGGAGAGAACATGACTGATTCGCGTAACTCGCGTAAGGTCCGTACGGGTGTCGTTACCTCCGTCTCCGGTGCCAAGACCATTGTCGTCACCATCACCGAGCGCAAGCGTCACCCCAAGTACGGCAAGATGATGACCAGCTCCAAGAAGCTGCACGCCCACGACGAGGAGTGCACGGCTGGCGTGGGCGATACCGTCCGCGTTATGGAGACCCGTCCTATGTCCAAGATGAAGCGTTGGCGCCTCATCGAGGTCGTCGAGCGCGCTAAATAAGCAGTCGCTCTTACGACTTGTACGTTTCCGAAGATGTGCGTATGCCTGGTTTGCATACCACAGGCCGTCTAAAGGTTGCGCACCTCTCTTCGGTTCTTAGTTCGGAGGAACATCTACCATGATTCAGATGCAAACCATGCTGAACGTCGCCGACAACTCCGGCGCTCGCAAGATTCGCTGCATCAAGGTGCTTGGCGGTTCCAAGCGTCGTTATGCAGGCATCGGCGATGTGTTCATCGGTGCTGTCCAGGAGGCTACCCCTGGCGCCAACGTCAAGAAGAAGGACGTTGTCCGTTGCGTCGTCGTTCGCACCGTTAAGGAGATCCGCCGCAAGGATGGCTCCTACATTCGCTTTGATGAGAACGCTTGCGTTGTCATCAACAACGATGGTTCGCCCGTCGGTACCCGTATCTTCGGGCCCGTCGCTCGCGAGCTTCGTGACAAGAAGTACATGAAGATCGTCTCGCTCGCTCCCGAGACCCTGTAGTTAGGGGAGATATATGTATATCAAGAAGGGCGATAAGGTCCAGGTTCTCTCTGGTAAGGATCGCGGCAAGCAGGGCGTTGTCCTGCGTGCTCTCCCCGCCGAGAACAAGGTCGTTGTCGAGGGCGTTTCGGTCGTCAAGAAGGCCGTCAAGCCCAACGCTGCCAACCAGCAGGGCGGCATCGTTTCGCAGGAGGCTCCCATCGACGCCTCCAACGTCAATCTCGTTTGCCCCGAGTGCGGTAAGGTTACCCGCGTCGGTCACGAGAAGGACGGCAAGAACAAGCTGCGCGTCTGCAAGAAGTGCGGCCACAAGTTCTAAGCTGCCCGCAACATTAAGTTGCTAGCAAAGGCCCGGATGCCACGGCACCCGGGCCTTTTTTGATCCCTATTCATTGGGTACTCATTGGGGACAGGCTTAAATGAGTGATTGCGCGCACGAAGGCTGGCGTGACAGTTGGTCAGCTTGTGCGTTGCTGCGGACTCGGTGAGGCAACGGTTAAAAGGGCAACTGTTGGCTGGCGCGACGCCTCAAATGATCCGTTTTCCTCCGTCCCCAAGGGATCAGGTGATGCGTATTTGTGTGTAGTTACGTGCGTAGGATTGCGTGACTGTGCTTGTATATGCGCCATCTGCTGCTGAATTTTGACCATTTAGCGGTAATACACGCAGAAGCACGCACATACACGCGCATTTGTGCGAATATAGAGCTGTCAGAAATAAAAGACTTTTCACGACGCAGGAGGCAGATATGGCAGATTGTAAACAGGCTCCGCTTGATGCTGCGGCAGCCGCAAAGGCAGCGTTCGCTTCGGTCCAGGACAAGCCATTCCCCGATGATATCTTTACGGCTCCCGAGCTTCGTTGGGCTGTGATCGGGTGCGGTGTTATCGCCAACCAGATGGCCCAGTCTCTCGCTCTTTCCGGCCGCAAGCTTGCGGGCGTCGCCAACCGCACGCTGTCCAAGGCTCAGGCTTTTGCCGATCAGTATGGCATCGAGAAGGTCTACGAATCGGTCGAGGACCTCTATGCCGATCCGAACATCGACGCGATCTATATCACCACGCCGCATAACACGCACATCACCTATCTGCGTGCGGCCCTGGCAGCTGGCAAGCACGTGCTTTGCGAGAAGGCCATCACCCTCAACTCCGCCGAGCTCGACGAGGCGCGTGCCATTGCCGACGAGCATAACGTGATCCTCATGGACGCCACTACGGTGCTCCATATGCCCTTGTATCAGGAGCTGCGCCGCCGCATGGATGTCGGCGAGTTTGGCCGCATGAACCTCGCCCAACTCAACTTTGGCAGCTACAAGGAGTACGGCGACCTGACCAACCGTTTCTACAATCGCAACCTTGCTGGCGGTGCCATGCTCGACATTGGCGTGTATGCCCTGTCCGTCATGCGCCTGTTTATGGCCAGCCAGCCAGCCGAGGTCGTGTCTCTGGGCAATACCTGCGAGACTGGCGTTGACGTCGCGGGTGGCATTGTCTGCCGTAATGCTGAGCAGCAGCTGGGCGTTGTGAGCCTTACGCTCCACTCCAAGCAGCCCAAGCGCTCGGTCATCAGCTTCGATAAGTGCTATATCGAGGTCAACGAGTATCCGCGTGCCGACCATGCGACCATCGTGTGGACTGCGGACGGTCACCGTGAGGAGGTCCACGCTGGCACCGAGGCATACGCTCTGTGCTACGAGATGGCCGACCTGGAGAAGGCCGTTGCCGGCGATGATTCGAAGCGCGAGCTTCTGGGCTATGCTTCTGATGTTATGGAGCTGATGACCAAGCTCCGCGCCGACTGGGGAGTCGTGTACCCCGAGGAGGAGTAAGCGATGCTTGCGGAAGATAGGCTCAACGCGATCGTGACGATGGTGCAGCAGGCCGGCTCGGTTACCGTGCCGGAGCTTGCTGAAGCCCTGGGCGTGACGGCGTCTACCATTCGGCGCGACTTGCAGGCGCTCGACCGTGCACACCGTATCGCCAAGGTGCACGGAGGCGCGACGAGTCTGGAGCGTGCGCACGTGACGCGCGACCTGACGATCAGCGAGCGCAGTGATCTCCATAACGATGACAAGGAGCGCATCTGCGCCCGTGCGGCGGCGCTTGTGGAGCCCGAGAGCTTTGTGTACATCGATTCAGGTTCGACGACGCTTAGGCTCATCGAGCATCTTCCGCGCCTTGAGGGCGTCACCTATGTGACCGATTCTGTGCTCCATGCTCAGCACCTCGCTCTGCGCGGCATGCGCACCGTGGTGCTGGGCGGCGAGCTCAAGCCCGAGACTGAAGCACTCGTTGGCCCCGATGCCTTGGCAACCCTGGACCGCTATAACTTCAACTGCGGCTTTTGGGGTTCCAATGGCATCGCCGCCGAGCAAGGTCTCACCACACCGGATATCGAGGAAGCGCAGGTCAAGCGTATCTCGATGCGCCATACCGCCAAACGCTTCGTAATCTCGGACGCCAGCAAATTTGGCATGGTGGCGCCCGTCAAGTTTGCGGACTTCCGCGACGCAACGATTATCACTACGGGCGAGGTGCCCGCCAAGTACCAGTCGATGGACAACGTCATCACGGTCTAGCGACAGGGCAAGGTCAAAACCATTTAGGTTCCTCAATAGAAAAGCGGCAACACCCTCGATGGGCGATGCCGCTTTTGTTGTCTGCCGTTTTGTCTAAATCTGTAACAACTAGACCGTTAAAAGTGGGCTAGGCGTTACAGATTGAGATACTTCCGAACCTTGCCGTCCCTTTGTCTCGATCTGTAACATCTGGGACCGATTTTGACGAGTTATTGTTACAGATTGAGATTTTCCCTTGAGGGGGATTCGAATGTCTCGATCTGTAACAGATAGAACGGAAAATGGGTTCTAACTGTTACAGATCGAGACGTTTTGGGACCGCGGCTGAGCCATTGGGGCAAAACCACCACAAAGGTGCCTGTCCCCATTGTGGTGGTTTAGGGCTCCCAGGGGCAGGGGGCTTCGATGTGGATGTGCTCGCCGGTTACGGGATGCGTGAAGGACACGCTGTGGGCATGGAGCATCAGGCCGCAGGGACGCGGCGTGCCGTAGAGCTCGTCGCCCACCAGGGGATGACGCTCGCTCGCCAGATGCACGCGGATCTGGTGTTTGCGGCCGGTGAGCAGCTCGACATCGATATACGAGCGCGTGGGCAGGCCACGACGGCTCTTAAGACGCTTGAGCACCTTCACGCGCGTTTGAGACGGCTTGCCGCTGGCGCCGACGCGCATCTTGCGGCTGTCGTGGCGATCGCGGGCGATGGGCTTGTCGATGAGCTTTTCGTTCCAGTCGATCTTGCCCTCGGCGAGCGCCAGATAGTGCTTTTCGAAAGCGTGGTCGATGACCATCTGGTCAAAGGCGGGCTGCGTCTGCTTGTCGAGCGAGAACAACACCACGCCGGTGGTGTCGCGGTCCAGGCGGTTGAGCGGCTGCATGTCGGTCGCGGCAAAGCCGTCGCCCATCGCCAGCAGCAGGTCGCTGGCGTAGTCGGTGAGCGTGCGCTCGCCGGTGCCGTCACCGTGTACGATCATGCCGGCGGGTTTGTCGATGGCCATGAGCCAGGCATCGCAGTAGAGGACTTGAGGTTCTTCGTTCACGTGTAAGCCTTTCGGTTAGCTGATTCCCACAAACATGCAGCCCGAGGTCGCCCCGCGCAGACGGGCGGCGGGCTTACGGCCGGCTTGAGCCGCCTCGACGGCGCGACGGACGCGGGCGACGGCACGACCCACCTCATCCGCCTCGAGCAGCGTTCCGTCCACCATGAAACGACGCACACCGGCATCGAGCAGCTGAGGAACCTGCGGCGTGAGGTCGATGGGGTAGGCGTCGTACAGGCGAGAGCGGCCATGGATGTCGGTGCGGACGGGCATGACCTTGCCGTCGATATTCTTGAGCGACAGCTTGCGGGCACGCAGACGGCAGTTGGCACAATCGTGGATGCAGCCGTTGGCAACCTGCAGAATGCAATGCTCGCTTGTCATAACGCGCGGGCGGCCAAAGACGGTGATGCCCAGAGCCGCGGGCGCGGCGGCGCCGAGCGAGACAATCTCGTCGAGCGTGATCTCGGGCGAGAGCCAAAACGCACCGGCTCCACGCTCGGCAAGCGCCTCCATGCAGGGCGTGTTGTGCACCGGCAGGCAAGAGCGAATCTCGGCCGTGGCGCCGGCCTGCGCGGCTACGGCGAGCTCGGAGATATTGCCGACGGCGACGGTGGCCCCAGCATTGATCCAGGTATCGACGCGCTCGTGGTCGACGGTGCGGCAGACCTCGTCGAGTACAGGCACGATACCCTGCTCAAATGCATCGGCGGGGGAGAGCCCGACAGCCTCGAGCGCGTCGGTGGTCATGTAGATGCGCGTGGCGTCCTCGGCACGAGCTGCCTCGGCGGCTTCGAGCGTGGTGACGGTGGCGCAGATCTGCGGCTCGTCGCGGTAATGCTCG
>CABUSR010000009.1 GCA_902494245.1 uncultured Collinsella sp.
GGCCCCGCCGACCGATTGCAAGCGGTCGGCGGGGCCATTGTGGCTCTTGACAGCGGATTGGGTCATATGAGCGAAAGCCCGCCAGAGCGAGCAAGGTGCCTTGAAACAAGGCGGCATTGACCTTCTGGTCATGCCGCCGAAGTTGAAAGGCAGATTGCCGCTCTGGCGGGCTTGCAGCGTCGGGCCGTTACGCGGTTTAGTAAAACCGCGTAACCCTACAGTTCAGTCACGACAACGTTGTTGTAGATCTCTTCCCAGCGGTCCATGACCAGGTGGCCGGTCTTGGGATCCATGGCATTGAGCTTGCCGCAGGTATTGGCGGTCTTGAGCACCGTGACGTCGTCGGCACTAGCAGCAATGGCATGCGCAAAGCCGGCGATGGTCGAGTCGCCGGAACCCGTCGCGTTCACAGCCGCAATCGCGGGCGTCTTGGCGCGGAACGCGCGGCCCTCATGGAAGCCCACCGAACCGGCAGCGCCCATCGAAACGACAACCCAGGGGATACCGGCAAAGCGGGCATCGGCGGCAAGCGCCTCGCGCAGGGCATCGACATCATCGGTCGTAAAGGACGTACCCAGCAGGCCGTTAATCTCGGTCAGGTTGGGCTTTACGAGTTCAGGCTTAGCGTCGGACTCCAGCGCGGCCTCCAGCGATGCACCCGAGGTGTCGAGCAGCACCTTGGCGCCCGCCTCCTCGGCGATCTTGACGAGCTCGGCATAGTAGCCGGCATCGACGCCACGCGGCAGCGAACCCGAAAGCGTCACAACGTCCGCCTTCGCTGCAAGCTCGGCGAACTTGGCCGTAAAGGCCTCGAGCTCGGCCGGAGCGATCTGCGGGCCGCTCTCCAGCAGCTCGGTCTGATTACCCTCGTGCAGAATATTCAGGCAAATGCGCGTCTCACCGGCGATGGGCACAAAGTCGTTCTTGACGCCGTCGGCATCCATAAGCTCGGCCATATAGGCACCCATGTGGCCACCGAGTAGGCCAGTCGCGAGCACGTCGTCGCCCAGCTGCAGCAGCACGCGGCTCACGTTGAGGCCCTTGCCGCCAGCGGTCTTTTCGGGCGTCACGCGGTTAACATCGTCGATAATCAGCTTGTCGAGCTGATAGCGCGTATCAATCGACGGGTTCATGGTAACGGTCAGAATCATGTTGAACTCCTGTTCCGGGGCGGCATGACCCGCCCCAAACATACGATAACTCGTTAAAGGATCTCGATCTCAAAGCCGCGGGTGACGGTCTCTCCCGGCTTGGCCACCAGGCAGCCACGCTTGTGCTCCAGGATATCGTCCTCGTCGGAGCAGGTGGACAGACCACCCCACGGCTCA
The DNA here is from genome assembly GCA_902494245.1 of uncultured Collinsella sp. Lineage (GTDB taxonomy): Bacteria > Actinomycetota > Coriobacteriia > Coriobacteriales > Coriobacteriaceae > Collinsella. Next base: position 1,329 of record CABUSR010000009.1, read on the forward strand.
ACTGCCACAAAGTCGCCCTCGGGCTTGCTCCACACAATCAGGTACGGCATATCGGGGAACGTCAGGCGCACGCCCTTGTCCTCGGTTTTCTTGGTCAGCGTAACCACGCGGCTCTCGAGCACGTCGAAAATGGTCTCCGCGAAGTCAAAGAGTTCGTGGGTCAGCGGCAGGTTCTGGCCGATCATGGGGTTCTTGCCGCGATGCTCAACATCAATCAGGCCCGTCGAAGGAACGGCAGTACAGAGCTCGGCGGCCTCGCGCTGCTCAAAACGGAGCTCGTAATCGTCATAGGACTCGCCCTCGTCGAGCGGGCACTTAAAGCCGGGGTGACCGCCCACAAAGAACGGCATGTCCTCGGTGCCCTCATTGGTCACCTCGTACGACACGGCAACCTTTTCCGAATCGATCGTGTAACGGGCAACGATCTTAAACGGATACGGGTACTGCTCGAGCAACTCGGCATGGTCGGCAGAGCTTAAGCTCAGCGCAACCATGTTGTCGCCCTGCTCCTCAAGCTTCCACTCCTGTTTGCGCGCAAAGCCGTGACGGGCGAGCTTTACCTCGCGGCCGCCCATGGTCATTGCGCGACCATCACGAAGGCCGCCGCAGATCGGGAAGCAAATGGGTGCCTGGCCCGACCAGACCGAAGGATCGCCCTGCCACAGATACTCGCGACCGTCGGCCACAATTGAGGTGAACGAGCCGCCCGCCGTGCTCAGTGCTACGCGGATAGAACCGTTATCAAGAACAAACTCCATAGGAGCCTTCCCTTTCTTCCGACAGCCCGCCAAGTCAATAGGGCTGATAGAAAACCGGCCCGCGCCCCCTCACAGAAACGCGAGCCGTCAATTAAAAAGCTGCAGAATGCCGGGTACCGCCAAGAGCGAAGCACTCAAGCCAAGCAAGCAAACGTGTTATCGGAGCAGCTCGCCGTATCGGAAATCTTCGCAATAACAGCGGTAACCCCACAGGTCACCTCAACGTCAGCGAGAAGCCAGCTGGTGAGGCAAGGTGCCGTGAAGCGAGGCGGCATTGACCTTCTGGTCATGCCGCCGAAGCTGAACGGCAGATTGCCCACCAGATGGCTTCGCAGCGTCGACCCGTTACGCGGTTTGGTAAAACCGCGTAACCTCCTTAGTCGTGGTACTCGCCGCGGTCCCACTTCTCGAGGAACTCGTCAAAGAAGTGCGGGTCGGCCTGAGCCTCGGCGTCGGCCTTGTTGCAGGCATCGATCTTGGCGATCAGGGCATCGTGCTCGGGAGTCTTCTCGTAGGGCTCCTCCAGGAAGGCAAGCATGATATCGGCCATCAGGAACTCGCCGGTGATCTTGCCGCCAAAGCCCACGATGTTGGCGTTGAGCTCGCGACGGGCATACAGGGCAGAGGTCATGTCGCGAACCAGGGCGCAGCGGGCGCCGGGAACCTTGTTGACGGCGTTGGTGATGCCGATGCCGGTGCCGCACAGGGCCACGCCAAAGTCGGCCTTGCCGCTGGCAACAGCCTCGCCCACGGCCTTACCGTAGATGGGATAGTGCGTACGGGTGTGGCTGTAGGTGCCGCAGTCGAGCACCTTGTAGCCAGCCTGCTCCAGGCGGTCGGCCAGATAGATCTTCTCGTCCGTAACGATATGGTCGCAACCGATTGCGATGGTCTTCTTCATCAGAACGTCCTTTCGTCTGAATTCACAAGTTGAGGTAGAAGTTCGAGTTCTCGGTGGCTCTCGTTAGGCCATCTTGTTGAGCATGTCGACACGGATCTGGTGACGGCCGCCGGCGTACTGGGCGCGCAGGAACTCGTGGGCGATCTTCTTGGCGACCTCGGTGCCCACAACGCCCGGGCCCATGGTGACCATGCGCGAGCCGTTGTGCTCGCGGGTCATGTAGGCGGAACGCTCGTCGGAAATATTGGCGACGACCATGCCCTTAATCTTGACGGCGGCCATATAGGAGCCGACGCCGTACTTATCGAATGCGAAGCCCTGGGAATCCTTGTGCTCCAGCAGGTCCTTGGCAACGGCGGTCGCGGAATCGACAAAGTCCGCGGCAGGGGTCTCGGAATAGTCGACGACCTCGTGACCGTCGGCGATGAGCATCTCCTTGATGGACTCCTTCATCGACATACCGTCGGCATCGGAAGCGATTACAACCCTCATGACATCCTCCTTGAGAGATACGCAGGTGCGTAGTTTCTGTTTGGAAGTGTTGAATCGCGTTCAGGTCCGGGCATCTGAATGTGCGGTTCTTCACTGTTCATGTTTATTTGAACACATTCGAACAGCAACTGCAACAACTATTTGTTTATCTTTGTTCTTTTTTGAACAAATACCGTTCACGGATGATTGCTGACCGTTTGAACCGGGCGCGGACGTAGCGACCATGTGTTCAACAAACAAAAGGGCGGCCAAGAACGTGTCTCGGCCGCCCTTCGGCGGTATTCCCCGGTATATACAGCTGTTTTAGCTACTCGAACTGCCCACCCTTTTTGGCGTGCTTGGACGGAGCACTCAGAAAGCGGCCCGTCAGATAGTTCGCGGGACCGGAGATATCGATCCCCAGCAGGGTGTGGCCCAGCCACAGAAACGCCACGAGCACCAGCAGCGGGATAACGCACGAAGTCACGATCATCACGATGACGCCTTCGATGAGATCGGTCACCTGCTGCACGATCTCGTCGGTCATCTGCTTGGCGCCGCTGGTCACCGACGTGACGAGACCCGAGGCGCCGTCGGCAAGCTGCTCAAGCACATTCTTGGACTCTGTGGACTCGGTCTTTTTCTTGCTTACTTTGGAGCTGTCGCTATCTGCCGCACCCGCAGCGTCGGCCGCCTTTTGCTCGGCCGTCTCGATGCTCACTCGATACGTTTCATCGACCTTCTGCGACACCCATACGCTCGCGGGCACGAGCGCCATGCCGATCACGGCAACCACCAGCACGCGCGTCGCCACACGACGCAGGACAGCGCTCGTGCTCCAGCGCCCGTGAATGCCGAGCGACACCGCAAAGAGCACCAACGCAAACGGGATTAAGATGCCCAGGCCAACCGACCACAAAATGGTTAGCAGGTATTTCTCGAGGTAGAGCACAGCAAGCACGATACCAAGGTTGCCTGAAAGCTGCGCGAGCTGCTCGGCAACTGGCGTTCCCGTATCGCCCGGCAGCGCAGTGATACCCGCAGATAGGGCGACGCACGAGGTTGTGAGCGCCAAAACATTGCCCTTCTTTTGATCGATGACCTCGATGGTGGAGTCCCAAGTCTTAGTATCGGCAAAATGCGGACGAGCTACAAAGCCCGACAACAGCGCCAGTACCACGAGCGCAACGATAAAGCCAATCTGCAGCTTTTTGTTTGTGCACACGACATCGGACAGACTGGGCTGCAGCTCGGTTACCGTCGTGTGCTCGGTTATCTGGACAGGACGGCCATGAGCCATCTCGTGCGCGTCTCTTTTTTGTATTGACCCGTTATCCGGCATTTGGATACCTCCTCAGTCCGGCGTTTAATGCGAAAGGAAGTATACCCACCGAGCAAAAATCGAACGGGAGGACGAACGGAGCGCACCAAGACTGCCCCCCAACGACTAGTCGTTTAAGAACGTCCCCAATGACTGTCTCGGGATGAGTTGCGGTGGAATAGGGATTGTTTTGCGCCCGCCGGCCCCTATTCAGTCCCCATTTCACCGCAACTTGGAGGAGGACAGAAAAAGCCCTGCCGCGGGTAGCGGCAGAGCTTTTGGAAGGGGACTTGGTTGTGAGGGCTCGTTAGGCGAGCTTGGCCTCGAGCTCGGCGATGCGCTTGTAGGCATCGATGGTAAAGCGGGTCTGCTTCTCCAGAATCATAGTGGTCATGAGAGTGTCCTGAGCGTGAGCCATGATGAAGGTCATCTCCATCTCGCCACCGCCGGCCTCCTGCGAAAGCAGTTTGGTCTGCGTGTCGTGGGCACCGATGAGCGCATCGCTGGCATCCTTGTGCAGCTGTTCGGCCTTCTCAAAGTCACCCTCGCGAGCAGCATCGAGCGCTGCAAGCAGATCGGTCTGGGCGTCACCTGCGTATGCGACGATCTCGAATCCAACCATCGAGATTTCTTCTTTGGTTGCCATATTGCGTTCCTTTCACATATGAACCAATGGAGAGCATCGCGTCCGGGCATACGCGCTGCGTTGTGTATGACAGAAACAATAACATTCAAACAAAAAAGAACAGCTCAAAACGTAATTTCGAACTATGAACGGTCACTTTTCGCCCGTGAACGGTTTTTAAACCAATCTGAACAATATCGAACACAATTAGCGGCAACCCAAACAGGGCCGCACCCTAACGCAAATCGCGCACCGTATCGCCCTCTACGAGCACACCGGGAATCAGCATGTGCTCCACGCCAGACGCACCTCCATCGGCGCCGGCAATCTTGTCGACCGCCCACATGCCGACGCGCTTGTTGTCAAAGCGCACCGTGGTCAGGCGACGGTCGGGCACGATATCGCCCAGGCTGTCATCAACACCCACCACGCTCACGTCCTCGGGCACACGCCTTCCGCACGACTCGAGCCCGCGAATGCAGCCGTAGGCCATGGCATCGTTGGAAGCATAAATGGCCGTACAGGTCGGATCTTCCGCCAGAGCCTGACCAGCAGCATATCCGCTCTGTGCCGTCCAATCCCCACGGACGAGTCGCGGCGGTTCAATACCATGCGCGCGCAATGTCTCGCGCCAGCCTTCCTCGCGCCGCATGCCCGAAAGCGAGCGCTCGGGACACGAGATAAAGTGCACGGTTTTGTGCCCCCGCCCCAGCAAGTACTCGACCACCTGGCGCGAGCAATCGAACTGGTCGTTATCGACCGTTGAACAGAGCGGGTGCTCCAGCATCGTAACGAGCACCGTCTGCATGCCGGGCAGCGGCTCGAAGGTGCCAAAGTCCGCCGGCATGCGATTCATGATCACGACCATGCCGTCTACCGGCAGCGCGCTCATGCGCGACGATGCGCTCTCGAGGGTATAGGGATGTCCATCTACTTTAGTGAGGGTGATGGCATAGCCATGTTTGTCGGCCGCGGCGGCAAAGCCCTCCATACGGTCGAGGTTGCCGGTACCGGTAATGTTGAACATGGCGACGCCGACGGTCTTAAACTTGCCACGGCGCAGCGATCGACCGGCAAAATTGGGGCGATACCCCAGCTCGCGCATGGCGGCACGCACGCGCTCCTTGGTCTCGGGGCGCACACTGGGCGAATCGTGCACGGTGCGCGAGACCGTCTGCTCCGAGACGCCCGCGAGGCGCGCCACGTCTTTGACGGATACCGATTTTTTAACAGCGGCCATAGGTCGATCTTTCTATGTCAACGATGCCATTGGTGGCACCCTACGCAGTCAAGTGAAACGTCTTCAAGTATATCTAACGCCTCCCCCACCATACGCTCACCACCCAAAACCTACCGTTCACCGACATTTTTGCTTCCCCGAACGGCTTTTGTCGCCCAAATGTTAACGTTGCCATTGTGCAAACACAGAGCCACCGGGCGGCTCAAACGTTTACGCGTAAGGAATCGACGGTTCGCAGGCACAGGAACCACCGGTTCGCGTCTTTTTTTGTGTCACAAAATGGCAACGTCAACATTTTGGCAACCGAACGTCAAAAGCTACCATCGTTGCTAACCCACCGACTCTTAGGAGCATTGCATGGAGCAACTCATCGCCATCATCGAAAAGGGCCAGCCCTTTTTCAACGCGATCGCCCGCAACAAGTACCTCAAGGCGATCCGCGACGGCTTTATCTCCGTCATCCCCATCATCATCTTCTCGTCCATCTTCTGCCTGGTAGCCTCGGTCCCCAACATCTGGGGTTTCTATTGGCCCGATGACATCAACAACGCTCTGTGGAAGTGCTACAACTACTCCATGGGCATCCTGGCCATCGCCTGCGCCGCCACCACGGCCAAGCACTTCGCCGACGCTCAGAACCGCGACCTGCCCAAGAATAACCAGATTAACTTTATCTCATGCATGTGCGCGGCCATCATCGGCTTCTTGCTCCTTTCGAGCGACACGATCGCCACGGACGCCGCCAGCGGTTTCAACACCACCTATCTTGGTTCCAAGGGCCTGCTGACCGCTTTCATCGCTGCGTTTGTGACCGGCATCATCTACAAGTTCTTCATTAAGCGCAACATCACCGTCAAGATGCCCGAGCAGGTTCCGCCCAACATCTCGCAGACCTTCAAGGACATCATCCCCTTCTCCGTCTGCATCACCGTCTTTTGGGTTTTTGACATCGTCTTCCGCGCTGCTTTTGGCTTCTGCTTTGCCCAGGGCGTCATCCAGGTGTTCCAGCCCCTGTTCACCGCTGCCGACGGCTATATCGGCCTCGCTGTGATTTACGGCGCCATGAGCCTCTTCTGGTTCGTCGGCGTCCACGGCCCCTCGATCGTCGAGCCCGCCATCGCCGCCGCTCTCGTTGCCAACATGACCGACAACCTGGCTGCGTTCCAGGCTGGCCAGCACGCTTCCGCTGTCCTGACCCAGGGTGCCCAGTACTTCGTCGTCTGCATGGGCGGCACCGGTGCCACGCTCGTCCTGGTCTTTATGTTCTGCTTCCTGGCCAAGTCCCAGGAGATGCGCGCCGTCGGTAAGGCCGCTATCGTCCCCGTGTGCTTTGCCGTCAACGAGCCGCTGCTGTTCGCCGCACCCATCGTGCTCAATCCCGTCTTCTTTGTCCCGTTTGTCTTTGCCCCGATCGCCAACATCTGGATCCTCAAGATCTTTATCGACTTCTTGGGCATGAACGGCTTTATGTACACCCTGCCCTGGACCGTCCCCGGCCCCATCGGCACCATCATGGGCCTGGGCTTCCAGCCGCTCGCCTTTGTGATGCTCGCCCTTATCCTGGTCGTCGACTTCGTTCTGTACTATCCGTTCTTCCGTGCCTATGACGCCCAGAAGTGCGCCGAGGAGGCCGAGATCTCCCAGGAGGAGCTCGCCGCCAAGAACGCCGAGAAGGCCGCCAAGCTCAACGATGCCTTCCAGGGCAAGGCTGACGCCAAGAGCGTTGCCGCCGGCGCTGCTGCCGAGGCCGTGAAGGCCGCCGCCCCCGCCGCTCCCGCCGCTCCCGCCGCTGTCGCCACTGAGGCAACGACCGCCAGCGACCTCAACGGCAAGCGCGTACTCGTGCTCTGCCAGGGTGGCGGTACCTCGGGCCTGCTCGCCAACGCGCTGGCCAAGGCCGCCAAGGAGCGCGGCATCAATCTTGAGACCGCTGCCGAGGCATATGGTAACCACGTCGACATGCTCCCCGACTTCGATCTGGTCGTCCTGGCCCCGCAGGCCGCAAGCTACCTGGCCGACCTGCAGAAGGACTGCGAGCGCGTGGGCAACAAGTGCGTCGCCTGCCGCGGTAAGCAGTACATCGAGCTTTCCCAGAACGGCGATAAGTCTCTCGCCTTCGTAAGCGAGCAACTCTCGAAGTAAGTAACGCTCAGGGCCAGCCGACCATCCAAGACCGGCTGGCCCTTCGATTTAGACGATTGGATCATCATGTCCGTTAACCCTGCTAGCGTCACCAACCCGCCTGCGCAGTTTCCCGAGGACTTTGTCTTTGGCGGCGCCACCGCTGCCTACCAGGTAGAGGGCGAGACCCGCACCCACGGTAAAGGCAAAGTCGCCTGGGACGACTTCCTGGAGGCCCAGGGGCGCTTTTCCCCCGATCCCGCTTCGGACTTCTACAACCAGTACCCCGTCGATTTGGAGCTGTGCGAGGAGTTCGGCATCAACGGCATTCGCCTCTCCATCGCCTGGAGCCGCATCTTCCCCAACGGCACCGGCGAGATCAACCCCGAGGGCGTGCAGTTCTACCACGATCTCTTCGCCGAGTGCCACAAGCACCACGTTGAGCCGTTTGTCACGCTGCATCACTTCGACACGCCGCTTGCCCTCTTTGAGAAGGGCGACTTCCTCAACCGCGAGACCATCGATGCCTTTGTGGACTTTGCCACCTTCTGCTTTAAGGAGTACGCCGACCAGGTGACCTACTGGTTCACCTTTAACGAGATCTGGGCCGACGCCTCCAACACCTACATCGAGGGCACCTTCCCCGGTGGCGTCAAGGCGCATCTGGCCGAGGCTTTCCAGTGCGAGCACAACATGATGCTCGCCCACGCCAAGGCCGTGCTGGCCTTCCACAACGGCGGTTTTAAGGGCAAGATCGGCGTCATCCAGTCGTTGGAGTTTAAGTATCCGCTCAACGAGAACGACCCCGCCGACATCAAAGCCGCCAACAACGAGCACGTGCTGCAAAACCAGTTCTTGCTCGACGCCACCTTCCGCGGCGACTATGCGCCCGATACGCTCGAGTGCGCTAACCGCCTGGCAGCCATCTCGGGCGGCACCATCGAGATCCTAGACGAGGATCTGGAAATCATGCGCGAGGCCGCGCTCTACAACGACTACCTGGGCGTTAACAACTACCAGTGCCGCTTCTTGAAGGCTTACGACGGCGAGAACGACCTGCACCACAACGGTACGGGCGAGAAGGGCACTGGCCGCTGGCGCGTTAAGGGTATTGGCGAGCATGTGAACAAGCCTGGCATCCCCACCACCGACTGGGACTGGATCATCTATCCCGAGGGCCTGTTCGATCTGCTCGTCTACATTAAGCAGCGCTACCCCAACTACAAGCAGATCTTCATCACAGAGAACGGCATGGGCTACAAGGACCCCTACAAGGACGGTTTTGTGGACGACCAGCCGCGCATCGACTACATCGAGCAGCACCTGCGCTGGTTGCTCAAGGCCATGGAGGTGGGCGTCAACGTGGGCGGCTACTTCCTGTGGAGCCTGCAGGATCAGTTCTCCTGGACTAATGGCTACAACAAGCGTTACGGCTTCTTCTACGTTAACTTTGAAACCCAGAAGCGCACGCCCAAGGCAAGCGTATACTGGTATAAGCACGTGGCGCAGACCCGTCGTCTGGACTAGTGACTGGCGGGGTCGCCTGCCCACATAACCTGTCCCCATTTCTCAGCCGGGGGCGGCACGTCACACGGCGCGCCGCCCCCGGCCTTTTTGTGCAGGTCGGAAGCCGTTTGTCTCAATCTGTAACATCTAGCCGAGTTTTTGGGTCCTAGCTGTTACAGATCGAGACAAACAGAACGCCCGAGCAGAAATATCTCAATCTGTAACATCTAGCTGGTTATTTCACCCTTAACTGTTACAGATCGAGACAAATGGAATAGGCGGGACCGAATTGTCTAAATCTGTAACACTAAAACCGGTTTTGGACGTCTGGTTGTTACAGATTGAGATGAACGAGCCGAGCACGTCTACGCCCGCAGGTCTTTCACGCTGGAACGCTCGACCAACACGCTCGAGACGAGCGTACGGCTTCTGGAGCTCGGGGCTTCCAGACCTGAGACGACCTCGTTGAGCGCACGGACGCCCAGCTCACGGTGGCGAAACTTCACCGACGTCAGAATCGAGTTGGGAATCGTCTTGTAGAGCTCATCGTCGAAGCCGATCACGGACACGTCGTCGGGCACACTCAGACCCTTGTCACGTAGAGCCATCATCACGCCGTTTGCCATGCAGTCGTTAGCAGCGAGGACCGCCGTGCAATCGGGTTTATCGGCAAGCACAAGGCCCGCGGCATAGCCACTATCCGCATTCCAATCGCCTTGCAGAGGCTCGGGCGGCTCAATGCCACGCGCCTCGAGCGCCGCTCGCCAACCTTTCATACGGCACTGGCTCGACAGCGCTTCTTTCTTACCAGAGACGAAGTACACGTTCTTGTGCCCGCGATTCAAGAAGTACTCGCACGCCATGCGCGCGCCGCCCTCTTGGTCGTCACTGACGGTGGAGCAGGTAGGATGTTCCATCGGCGTGATAATCACCGTCTTGAGGTCTTTCGGCGCCTCAAAGGTATCAAAGTCATCGACCATCTGGCGCAGATTGAAGATCATGCCGTCGACGGGAAGCTGCGACATCCTGCGCGCCGCATCGGCAAGGGTCATCTTCTCCCCCGCCCGCTTTTTGATCATCGTGAGCGCAAAGCCTCGCTCTTCGGCGGCATCGGCGATACCGTCAATCATGTCCACGGCACCGCCCGACAAGTGGAACAGCACAACGCCGATGCACCCGTAACGGCCCAACTTGAGCGAACGAGCGGCAAAGTTGGTTCGAAATCCGAGCGCCTCCATTGCCGAATGGACCTTATCGCGTGTCGACTCTCGCACGCTATCGGGCTCGTTGATCACACGCGAAACCGTCTTGAGAGAAACACCCGCGGCAATCGCCACGTCGTTCATCGAGACGTTTTTCTTGTCCATCGTTGTCACTGCTTCTCCACTCGATTCTCTATCACTTGTTTTTTGCGTTCTAGCATACACCACCTGCCTGACTGATAAATCAACCGTTTACCGAACAATATCGACCACTCACCCGTATATCCTTGTTGCTCTTCCAAAAATGTCTTACGTTGTCATTAACGAAATGACAACGTTGTCATTTCGCAATACCTTCCTTAAGCAGGAAGGCTTCCGGGCAGTCCTGACCATCCATCGACGACCAGTTCCATCCACATGTATCGCGCATCAAGTAGCAAAGGAGCTCTATGGACGCCATCGTAAAGATGCTCGAAAAGCATCAGCCGTTCTTTGAGAAAATCTCGAGGAACATATACCTCCAGGCCATCAAGGACGGATTCCTTGGGTGCATGCCCATTGTCCTCACCTCTTCGATCTTCCTGCTCATTGCCACCCTTCCCGGCGTCGTTGGCGTCACGCTGCCCCAGCCGCTCATCGACTGGTGCAACAAGCTGTACAACTTCACCATGGGCGTCATGGGCATCATGGTTGCCGGCACCACTGCCAAGAACTTCACGGCGTCCATGAACCGTCGCATGCCCGCCGGCAAGGTGCTCAACGACGGCTCCACCATGGTTGCCGCCCAGTGCAGCATGCTGCTGCTCGCTGTTACGCAGTTCACCACCAAGTTCAACGGCTCCGAGCTTTCGGTCTTCGACTGCACCAGCATGGGCACGCGCGGTCTGTTCTCGGCCTATATCGCCGCGTTCATCACCGTGTGGGTCTATAAGTTCTGCGTCTCTCGCGATCTGACCATTAAGCTGCCCAAGGAGGTCCCGGGCGCCATCGCTCAGAACTTCCGTGACATCATCCCCTTTGGCGGCGCCGTCATCATCTGCGGCATCATCGATGTCGTCGTGCGCAACCTCATGGGCGTTCCGTTCTCCGAGCTGCTTATTAAACTGCTCTCCCCGCTCTTTACCGCTGCAGAAACCTATCCTGGCCTTATCCTTATCCAGGCAGCCACCGCGTTCTTCTGGTTCATCGGTGTCCACGGTCCTTCGATTGTCCAGCCGGGCATCGACCCCATCCGTCTTGCCAACCAGGCCGAGAACCTGCAGGTTCTGCTGGCCGGTGGCCACCCCGCCCACTCCCTCACCTTTAACATGTCGCTCGTGGGTGAGTTCGGCGGCACCGGCGCCACGTTCATCGTGCCGCTTCTGCTGATTCTCTTTATGAAGTCCAAGCAGCTCAAAGCCGTCGGTAAGGCCTCGATTGTTCCTGTTGCCTTCGCCGTCAACGAACCGCTGCTCTTTGGCGCGCCGATGATCCTTAACCCCTACATGCTCATCCCCTTTGTTGCCGCCGGCTGCGTCAACGTGAGCGTTGCCAAGTTCTTTATCGATAACGTGGGCATGAACGGCTTCTCCTTCGTGGTGCCTTGGGCTACCCCTGCCCCCATCGGCATCTTCATCACCACGAACTTCCAGCTTATCGCCCTGGTGTTTGTCGCAATCATCATCTTGCTGGACGCCATCATCTACCTGCCGTTCTTGAAGGCATACGATAAGCTGCTCTGCGACCAGGAGGCCGAGCGCGCCGCCGAGCTGGGTCTCGAGTCCGATGGTGCTGCCACCATCGCCGCCAGCACCTCTGCGCCCGCTGTCGAGCAGGCCACCGCTGCCGTCGAGCCGACCGCCGCTGCCGCCGACAGCAAGCCTGTCGCCGATCAACCCGAGCCCGCTGCCGATGCATCCGCTAAGAAGGATGTCGACGGTCTGAAGGTCCTCGTCCTGTGCGCCGGCGCCGGCACCTCCGCCATGCTTGCCAACGCTATCAAGGAAGGTGCTGCGCAGACCGGAGAGAACATCGCTTCCTCCGCAGGCGCCTATGGCCAGCACACTGCCATCATGGATCAGTACGACGTTATCGTGCTTGCCCCGCAGGTTCGTAGCTACTACAACGACATGAAGGCCGACACCGATCGTCTGGGCATTAAGCTGCTCGCCCCGCGCGGTAAGGAATATATCGACCTTACTCGCGATCCCGCTGGCGCCATCAAGTGGCTCCGCGAGAACCTCGACTAGGTTCCTCCCTCTGTTGGTGCCCGGATCCCCAGTTCGGGCACCTCTCCCTATTCGAATCCCACAGAAAGGATGACTCATGACCAACCCCATGCAGTTCCCCGACGGCTTTGTGTTTGGCGGCGCCACCGCTGCTTACCAGGTTGAGGGCGAGACCCGTACGCACGGCAAGGGCAAAGTGCCCTGGGACGATTTCCTGGCTGCTCAGGGTCGCTTCTCCCCCGATCCCGCAAGCGATTTCTACAACAAGTACCCGGTCGATATCGACCTGTGCCAGCGCTTCGGCATCAACGGTATCCGCGTCTCCATCGCTTGGAGCCGCATCTTCCCCAGCGGCACTGGCGAGATCAACCCCGAGGGTGTCGCCTTCTATCACGAGCTTTTCGCCACCTGCAACAAAGCTGGCGTTATCCCCTATGTCACGCTCGATCACTTCGATACGCCCGAGGCCTTTTACCTGAACGGCGGCGAGGGTTTCCTGACGCGCACGACGATCGACGCCTTTGTCGAGTACGCCAAGTTCTGCTTTGCCGAGTTCACCGAGGTCAAGCACTGGTTTACGTTTAACGAGATTCCCGCAACCGCCGAGGGCAGCTTTATCGTCGGCAACTGGCCGCACGGCGAGAAGTACCGCCTGGACAAGGCCTTCCAGCTCATGCACAACATGATGGTGGCCCACGCCAAGGCTGTCGTCGCCTTCCATGAGGGCGGCTTTGAGGGCGAGATCGGCATTGTCCAGAACCTGGAGCCCAAGTATCCCCTCGACCCCAACAACGCCGCCGACTGCGAGGCAGCTCGCATGGCCGACGTCATCAACAACCGCTGGGTACTCGACGCCACCTTCCGCGGCCACTATGCAGCCGACACCATGGAGGCTGCGACCAAGCTGGCCCATATCGCCGGCGGCGAGCTCGACGTCCGCGACGAGGACATCGCCGCGCTGACCGCCGCGCTCCCCTACAACGATTGCCTGGGCGTCAACACCTACAAGTGCCAGTTCCTGCGTGCCGCCGAGGGCGAAAACGACATCAACCACAATGGCACCGGCGACAAGGGCTCCTCGCGCTGGTTCCTCAAGGGCGTGGGCGAGTCATGCGTGCGCGAAGGCGTACCCACCACCGATTGGGACTGGATCATCTATCCCGAGGGCCTCTACGACCTGCTGCTGCGCATTAAGAACGATTACCCCAACTACAAGAAGATCTACATCACCGAGAACGGCATGGGCTATAAGGACGACTTCGAGGATGGCTTTATCGACGACGCCCCTCGCATCGACTACATGCGTCAACATCTCGCATGGATCCTCAAGGCAATCGACGGCGGCGTAAACGTCGACGGCTACTTTGTGTGGTCGCTGCAGGACCAGTTCTCCTGGACCAACGGCTATAACAAACGTTACGGCCTGTTCTACATCGACTTTGAGACCCAGAAGCGCTATCCCAAGGCGAGCGCGTACTGGTACAAGAACGTCGCGGAGACCGGCCTGCTCATGGCCTAGTTTCCGCCGCATACCCCTGTCGGCCGCATGCGAATCCCTCCACGGGTTCGCATGCGGCCTTTTTGTTTTCGCGCGGGTCGGCAGCCGTTTGTCTAAATCTGTAACATCAAGTCGAGTTTTTTGCCTCTACCTGTTACAAATCAAGACAAACGGGAATCACTCTGCCGAAACGTCTCAATCTGTAACAGATATCTGCTCAAATCGAGTCTAGGTGTTACAGATTGAGTTTTTGATTTGGGAGGTTGAGGATGGGGGATCGCGTGCCGAAAGCATGGTCCCCGGATAAAAAAGCTCGCCGGCCAGGCCGAAGACATGGCCCACATCAAGGCAGACCTTTGCCCCTGCTCGCCCGAGCAAAAAGTCATGCCCCTCGATGCGCTCTGCCAGTCCGGCACCGAGACCCCGCAATGGCGGTGGGATGTGCTGGTCGGAGAGGGCGACCCGCTCTACTGCAAGTCCCGAGAGATCTAAGTATCCGCTGCAAGGTATAAGAACGAATTGGAGCCCTGGTACATACCGGGGCTCCTCGTGGTAGTGGCTGTCTAATGAATCTGGTGGCTAGGCCTCTTCGCCGCCACTGGATTCAGTTACCGTTTCCTCCTCACTATGTTGCGTCTCTCTCGTAGCCTCATCAACTTCTGTTGACGAATGTGCCTCTTCGTATACTTCGATGTTCGCCTTGAGCATGGTTGCACTCTGTTCAGCAAGAGCGATCTTCCTCTGGTGCTTGTCGTAGGCATACAGTCCGATTCCACCTGCGACTAGCGTGGCTACAGAACCGATTACTCCACCCTGGATTCTTCCAACGGAAATCCCGCCCGCTCTGATATTGCTGATCAGCGCCTGAGGCCCACCGAGCTCTTTCGCCAGATGCGACAATTGCGCATAGTCCCAAGTCGTCATTGCCTTTTCCTCACTTTCTTTCACTTCAGCACCGCTTCCACTGGGGTGCTCACTTTCGACAGTGCTATCATGCCATCGGTAAATAAGACGGTATATGTCCTATAATTGTCTTATCTGTTGTTAATGAGGAATGATTAAGACAATGTACGTCCGCAAAGATCGCCCTAAGGACATTTTTCCAAAGAGACTCAGCGGTTTGATGGAAAGCTATGAAATAGAAAAGGGGCGCAGAGGCATTAGCAATATCGGCCTTGCGCGTCTGCTCTATCAAAAGCGTAACGGTGCCGATGATGCCTCGCTAGCCGATGACCGCTATGCAGTGGAAAGGGAGAACGGCCGCAAGGCGATTGCGAGAAAGATCAGCCGATTTCGAAAAGGAGATCAGTTTCCTCAATGGGATGACCTCGTAGATCTGGCTGACATATTCGGAAAGCCAGTAGGTTTTCTCATCGGGGAGACCGATTGTGATACGTACGAGCTCCAAGATATTGCTGACTTCCTTGGTCTCAGCGGCGAGGCTGTTCTGTCCATCGAGCGTATGACGAGAAAAGTTAGTGCGGAGTGGCTTCCGGAACAGTCTGGCGGCAACGGCGGAGACCATGAGGAATGGGAAAAATACCTCGTGAATGATATGGTCGCGAAGGCGAATGCCGAGCCAGAAGCTTGCAGGGCAGTGCTCAATCGAATGCTGACCGCAGCAGCGTTTAAAGACCTTGTGCTCTGCCTGTCTGAGGTCGGCGATGCCCAATACAATCTGCTTATGGAACGCATTGCAAGTGCGGAAATAGAACTGAGAGACGCAGACGTACTCAGTGACAACCACCCAGACTCCATCATGGGGCAAATGGCGGCAAAATCCCGATTCAGGGATGCTGCAACACGCCTGCAGGAAGCGGAAAATGCGGTGAGGTCCAGCAGGTATGCAGCTTATGAATGCCATGTCCGCATCGTTGATGAAATGTTCTCGGATATTACCCAGACTGACGCAAATACCGTAGCCAAAGAGCATGTCAAGCAGAGACAGTCAGGTAACCAGGCGTAGCCGTCGTATCGATACGGAAGTGGGTATAAACCGTCCTGCTGCTTGCATACGTGGTTCCGTTGCCGCCCGTCAGCTTGTAGCAGTTATAGAAGCACTGCGAGTCCGAAACCCCGCTCGAAGGCAGCGCCCAGGTGGCGTCGGCGTAGATCGTCACCAGCGACGAGCACCCCGAGAAGCAGTAGGTCAGGTCGGTGAGCGCAGACGGGTCGAAGCCTCGGAAGTCCAGCTCGGCGGGCGACGAGCGCGAAGCGAACGCGAACCGCACGACTTGACACCTGCGAGGTTGCCCAAACCGGAGACCACCTCCAGCGCCGTGCATGAGTAGAAGAGGTGGGTCAGGTTCATGGTTGCGAACGTCGCCATGTCTGCCGCGAAGGCGATGCGCTCATCGGCCGCCTGGCCTTCACCTGCTGGATTTCGTCGCGCAGGGCGTCCGCCACCTCGGCGCTCTTGGCAGCCTCGGCCACTTGCCCCTCAAGCTCCTTGATGCGAGCCTCCTGCTTGGCGAGAAGCGCCTGGTAGCCCCTCTCCGAGTCCACTGCCTGCGGCTCTTCCGCCTGCGCGACCCCTTCTTGGCCGCCCGCCTGCGCTGCGACCTCTTCCTCGTCGTCGATGCTATGGTCGTCTCCGTCCATGTCGGCCTGCCTTTCGATTGACATAGGCCAGCACAAACGAACCGTCCCTTAACCATGCAAATAGGCTAAAGGTCGGTCACAAAGTGAGGTCATCCAGTCCATTCGGCAGTTTGTGACCATTAGCAAGAATTAGAGGCAACGCAACGAGCGAACGCTCGATAATGGTCTAGAATATTGGACTTGACATTTGGGAGGCAAGATGGAGACTGTGAACCTTATCCTTGGAATTATCGCGTCTATCGCATCCATCGCCGCCGCCGTCATCTCGCTCCAAAACAAGCAAGAGATCAAGTCAATCAAAAAGAGTCTAAGCGACAACTCGCAGACCGCTACAGGTAAAGTTGCCACAAACGTCGTAGGCAGCAACAACTCGGCGAACATCCATGCTTCGCGATAAGCCAACGCAGACAAGCCAGAGCGCAATTGGAAAGGTCGCCACGAACATAACCGGCGACTCCAATAGCTATGACTCACATGACATAAACATCTACCAGCCCGTCTCGTCTGGCCCGCACCGGCCGCTTACAAAGACGCTCATGTATAAACTCCTGCAAATCATGATTTCGTCGACTGAGCCAACGGGCGAAGATTTCCCCCTTACGCCTCCGCCTCCTATAGAGAAGAAGCTGATTTACAACCACGCACCGCGTTACCTAAACATCATCAACGAGTATTCTGAGAACTACGCTCGTCTCGACAGCGTGATCAAGGAATTCCCCGACAGCGAAGCCATCATCCAAAGGCTGAACAAGATGTTTGTCAATGTGGCAGACGTTCGCGATGACGGCAAGCTGTGCGTAGGAAACGGCGATGCACAGCTCAAGCTCATCGAGAACGAGATCTATAACATGATTGTGAATGACGCAAGCTTTCAGGCTGACGAGGTCCCCGAAGAAATCATCAACCAGTTCTGCGTTGCGTTGATTGCCGTTGCCGTGGCAAAATGCAGAGTCCTTCTGAGGCCAGGTGATGACGATGCTGCTGCTTGATCGCAATAATGAGCCGACGAGCACGGTCTATTACATCGCTGCCGCCTTGGATGGCTACATCGACCAGAACCCAGGCTTGGACGCCGGTCAACTCTATGAGGTAACGGCGAACACTCTGGTCAAGAAAGAAGTGAGCTACGACTTCTTTGTCATGGCTCTGGACTTTCTCTTCCTCCTCGGACGCGTGTCAATAGACGAGAAGGGAGGGCTACATGTTCATCAAGTCGCTTAGAATTCGCAAGACAACAACTGACGAAATAGTTCGCGAGGTCTTATTCCACAAGGGTGCCAACCTCATCGTCGATACCGAGGACTCCGAATCGCACAATCGCGTTGGAAAAACAACCTTCCTCAAGCTCATTGATATCGCAATGGGCGCCAAGGACAGGAAGCTCATTTACACAGACGCCGACACGGGCACGGTGACCGAGGAGCTACGCGATTTCATCGTCACAAACAAGATCGCCGTCGACATGACACTGACATCGGATTTTCCCGATGGCGATGACGTGATTCTCACAATCGACCTCTTCCCGAATGGAAGGTACTACATAGACGGCGAAAAGATGGGGCAGAAAGCTTACCAGCAACGACTCAATGTCTTGCTTTTCGGGAACGAAGCGAATGTGCCCACGTTTCGCCAATTGATCAATTCATTTGTCCGCGTGTCCGTAGGCGGGGATGATAATTCCTTCCTCAAAACCGTTCCCAGCGGCAGCACATCCATCTACCGGAGTGTCTACAACGCTCTGTTCGGCATCTCAGATCCGGCGCTCGACAAAAAGCGTGACGACCTCAACAAGGACTTGAACAAGACGCGTGAGTCCATCAAACGCTATAAGAAAGTCCAGAACGTCGATACGGTCAGCGAGCAGCAGCAGATACTTGCAGGGCTCGAAGCCGAGCATGAAGAAGTCCAGTGCAAGCTCAACAGCATCATCGACGCCGATGTCTACAGGGCCAACCGCGATGAAATCGCGGCTACACGCACCCGATACGCATCTCTGACACT
Organism: uncultured Collinsella sp.; assembly: GCA_902494245.1. GTDB lineage: Bacteria > Actinomycetota > Coriobacteriia > Coriobacteriales > Coriobacteriaceae > Collinsella. The sequence goes on from CABUSR010000009.1 coordinate 19,781, forward strand.
GCAACTCTCAGACATAGACTACAGGCTGCAACGAAATGAAGAGGCCCTGCAGACTGCTATGCAAGAGCGCGGTAGACAAGCCGACGTTAATTTGAGCAGACGGTTTTTCGAGGAAGTCTGTTCGATGATCCCGATGGTGAATGCAACTTTCGAAGAGATGGTCGCATTCAACAACCAGCTCTGCGACAACAAGATTGCCTATTTCGCGAGTGTGGCAGAAAAACTGAAGGCCGAGCGTGCATCTGTGCAACGTGAAATCAGCCAACTGTCATCGCAGAACAGCCAATTCATGTCATTGGTGGAGCAAGACCTCATCGATGAGTACGAGTCGCTTCAGGCACGCCTAGTTGAGCTTTCGAGCAGTATCGGCAAATGCCGAGAAGTAATAGATACGCTCAACAGCTTTGAGGTAGAACAGACCAGCATTGAGGGAAAAATCGCATCGCTTGGCTCGTCTGATGATGGCGACGAGCCGCAATCCAACGATTTTGCTGCAATGATGCTTGCGTTTAACGCATTCTTCACTCCGCTTGCCAGGGAGTTCAACAACGAATCGCCGCTGCTCGTTTACTATGAAGAGTCGAACAAGTTCCCCGTTGCAATACGTGATACCGCTGGCTCCAGCACGGGCACACGCAAGTCACTCATCGCCGCATTTGATTTAGCGTATCAGCAGTTTGCAGAATCAAAGGGCATCAAGACTCCGCGCTTCATAGTGCATGACGTCCTTGAAAACATCGAGGGTAAGGTGTTGCGTGACATAATCGCACGCGCCAGCACAATCAACTGCCAGTACATAGTCGCAGTCCTTAAGGAGAAGCTCGATTCGTCGCTGATACCAGCCGAGGAGCAGGGTAAACTGCAAATCCTGCAGCTTTCGATTGACGATATGCTTTTCACGCGTGGCAAAGGTGTTGCGTCGTAGGAGTGACCTGTACTCTCCTACTCCCGTATCCCCACCGAGAACTCCCCGCCGAAGTTGTTCACCTCGAACCGCTCGTCAGCCACAAGTTCCTCCTTGCTCACACGGCACGCGAACGGAAACAACTCGGCCACGTCCTGCAGTTCCAGGAACGTCCGGTAACTCGACCGGTTTACCAGCATGTCGGCAAAGACCAAAAACCGCGTAAGCTCGTCATTCAGTTCGATGGGCTCTGCAATCACGTAGTGCCCCCGCCTCACGCGCCGGACAACGCCGAACTGATTGAGCGATGCCACAATCTTTTCGGAGCCCTTCAGGATGGTCATGCGCTTGCGCGCCGCCTCAACGCTCTTATTGTCCCGGCCTAGTCAAGTACCCGTTGCCTCTCCTCGACCATCTCGCAGAAGCCTCCCACATCCATGAGCCATTCTTGCTGTGAAAGCGTGTAGGTGGGGAAAAGCTGGGAGGGGATGACGAGCTGGAGCTTGCTGTCACGCATGGCGTTCGTGTAGTCCACGCTCACGGCGGGCTCCAGCGTGATAAGGTGCTTACGCTCGATGCGGTTCGCCTCCTCGAGCACCTGCCTCCAGCGCTCCTTGATGGTCGTCTTCGCACCGAGCATCGTAAGGCTCGAGGAGGGGAACCCCTCATCCCGGTAGCACTCGATTGACGGAAAAATGAAGTCCGGCTTCGACTTTCCCTCGGTGTAGGGCTGTGCGGAGTATCGGATTCCCCTACCCTTGAACAGGAACTCAAGCTGGTGCTCGAACGCTGTGCCCGCGCGGGACTTCCTGCGCTGGAAGGTCGACATGGTGGTCTTCAGAATGCCGTCGACGTCGAGCTGGCCGTTCAAATAGGGCGCAAGGTCTCTCTCAAGCAGATGGCGCTCAAACACCTTGAACAGCAATTCCTCGCGCTCGTAGCACGCGAGCAGGCTTCGATCGGGGTCATCCGCCCAGTCGAGACCTTCAAGGGTTGAGATGGAGTACTCCGTAAAGTCGATGCCCTTCGGAAACGTATGTCCAAACCTCTTGACCATATCGTCCAAGTAGATATCCGCGCTCAAGGGAGCGCGCGTCTCGATACCAATCATGCCGAGGATGCGCGAGGCCACCGCACCGATACGGTTGCGCTCGCCCTTTGATACGGCATAGCCCGAGCGGTCGGGCTCCTCGAAGCCGAACAGCCACCTCAGCTGCGACTCGATGGTCGAGCCTTTTTTAGCGAAGATGATGAGCAGCCCGAGGTCATCGGAGTTGGCGACCACCATGAGGTCGCCAGCGGATGCCTGCCTGATGGCGGGGTTGTCCTTGTAGTAGAGACGGTACTCGGTTCTCGTGGGATGTTTGCGGCGCGCATCGTACCAAGTCACGGTCCCGTCGCACATCTCCGGCTCCGCCTCGTCGCACATGTAGGCGAACGTGGTGCGGATGTCGCGGATGTCGTCGTCACCGAACAGCGACCTCAGCGGCAGCGTGCCGTTGAACTCGTGCTGATTACTCCTACCTGCGTCGATATCGACGTCCGCGAGGGTCTTCGAGACCGCGCCGTCGAAGTAGCTGCTAAGCGCCCCGTAATCCATCCTGACACGCTCCCATCATGAGCTTGGCCACCGACCGTATTACAGGGACCGTCACCGAATTGCCGAACTGGCGGTAGGCCTGTGTGTCGGAGACCGGGATTATGAACCGGTCGGGAAATCCCTGCAAGCGCGCGCACTCTCTAGGGGTCAGCTTACGGGGGTTCTCGCCCTCGCCGCGCGAGACCAAGATCTCACTACCGTCCTTATGATAGCGTGCGGAGAGCGTCCTCGTGGTGTCCGATGGAGTGATAAGACCGTAGCCGAACCCGTTGCCGGCGGCCTCGTGCTTGGCCTTGTATGCTTTCAAATATGACCACAGCTTGTCGGAGAGCACGTACCTCGCGTCCGCATCCTCCTCCAGAATCTCCGCGGCTTTCTGACCACTGTTCGGGCAGTCGAGGTCGTCCCAAGAGAACTCCACATCGTCGCGAAAGCCAACAATGTAGATGCGCTCGCGGTGCTGGCATGTCCAACCCTTGGAGTCCAGAACCTTGTAGTGAACGTGGTAACCGAGCTCGTCCTGGAGGACCTGCATGATGACGTCGAACGTTCTGCCCCTGTCGTGACTGATCAGATTCTTCACGTTCTCGAGCAGGAACGCCTTCGGGCGCTTCTCGTTCAGGATGCGTGCAACCTCGAAGAAGAGCGTGCCCTGCGTCTTGTCTTCGAAGCCCGTAGCGCGACCAAGGGAGCGCTTCTTGGACACACCCGCAAGCGAGAACGGCTGGCATGGAAAGCCAGCGAGCAGCACGTCGAAGTCGGGGATGTCTGAAGCGGCGACCTCACGGATGTCCCCCGCCGGGGTTTCGCCGTAGTTCATGCGGTAGGTCTTCTGCGCAAACTTATCCCACTCGCAGGAGAAGACGCACCTGCCGCCCAGCTCCTGGAACGGCATGCGGATCCCGCCGATGCCCGCGAACAGGTCGATGAAGGTGAAGGCAGGCTTCCCCTCCCCTGCGGGTGCAAAGGGGGCGCGATGGCCGAGGGTGGAGATGTACTTCGACTCGGCTGCGGTGGGCCTTGTTTCGCCTGCCTCCCAGCGGCGCACCGTTCGCTCGCCGTTGGGGCCCATGCCTAGGGCAGCGGCGAATTCCTTCTGAGTCAAGCCGAGCTCCTGTCTCTTGGCCTTTACCTCATCTGCTGATAATTGCATGACGCACCTTCTGGATAGATAACAGGACAATATGTCCTCATTTTGCCACAGGGATGAAGAGATAAACTCGTCAGAATAGCAACCTTGCCCCAAACCATGGGTTTCTCACGTCTCCCACATCCGACAATCCATGTACCACTCAAACCGCGAAGACCCATCTAACCACCGCTGCGTTCTATACGATAGTCGTTCGCCAGGACATTTTTCTGCCGCCGCAGTCATTAGTCCAAGTGAAAAGCGGCAAGCCGAGAACCTCACGCCTCTCCATCATCAATCATTCCATTTCACAAATGACGCAGCGGCGCAATTAGCAACGCGGAGCATGGAACCATGCTATACCCGTCCAAACGATATTGTCCGCGCCCAACAGCTATCAATCAATTTACCTTGGCCTGCTGGCGCAGAGAGTGCAGCCAAGCCTCATGATCATCGTAACAATAAAGAACATGGGATCGCGAGGATTTGCCGAGGCGAATGTACTCCGGCCCCTTACTAGGACAGCGCCAATTTGCAAGGGTCTTCGCGCTTACGCCAATCAACTTTGCTGCCTCTTCACTCGAAAACGCAAGCGGGCGTACGGATTCAACAGCGCATGTCACGCCGTTTGCTCCACCCATAAAGACCCTCAGACTCTCCGATCACACCCACCCGTTACAGATTGAGACAATTTGACGGTACCGAATTCTTGTCAAGGCGTGGTACAATTGTGTCCCAACGCAAAGGAGGTACCTATGCCCACCTGTGTGCCCGTCCGAGACATGAAGGACACCGCTGCATTTACCGCGCTTGTTGAGTCCGAGCGCGACGTCACCGTAACTAAGAACGGCTATGAGGCCATGCACTGCATCAGCAGCGACCAGTATCGTCTCATGCAAGACGAAATCGCCAAAGCCAAGCTGCTGTCTCGTATGATGTTGGCAGAAGACGAGATATCGCAAGGCGACTACAGCGACTACGACTCCTTCGCGACCGCGATACGAGACAAATATGGCCTATAACGTCGTAATACTCGAAAGCGCACAATATGAATACGAGGCTATTGTCAGATACCTTGCTCAAATCCTTATGAACCCACGTGCAGCAGGCAATTTTGCTGCTGAGTTTGAATATCAGCTTGATCTGCTTCGCGAGCAGCCACTCCTACGGCCCCTCTCCCACATACGAGAGCTGGCGGCACGCAATTATCGATCGTTTACCGTCAACAAATACGTGTGTCTTTACAAGTTTGAGCGCGATACGATCTATATCGCCCATGTCTTTCATCAGTCACAGGACTACGGCCGCCTGGTCTAGCCAACAAACTGAATACTTGGTCCGATCTCCCGCAGCGATAGCTAGCAAATGATCTGCGTGTGCTCCTCGATGGCGGCGCGGTCCTCAGCGGCGATACCCGGTTCGCACACCACGGCGTCCAAGCTGTCCAGGCGGCAGAAGGTGTAGAAGTCGCGCTTGCCGATTTTACTGGAATCGGCGATCAAGTAGCGCGAGTCTGCCTTGCTAAAGGCGAGCTGCTGGATGCGGCCCTCTTCCATGTTAGACGTAGACACGTCGCCGTCCAGAATGCCGTTGGCGCCGATAAACGCCGCATCGATGCCCAGCGCACGCAGGGTATCCTCGGCCGTTGGTCCCACAAAAGCTGCGGTGCGGCGACGGTACATACCGCCCACGAGGCACAGGTCGCAGTCTTCGCGCGCCTCGAGCAGGTTAAACACCGAAAGCGAATTAGTCACGATGCGCAGGCGGCACGCCGGCAGCATCGAGGCCATCTGCTCAACCGTAGTGCCCGTACCCAAAAAGATGGTCGAGCCCTCCTCGATGAGCTCAACGGCGCGGCGCGCGATCTGCAGCTTTTCCTCGGCATGCTTCGTGCGCTTTTCGCTGTGCGAATACTCATGGCGCAACATAGCGTGGGGACGTCCCTGTGCACTACGGGCGCCGCCGTGCACGCGCTCGATCTCGCCCAGGCTCGCAAGTTCCTCAAGGTCGCGGCGAATCGTCATATCCGAGACACCCAGCGCATCCGAAATCTCCTTGACCGAGACCGTGCCCTGCTCTTCGAGCAGCTGACGAACCTTATCCTGTCGCTCTGCCTTAATCACGATGAATCCTCGCCGTTCCACGCTCGCGTCAATTCAAACAGTAACGAACAAATTGTATCAGACCCGGGCGTGTCAAAAATGAACGCCCGTACAGCTCAATCATCACTTTTTTGAGAAAAATACCCCCTGCTTTAGTGGGGTGTAGTGATAATCTCGCCTGTTCGCGCTACAGTTTGTCGGAAATACCTCGATGTTAGGAACCAAATGATCACTTCCGAGCTTTTCGGCACCGCGCCGTGCGGTACCCCCGTTCATCGTTACACCCTCAACGGGCCCGAGATCTGCGTTCGCATTATGGACTTTGGCGCCACCGTGCTGGGCATCGACGTGCCCGACATCCCCGGCAACGTGCGCGATGTGGTGCTGGGCTTCGATAAGCTCGAGGATTACTTTGACAACCCCGCCTGCTTTGGCGCGACCATCGGCCCCGTGGCCAACCGCACTGCGGGTGCCACGATCACCATCGCCGGCACGGACTGGCATATGCCGGCCAACGAGGGCGTCAACAACCTGCACAGCGACCTTGAGCACGGCCTGCACAAGCGCGTGTGGGACGTTGAGCTCGACGAGGTCCACAATGCCGTGCGCATGACCACCTCGCTTGAGGACGGTGAGCTGGGTCTTCCCGGCAACCGCACCTTTACGGCCGTGTTTACCGTGACGCGCACCGGCTGCTTCCGTATCGAATACGGCTGCGAGAGCGACCGCGCCACCTACGTGGCCATGACCAACCACACGTACTTTAACCTTGCCGGCCATAACGCCGGAATGGACTGTGAGCACTTCTTTGTTGCTAACGCTGCCCACTACCTGCCCATCAACGAGCAGAACATCCCCACCGGCGAGATTGCTCCGGTCGAGGGCACGCCGTTTGACTTCCGTGAGCTGCGCCCCATCGCGCCTGGCATGGAGGCCGACGATCCGCAGATTAAGCAGGCACGCGGCTACGACCACTGCCTGTGCATCGATGACTATCAATACGGTCGCAACCTGCGCCGCGCCCTGCATGTCGAGGAGATGTGGACCGGCCGCGAGCTGGACTACTACACCACCGCCCCGGGCGTGCAGCTCTACACTGGCAATTGGCTGGGCGACGAGCACGCCAAGGACGATGCCAACTATAGCTGGGGCGCCGGCTTTGCCCTCGAGGCAGAGATGTACCCCGACACGCCGCACCAGCCGCTGTTCCCGCAGGGCATTGTGGGCCCGGGTCACCCATACAGCAATGTGATCGAATACCACTTTATGAGGCACTAGGCCCACAACGCGACATATTGCACAGCAACGCCCGCCGGCACCACCGCCGACGGGCGTTTTTTTCATCTTTTGGGCTCAATTTCGCTGTGACTGTATGAGCGACATATCAAAACTATGCCCATTTACTACGTTTAGCCCGGGATGCTCGACCATGCACCGGTTTTTGCTAAATTCGCGAGCCGCCTACCTGAGGTTTTGTTTTTCTCAAATTCGACATGCTCGGCGATAGCCGATCAAACGTAGTAAATGGGCATTGTTTTTGACAGGCAGCATCGCACGCGTCCCTCGCAAGGGCAAAATGATTCGTTTTTCTCCGTCCCCAAGGGATCAGTTGAACAGATTGCCGATGGGGTCGGGATTGGAGCTGGGGAGATAGCGGATTTCTAGTTCTATGCCGAGCTTTTGCAGCTCTTTGAAGGCGGCGACATCTTCGCCGTCTACGGCGACTGCGGGCGTTATAGGGTGCTTGCCCTCCCCTGCCTGCATATGGCCAATGCTGATCTTGGTGATCGGCACGCCACCCTTAACCAGCGCGAGTGCATCGGCGGGTGAGGCCACCATGATCAGAATCAATTGGCGCGGCGTTGCGGTATGAATGATGTCGATGGCCCTTTGCACCGAGAAAAACCGTGTCCACACGCCCTCGGGCACCGCGACCCTCATAGGCGCCCACTTGCGCGAATCCGCCGCAATCTCGTCGTTAACGATCAGGACGAGGTTGGAACCAACCGCCTCATTCCACAGCTCAACGTCTTGCCCGTAAATAAACCGATCATCGATGCGCGTGAGAAGAATCTTGGGTTGAATCATCACTGCCCCATTCTGCTTGAGACCCGTAAGAGCAAGACATCACGTCTCCAATATTAGTGCATTTAAAGTGAGAAAAGCCGTCAGAACACTTGCGCGGATGTGCGATGTCCCGTATCATAGACAGCCGTTGACGCCTCAGTTGCGTCACCACATGGCCGCCAGCGTAGCTCAGTTGGTAGAGCACCGCTCTCGTAAAGCGGGGGTCACCGGTTCGAGCCCGGTCGCTGGCTCCATTGCACAAGATAGCCGCCTTCGGGCGGCTTTTTTTGTTACCGATTTCAGGCGCACATCCGCCGGAATTCGCCCACTCGGTGGACTTCGGGTTTAATGCTTAGGGGCGGGGATTTACCAAAGTGAAATTTTAATGAAAAGAAACCCAGCTGCAACAATTGCCATGGCGAGGGCTCGAATTGGCCATATAGATCTAAAATAGTCACGATACCTTCTCTTTTGCTGGAACGATATATCTATACAAGGTTGTGAGCGGAAAACAAAAATACGTCGATTGCTATCCGACGAACGGGTCTGGAATTGCATTCACCGGCATTTCGGGGCAGATTGATACACATGTACGAAAGGGAACCTATGTGGTGCGTTGGGTTGGAGCTGCTGCGGGCCCGATATGGCTTGCGGTCTTGCGCCCCGATGTCCAAATAGGTTTCTCTCTCTAGACGGGAAGTTGCTCATGGACGCCATATATGACGGAGATGACTGGGTCGATCATTATACTTGGCGCCTAGTCGGCTCGGATGACAATGGGGATGTGGTGTTTGATGGACTATGTCCAAAGCATCTCCATCCTTTTGTCTCGTCGTTAATTGAGAGTTCTGCTCGTGTTGCCCCCTACAGCTCGGCATCGCTTCATGATACGGACGTTTTGAAGACCATAAGGGAATCAATTGACGATGGCACGATGAGCGGCCCGCTGTTTTCTCGGCTTGTGGGGCTAGATGAGATTGGCTCGAAACGACTGCTTGCGGGCGAAAAAGTGGAACTCACTTATCGGTCGATGATTTCAATCCTGCGGCTAGCCGATGTTCTTCGCAAATAAATCCAAGCAAAACGCCGCCGGCAACTCCCCTACTCAACAAAAAAGCCCCGCCAACCGCAATCCCCAAGGGAACCGCGATTAACGGGGCTCAAGCGCGCTCCTCAATGGAATCACGTCATCAGACGAGCAGCTCAGCCGAGCAGTGCGCTACTCCTCCCAGTAAGCGTCTGCAAGCAGCTTAAAGCAGATCTTCTTGACCGGCTGTGCGCCATCGCCCGGGAACTCGAGCGTGGGCATGTGAGGCTCGCCGGCAACAAACAGCGCGAACTTGTCGTCGGCAAGATCGCCGGCGATCGAAGCGTCGGAATCGACCAGATCGTAGTCGTCCTTCTCGTCAAACTCCTGAACCAACGTCAGGCTGCCCGTGGCAACCTTAAAGGCCTCGCGACCCTCGACATCGATCTGCAGGTCGTGATAGCGCTGATGCGTCTCATAGTGAGCCTCGGCCTCGGGACGCGTCGTGGGAGCCATGACGTTCGCAAAGACCTTGTCACCCAGAATCGGATGGCTGCCGACCTCGAGCTGCGCCGGGTCGTTCTCCTCGAGCCAGTCGATCAGCACGTCGAGGCCCTTGAGCATTCCGCGATACTCCTCGATATCGCCCAATGCACCGTAAATCATCTAAATCCCCTCTCGGATCGTTTCCTTGGCGGCTACTCGGCAAACGCATTACCAAAGCTGTTGCCGCCCACATACGTCTCGACCAGGGTAAGGTCGGGACTGAACACGACAAAGTCGGAGTCGTGCCCCGGCATAATGCTACTGCACTTGTCGTCGACATGAGCTAGCAAGCGATGCCGGGGCCGCAGCACAAGCTCCTACAGCTCGGTCACGACAACGCCGTTGTAAACCTCGTCCCAACGGTCCATGACCAGATGGCCGGTCATGGGATCCATGGCATTGAGCTTGCCGCAGGTGTTGGCGGTACGCAGCACCGTCTCGTCGTCCGCGCCAGCAGCAATGGCATGCGCGAAGCCAGCGATAGTGGAGTCACCAGAGCCCGTGGCGTTAACGGCAGGGATATCGGGCGTCTTTGCGCGGAACGCACGGCCATTGTGGAAGCCAACGGAGCCGGCAGCGCCCATGGACACGACGACCCAGGGGATATCGGAGAAGCGGGCATCAGAGGCGAGCGCGGCGCGGAGCTCGTCCACATCGTCGGTGGTAAAGCTCGTACCCAAAAGGCCGTTGATCTCGGTCAGGTTAGGCTTGACCAGCTCGGGCTTAATTTCGGACTTAAGGGCGGCCTCAAGCGAAGCACCCGAGGTATCGAGCAGCACCTTGGCGCCGGCGTTCTCGGCAATGCCCGTGATCTTGGCATAGTAGTCCGCCTCGACGCCGCGGGGCAACGAACCCGAGATGGTGACGACGTCGGCCTTGCTCGCAAGCTCGGCGAACTTTGCGGTAAAGGCATCGAGCTCCTCGGGGGCAATCGTCGGGCCGCTCTCGAGCAGCTCGGTCTGGTTGCCGGCATGAAGGATATTGAGGCAGATGCGGGTCTCGCCCTTGATGGGCACAAAATCATTCTTAATGCCGTTGGCATCCATGAGCTCTTCCATATAGGCGCCCATATGACCACCAAGCAGGCCGGTTGCCACAACGTCGTCGCCCAGCTGGCCCAGGACGCGGGCAACGTTAAGGCCCTTGCCGCCGGCGGTCTTTTCGGGTGTCACGCGGTTGACGTCGTCGATGACGAGTTCATCGAGCTGATAGCGCGTATCGACAGACGGGTTCATCGTAACGGTGAGGATCATTTTTAGCTCCTTATCTCGCAGGCTCCTTGTGCCTCGCGATACGAGTCGACAAAACGGAATTACAGGATCTCAATCGTGAACGAGCGCACGATGGTTTCTTTGGGCTTGGCGATAAGGCAGCCGCGCTTATGCTCAAGCACATCGTCCTCATCGGAACAGGTCGAAAGACCGCCCCAAGGCTCAACCGCCACAAAATCGCCCTCGGGCTTGCTCCACACAATGAGATATGGGAAGCCCTCAAAGCTCAGGCGGACGCCCTTGTCCTCGCCCTTTTTGGAAAGCGTGACCTGACGGCTCTCGAGCACGTCAAAGATGGTCTCCGCAAAATCGAAGAGCTCATGTGACAGAGGCAGCGTCTTTCCCACCATGGGGTTCTTGGAGCGGTTTGCCACGTCAATCAAGCCAGTCGAAGGGACAGCGGTGCAAAGCTCCGCAGCCTCGTCTTTCTCAAAGCGCAACTCGTAGTCCGTATAGGCCTCGCCCTCATCGAGCGGACACCTAAAGCCGGGATGACCGCCGATAAAGAACGGCATGTCCTCGATACCCTCGTTGGTAACCTCATAGGCGACACGCACGGCGGCGTCCTCAAGCGTATAACGAGCGACAAGCTTAAACGGGTACGGATAATCGCTCAGCAGCGCGGCGTTATCCTCCGAAGCCAGGCACATCGCCAGCTCGTTCTCGTCTTGGCTCAGCAGCTTCCACTCCTGTTTGCGCGCAAACCCGTGGCGAGCGAGCTTCACGTGATGCCCGGCAAACGTCATGGCATTGTTGTCGCGCAAGCCTCCGCAAATCGGAAAGCAGACCGGCGCCTGACCAGACCACACCGCGGGATCACCCTGCCACAAATACTCACGACCGTCAGCCTCAATCGAGGTAAACGAGCCGCCGGCCGTGGACACCTTAATAGAAATCGAATCGTTGGAGAGAGCGTATTCCATTGTCCATCCTTTCGAACAACTGCTTTTTTGCTCGCAAGAACCCGTCTCGGCCCTGACCAAAGGACAAACCCGCACGTTCATCGATGCGTCCGGTATCCCAGCCATGCAACGGGGTACCATACAGACATTGACGTCATTACAGCTGAAAGGCCTTCTTATGCGAACCATCATCCTCTACGCCTCGCGCCACCACGGCAATACGAAAAAGCTCGTGGACGCCATCGTCGAGGCACACCCCGAGATCGATACCCTCGACGTCAAGGCGCTCGGTAAAAACGAGTATCCCAACCTGCACGAATACCATCTAATCGGCGTCGCCACGGGCATCTATTACTCCGAGATCGACAAGGACATGGCACGCGTGCTCACTAACGTGCTGCAGCCGCAGGACAAGGTGTTTGGCCTTATGACCTACGGTGGCAAAAACAAGTGGTACGGCAAGGATATCGATGGCATCTGCCGCATGAGGCAGGCCATCTTTATGGGTGTCTACGGCTGCCCCGGCTTTGATACGTGGGGGCCGTTCAAACTCGCCGGCGGCGTCCAAAAGGGACACCCGACCGCTGAGGAAATTAAGGGCGCCGTCGACTTCTTCGATAAGATCGAAGACGAGTATGGCGACATCATCGTCGAAGAGTACGCCAAGCGCGAAAAGCGCCTAGCATACGAGAAGGAGCATCCTGCAGGAGGTCTTGTGGCCGGCGTCAAGCGCACGGCAAAGAAGATCGCTAACAAGCTGTAACTGTAAAGGTGCTTTTGAGCGTTTAACCCATACGGCGGGTCCGAGCAGATTCGGGCCCGCCGTCTTTTTCTATCGTTACTCGGTAAAGGCGTTGCCGACGCTCTGGCCGCCAACATACGTCTCGACGAGGGTGAGCTCATGGTCGAACACGACAAAGTCGGCGTCGCGACCCGGCATGATGCTGCCGCACTTATCCTCGATGTGCGCGGAGCGTGCCGGCACCTCGGTTGCCATGCGAATGGCGATATCGGCGCTGGCGATGCCCCAGTCGACGATATTCTTGACGCCCTGGGCAAGCGTGAGCACCGAGCCGGCAATGCTCTTGCCGTCGGCGAGCCAGCACAGGTTGTCCTTCATGATGACGTCCATGCCGCCACTGGTGTAGCTGCCCTCGGGCATGCCGCCGCAGCCAAGGCAGTCGGTGATGAGTACCGTGTGCTGCCAGCCCTTTGCCTGCAGCAGCGCCTTGATGGCGGCAGGGTTTACGTGCTTGCCGTCACAGATGATCTCGGCGTAGGTCTCGGGCGTGGACATGGCAGCACCCACGACACCGGGCTCACGGTGATGCAGCCCGCGCTGGCCGTTATAGGTATGCGTAAAGCAGCTGGCACCGGCGTTGATGGCGGCAATGCACTCATCATAGGTGGCGTCGGAGTGACCGATGCTGGTCACCACACCCTTGGCGTTCAGAGCAGCCGCATAAGCAGCGGCGCCATCGCGCTCGGCGGCCATGGCGCTCTTAACGATGCGACCGCCCGCAGCCTCCTGCCACTGATCGAAGACCTCCTCGGAGGGATCGATCAGGTAAGCGGGGTTCTGCGCGCCCACGTGCTTCATGGTAAAGAAGGGGCCCTCCAGGTAGATGCCCTGAATGCGAGCGCCACAGAAGTCGGGGCCGCGACCCTCGTCCGCCTGAGCGATAGCGGCGCAGGCGTCCTTGATCTGCTCGACGCCATCGGTGAACGTCGTGGGCAGCCAGCTGGTGGTACCGCGACGGGCGAGCTCGGTCGAGCTGATATCGATACCCTCGGGGTCGTTGTCGGTAGTCGAATGGTTATAGAAGCCATGGATGTGGGTGTCGACCATGCCCGGCGCGATCCACGATCCCGTGTAGTCCTTGATCTCGCAGGAGGGCTCGTCGGCCTGCCAAGCGCCAAAGACGCCGTCCTCGACCATAAGATAGCCGCCCAGTTGCGGGCCTGCCGGCAAGAAGAACTTGTCAGCCTTAATTGCGTACGTGCTCATATGCACTCCTTGCTTCTAAAGCAGTTGACCGTGGTGATACTTATACCCGGTCCATGTAAAAACAAAAAGCGCCCGCCCGCCGTTATGAGCGGACGGGCGCCCTTACAGGGGGACGCGATTAAGCGGTGAAGGGGTGAATCGTCACGCCCTTAACCACGCGGTTGACCGTGCCGGTGGGGCTCGGCGTGTCGGGCGTGTTGCCCACGCGCACGGAGTTGAGCAGGCTGATGGCCTGGGCAAACATCACGAACGGCAGAGCAAGGTAGCCCTCGGGAAGTGCCTCGTAACCCTTAAAGGTGAAGGACTCACCCTCATAGACGGTGGCACCTTCCTGCTGAACGGCGACGGTGTGCTGTGCAATATCGTCGCCACCGATCTCGTTGAGGATGTCGATGTCGTACTGACGGGTGTAGGCGTCGTTGTTGACGAACACGAAAACGAGCGTCTTATCGTCGACGAAGGACTTGGGTCCGTGACGATAACCCATGGAAGTGTCGTAAGAAGTGGCAACCAGGCCGTGAGCAAGCTCGAGAATCTTAAGCTGGCTCTCCTGAGCAAGGCCGCCAAAGGAGCCGGAGCCCAGGTATGTCACGCGGTTGAAGTCGCCAGCGAGGTAATCGGCGACCTCGGACTCGCGAGCGATAACCTCCTCGCCCATCTTGGCGATGGTCTCGACCCACTCGGCCTTCTGCTCGTCAGAGGCAGTGTCGAAAATAAGGGTGGAGAGCAGGGTCATGCAGGAATAAGAACCAGTCATGGCGAAGCCCTTGTCGTTGGCGCGCGGGATGAGCAGCGTCAGCGCGTTGGGATCATCGGCAGACTCGACGGCGAGCTTGCCCTCGGGAGCGCAGGTGATGTTGAGGAACTTGACGTTGTGGACGAGCTCCTTGGCAACGGCAACGGCGGCAAGGCTCTCGGGGCTGTTGCCAGAGCGGGCAAAGGAAACCACGAGTGTGGGATCCTCGGCGCGCAGGAAGTCGCGCGGAGCGCTCACGATGTCGGTCGTGGCGATGGGCTTAAAGTCGTAGAGATCAGTGTTGCCGGCGTGACGCAGGTACGGGGCGCAGGTATCGCCAACGTAGTCGGACGTACCGGCACCGGTGAAGACAACGGACAGACGGCCCTCGCCCATAGCGCGAGCCTCGGCCAGAAAGGCCTCGATGGCCTCCTTGTTCTCGCGGTAGATGTTGAGCGTATCACGCCAAAGCTCGGGCTGCTGAGCAATCTCGGCCGTGGTGATCTGGGCGCCGAGCTCGGTGAGCTCCTCGACACTCTTCTCGAACATTTCTAATACCTCTCTCTAGAAGTAAACCTCTGACGTGCAATTATACACTTCGGTTGGTTATCTGGTAGTAACCAGTTGACTGCAAAGAATCAACACAACGAAACAGGCGCATCACTAATCGGTGCGCTGGTGATAAACCTTGTACTTAAACTGGTCGGCACGAGCAACCGAGAGCGTATACTCCACGACCTCGTTTGACTCGTTATACGTGGTTCTGATCAAATCGAGCACAGGCGAGCCCTCGACAATTCCCAAAAGGTGGGCATCGGTGGGACGGGCTATGCTCGCATAGAACTCCTCTTCGGCAACACGTATCTTTTGCTGAAAGTCTTGCTCAATCACATCGTAAAGCGGCTTACGCTCCAGCAGCGGTCGCTTTAGGGACAGAAATTGACGAACCGGTAGATAGCTACGTTCGACCATCATGGGCATATTGTCGGCGGAACGAAGGCGCTTGAGCTTAAAGATACGGTCGCCGATGCGACACCCCATATGCTCGGCCAGATTCTTATCGGCCTCCATCTCGCAAAACTCGAGAATCGTGGTCTCTGGATCGCGACCCATCGCCCGCATTTGCTCGGTAAAGCTGTAGGACTGCGTAAGATTGGTTGCCTTTGCCGAACGGTCGGTCACAAAGGTGCCGCGACCGTGCTGCCGAACCACCAGTCCCAAGCGTTCCAGCTCTTGTAGAGCTAGGCGTACTGTGGTGCGCGAGAGACCATAGCGCTCCGAAAGTTCGCGCTCGGAAGGAATCATGTCACCGGCATGATATTCATGGTCAATCTTTTCGGTCAGAATATCGACCAGCTGATCGTAAAGGGGCTGTTTGCGCGCTCCGATCGCCATCCTATCCTCCCTTTTGCTCGAATTCGGCTAACTACCTAGGGTGTTAAGCATTATCAGTCTGTAACACCCGACTCATCAAGAAAACAAAAGCCGCGCGCTCTTTCGAGCACGCGGCTTTTAACATACACATGGCTTAAGGGGTCGGGGTGTGAGCCGCGTAGGGACACACCCCTCAAGCTAGAGCCTTACCAGATGCTCGGCCAGAGACCAAGCGGGCCAGCGCCCAGGATGCCAAGGACGAAGAGCAGCAGAATGCCCTTGGTCGGGGTCCAGCTGTGCTTAGCGAACATGTAGTAAAGCAGCAGCGTAAGCATAAGCGGGACGAGCTTCGGGACGATGGTGTTGAGGGTGTCGGCAACAGAGAAGTTGACCGGATCCTCGGTGACGGTGCCGTAGGTAACGGACTCCATGCCGTTGCCCAGATCGGTGACGCCGCACTCGACAGCGTTGCCGTCGGCATCGGAAGCGGTGAGGGCGTTGCCGTCCTCATCGGTCATGGCGATGGTACCGGCCTCAGCGGTCTCGGTATCGATACCCTCCATACCGGTGAAGTTCTCGGCCTCCTTCTCGGAGACGATCACGGTAGTAGCGGAGAGGCCACGGGTGGTGCCGTTGGGGATCTGGAGGTTGATCTGGGTGCCACCCATGGTGACGACCAGGCAACCGACGACGAAGACGCCCATGATGGAAGCGGCACGCGTGAAGGCCTGCATGTTGGCGGTCAGAGCGTCAATAGCGCTGGTGCCAAGCTTGTAGGACCAGTTCATGAGCCAGAAGCGCAGAGCGAACTGGACGACGTTGAAGATCACCAGGAAGATGATCGGTGCAGCGGCGTTGCCGTTGATGGCCATGTTAGAGGTGATGCCGGCCGTGATAGGCACAAGCGTCAGCCAGAACAGGGCGTCACCGATACCACCGAGCGGGCCCATTGCGGCGACGCGGACGGCGCGGATCGTGGGGATGTCAACCTTGTTCTGCTCGAGCGAAAGCACGATGCCCATAACAAAGGTGACAAGGAACGGGTGGGTGTTGAAGAACTCCAGGTTGTGGCTCATGGAAGCCGCGAGGTCGTTCTTGTTGGTGTGGATCTTCTCCAGACCGGGGATGATGGAGTAAAGCCAGCCAGCGGCCTGCATGCGCTCGTAGTTGAACGATGCCTGCAGGAAGCAGGAGCGCCAAGCCATCTTGTTGAGGGTCTTCTGGTCGAGCTGCGGAGCAGGAGTGAGATCCTCGTAGTGCTCCGGGATCACATACTCATTAGATGCCATCTTCGAAGTCACCTCCGTCAGAAACAGCTGCACCCTTCAGCTCGGTCTGCTGCTGGAAGTCCCAGAAAGCGATGCCGAAGCCGATGAGAGCGAGGATGAGCAGAGCAGGGGTTGCCAGCGAATCGTTGGCAACGGTGATGAGCGCGAGGCCAAAGCCCATGAGGAAGAAGCCCCACATATCGCGGTTCATCATAACCTTGAGCAGGACGGCGAAGCCGACGAAGCGCATCATGCCGCCTGCAGCGGAGAGACCGGTCTGCAGCCAAGTCGGGATGGCAGAAGCGATGGTCTGACCGATGGTAGCGCCAGCGATGAAGAACAGGGTGACGACGACAGCGAAGATCAGGCCGAGCAGAGCCATGGCGAAGTAGTTCAGGCGCTCGATGCCCTTGGTGTCCGCGTTGTGAGCCATGTTATCGGCCGTGGACATAAGCGGGGACATAAGCGTGAAGACCAGGGTAACGCCAAGCTGGCCAAGCAGAGCGAACGGAATGGCGAGGCCGACTGCCGCGTTGGGCTCGAGGCCCGTGGCGATAGCGAGAATGGCTGCCATGATGCCGCCGATGACGGCGTTAGGCGGCTGAGCGCCTCCGATCGGCATGTTGCCGATCGTCATGAGCTGATAGGTACCACCCACGAGAAGACCGGTGTTGAGGTCGCCAAGGATAAGACCGATGACGGCGCCGGTGACGATGGGCTGATAGAGAGACTCGAGGAAGTCAAACTGGTCGATTGCCGCGATGAACGTGACGACGAAGACCAGAGCGATCTGGATGATCGAGTATTCCATCTTGCTCCTCCTTTCAAAATGTATGTACGCACTTTGGATTTCACGTACAGAACGTCAGGGTTTCACTCCTGACAACGTGGATCACGAGGATTACGAGAAGAGCTTGCTCGTGTCCTCAACAGGCGTGCTCGGAACGCGCCTGATCTCCAACTCCACCCCCAATTCCTGCAGCTCTTTAAACGCAGCGACATCCTCGTCGTTAACTGCGACGGAGGTGGCGACTTGGCGCTTTCCTTCCGACATGTGCATGTTGCCGATGTTTACCTTCTTTATAGGCACACCGCCCTTGACGAGCGTAAGCACGTCTTCCGGTGTTTCGGCCACGATGAAGATCTTCTGGCGCGGGCTCGCCTTGCCAATGACGTCGATGGTCTTCTGCAGAGAGAAGAAACGCGTAGCGACGCCGGCGGGAGCGGCCATCTTCATGAGGTTCTGGCGCATGGTGTTGGACGCCACGTCGTCGTTGGCGACGAGGATGAGGTTGGAGCCCAGGGTGGAGTTCCACTGGGTGGCAACCTGACCATGAACCAGTCGGTTATCGATGCGGGTAAGAAGAATGTTGGGTTCTGCCATGTTGATCAGCTTCCTTTCGTTATTTGCTGACGACAGTTACTTGATCTCCTGAATCGCGTAACGCGAAACATCTACGACGGCTCCGGATCGGACTTTGATCTGGACCTTCTCGCCTTCGATGCCTTTGACGGTTCCGTAGATACCGCCGGCGAAAAGAACCTCTTGACCCGGCTTGAGCTCGGTGTGCAGCTCCTTGAAGTACTTCTGCTTCTTCTTCATGTTGATTTGCGACCAGATGGTGTAAATCAAGCCCATGATGACAAGCAGGCCTAAAAGGGCGACCGAGGAGCTCAGGACGTTGGCTCCGAAATCGGCCATTAGATGCCGTCCTCGTCGCCGAAGATATCCTCTTCCTCGGAGCCGGCAACGGATGCGACCGTCTGGGCGGTGACGCCCGTCTGGCCAACGGTCACGGCCTGCTCGCCAAGCTCGGCGAGCGTGGCATTGCCGCGGAGGAACAGAAGCTCAATAACCATGGGAAGGTTGGTGCCAGTCAGAACCTCGACGTTGTCGACATCCTGGGCAATCATCATCGACTGGTTGAACGGGGTGCCGCCAAGCAGGTCGGTAAAGACGAGCACGCCATCGCACTCCTCGCGCATGGCGGTAATAGCGGCGCGGAGATCCTCACCGTAGGAAGCAGCCTGGTCGCCCTCAAAAGGAACGACGGTAAAAGCGGGCTGGTCGCCGGCAACCATAGCGATAGCGCTAGCTAGGCCGGGTGCGAACTGTCCATGACCGGTAAGAATAAAGCCAACCATTCAAATTTCCCTTCCAAAGGTGTGTACAATCTGAGTCCGATGATTTTCGGAAGCCAGCGGGCGCTCGCCCTTAAAGCTTCTTAGAAAGCGTTCTTTGAAGACCAGTGGTTTCTAAACTGGTAGTAACCACGTGACGTGTTGTTGTCACTATATCACCACAGAAGAGGTCGCTTTCGTTGATTCATACGGTAAAACGTTTTTGCACCGCTCACGGTGATATTTCGACCGTTTACCGGTCGTTAACACTTCTACCTGCGGTTTTGAAACCGTTTCGAAATGCTTTGGCAAAAGATCGGAACTTTTCCTGTCCCTAAACAACGCAGGGCGGCTAAAAATAGCGTGTAGAAAAATTGCAGGTCATTGCGAAGATATGTGAATTGGTCTTTTTGACTTAATACCAGTTAGAACCAGTTTTGAGATTATCGGTGAACGGTAGTTTTCGACCGTTCACCGGTTACTTGCAATCGTTTGCAGTTGTTTTCCCATATGAATTAGGGAAACGCGATGGAGCGTTTGCGCGGGCGCAGGAAATTTTGGCATTTGTCCTTATCCCCCACGCGCCAAACTCCGGCATCCAAAATGAGCTAATAGCTCACGCTAATCGTTTTCAATCATTACTTACTCAGTATCCGTAATTATTTATCGTTTATCGTTAATTCTGATATGATACAAGTATCATCCCAAACGCCGATTGGAGGGGTTATGGTCCATCGAAACGCATCTATATCGAATGAAACCATCAGCCGCGAACAGACGATAGCCAAACTGAGGAAGCTCGCTCGCATCTGCAAATGGGCCACAATCTGCATTACCACCGCGCTCGCTCTGGGACTCCTCGCAGTCATTGCGATTGATCTTCTACTCATATTGCCTGGCCTCTCCCAAGGGTCGTGTCTCCAATCCGTAGAACTTCAAGCCGGCGAGGGCCCATGCCTTGCTATCGTCGGTACCGATGCGCAGGCCCCACTTATGCTCGTCGCACACGATGGTCACACTGCCATAGGAAGCCTCTTGATGACATGTCTCGCGCTTACCATCGCGCTAAGCGTGCGCAGGCTTTTCTTCAACATTGAAAAGGAAGGCAGGCCCTTTGACCTTGAATGTAACCAGACACTTCGTCGAGTAGGACATTTATTCCTTATCGGCGGCGTTGCCGTGAGGCTTCTTGGCGCCGTAATCACGGGAATGATACTCTCAGGATTTGGCGGCAGCTTTACGGATGCGTTCGCCGGCCAGTTATTCGAGCCCTCTATGCTCTTTGCAGGCCTGATAATTTGCCTGATTGCCAGTATCTTCCGCTACGGGTATATCCTGCAAAAACAAGATGACGAGCAGCTCTAGGGGGAATCCATGATTATTCTGCGGCTCGACCGCATGCTTGCCGAACGCAAGATCTCATCCAAAGAGCTTGCGGAACGCGTGGGCATCTCCCAGGTCAATATGTCGCGCATCAAGACGGGCAAGGTTTCTGCCATACGTTTTTCAACTCTTGACGCGGTATGCCGGGCACTCGACTGCCAACCGGGCGATGTGCTGGAATATATGCCTGACGATGAAGCCGATAACCTTTTTGGACTTAAAAATTCATAGGCATAATTTAGCCACCAGCGCCTAAACGCAAATAGCCCGCTAGAACAACATCCGTTCTAGCGGGCTTATTCAGATATTTCGGCTACGCGCTCGGTGGCTCAGACAAATCTTTACGCAAACAGGCCGTAGATGCTGATGTTGGCCTTGGCATAGAGGCCGTTAGCATACTCGGTCCACTTGGAGCTAGCGCCTGAGGCCTGCGAGGAATACTGCTGGTAGGCGGTGTAATAGGCGGTCATGGCTTGCTTATAGGTAGCGCTATCGGCCGTAAAGGCATCATCGGCAAAGGCCTTGGCATAGGTGCTGTCGACATCCTTCCAAGTGCCCTTCTCGCTATCCCACTCGTCGCCGGCAAGGTTGATGATGTAGTCGGCGTAGTCCTTGCTCGCGGTCTCCTCGTTGCCGTCAGCAGGCTCGGTCGGGGCGGTCGGCATGCTTGCGGAGCTATCGCCCACCTTCTTCTTGTAGAGCTTCTGCAGCGTCGCGGACTGGCGGACAATCTGCTTGGCCTGGTCCTTGGACACGCCGTACTGCGTGGCCATGGTCTTGTAGTCGGAGGTGCCGATGGAATCCTCGGCGTACTGCTTCATCTCCTTGGAAGAGACGGTAATGCCCTCGTCCTCGGCAGCGTCGAGCAGAATCTGGTTGCGCACGTAGGACAGGATAACGTCGGCAGACGGTGCGGTGTAGTTGCCGTCGTCGTCCTTGACGGTGTCGAGGCTATACTGGCTCTCGATGGCCTCGCGCGCGGTGATGTCGCTCTTCTTGCCGTTGTAGCTATAGCTTGCCACGGTCGAATCGAGCTGGTCCTCGGTCAGGGTCGCCGAGCCGACGCCCTTGCCGCCAAAACCACCGTTGCCGATAAAGAAGCCGACCACGGCAGCAATCACGACGGCGACCACAAAGGCGGCAATCATCGTCTTCTTGTGCTTGCAAGCGCGGTCGTCCACGTCGGAGTCGTCGTCCTCGTCCTGTTCCTCGGGCATGAGGTTCTCGTCAGCTGCATCCGCGGCGATCTTTGCCTCCAGGCGAGCGTCCTCCTCCTCGGCGGACGTGCCGGCGGCAATATGTTCGGCAGACGTACCGGTAACCAGGTCGATCTTCTCGTCCTCATCACCGTCGGGGCCTTCGCCGCGCTCGATGATCTGAATGCCGTCGATCTCGTCCTTCTCGTCCTTCTTTTGAATCAGACCCATATCGGTTACTCCTTGTTAGGAAACATAGTCTTCAATAGAATACGCCCGACAGAGTGCCGGGCGTATTGATTCTTAGGTTATACGCAAACACTTAAGTACTATTTAGGCGTTTGCAGCGTGCATACCTTAGGCCAGGTGCGCGATAACGGCATCGGCAAAGGCCTGCGTACCCACCGCACCCTCAACGGAGCCGGTCTGGGCACGACGCACGTCACCGGTAACCTGCTCGCCCTCGTCGAGCGTGGCAGAGACGGCGGCGCGAATGCGATTGGCCGCGTCGTTCTCGCCCAGGTGATCGAGCATCATCGCAGCAGAGAGGATCTCAGCCGTGGGGTTGGCGATATCCTGACCGGCGATATCGGGCGCGGAGCCGTGCGTAGCCTCAAAGATTGCGCAGTCGGCACCGATGTTGGAACCCGGAGCCATACCCAGGCCACCCACCAGGCCGGCGCACAGGTCGCTCACGATGTCGCCGTACAGGTTGGGCAGCACCAGGACATCGAAGTCGTTGGGGTTCTGGACCAGGCCCATGCAGGTGGCGTCGACGATCTTGTCGTTGAACTCGATATCGGGATAGTTGTCGGCCACCTCGCGCGCCACGCGCAGGAACAGGCCGTCGGTCGCCTTCATGATGTTGGCCTTGTGCACGGCCGTCACCTTTTTGCGGCCGCAGCGGCGGGCATACTCAAAGGCATACTCCACAATGCGGCGGCTCTTGGCGATGGAGATTGGCTTGATCGAGATCGCGGAATCGGCGGCGAAGGTCTTCTGGCCCGAACGCTCGACAAGCTGCGAGAGCTCCTCGACCTCGGCAGCGCCCTCATCGAACTCGATGCCGGCGTAGAGGTCCTCGGTGTTCTCGCGCACGATAACCAGGTCGACGTCGCGGAAGCGCGAGCCGTCACCCGGCTGCGACAGGCAGGGGCGCACGCAGGCATACAGGTCGAAGTGCTTGCGCAGGGCCACGTTGACGCTGCGGAAACCCGTGCCGACCGGCGTGGTGATGGGGCCCTTGATGGCAACCTTGGTCTCGGCGACCGCATCGAGCACGTGCTGGGGCAGCGGCGTGCCAAACTCGTCCATGACGCCGGCACCGGCCTCCTGGACGTTCCAATTGATCTGGACACCGGCAGCCTCGACCACGCGGCGCATGGCCTGCGCAATCTCGGGACCGATACCGTCACCGGGAATCAGGACTACATCGTGCGCCATAATCTGTTACTCCTCGTCTTCGGCGTCGTCAGATTTTTTAACGCTAGCACGCTTCTTCTTTTTGGAGAGATCCAGGCCAAAACGTTTAACAAGCATTTCGCAAATCTCGCTCGAACGGGCCTTGAGATAGCTGCCCTTACCGTTCTCGGCATCGAACTTAAGGCGCAGCGCGAGCTTCTCGGCGACCTCGGCGTCAATCTCGCCCTGGCCAAACTCGTACAGGCAACCGAGCATGTCGCGATACTCAAGGTCGCCGTGGTAGCACTGGATAGCCTCGTCCAGGATGGGCCAAGCCTCGCGCGAACGCTCGACGCTCGTGGCACCCCACACGCACAGCAGGCGGAAGGCGGCATAGCGCAGCGTGGAGGAAATCTCGTCGAACAGCGCAGTCTCGGCGCCCTCAAAGGCATCGCCCAGCTGCTCGGGGCAGGTGGTGGCGAGCGCCGCCAGGGCATCGAGGGCCTCCCAGCGGGTCTGAGCCTCGGGGCGGTCGAGTGCCTCGATCAGCGCGGGCACGCAGGGCACGACGCGCTGCGGATCGCGCTCGGCAAGCAGGTGCAGCACGCGGGCGGCAAACTGGCGGATGCGGCGCGTGGGGCAGCCGAGCTCCTTGACCAGACGGTCGACGGCGTTCTCGTTCTCCTCTGCCAGCTGAAGCTGTGCCAGCTCCTCGTCGGTGAGCTGTTCGTCTTTGTTTTCTGCCATAGTTACCTCTTCTTACTATTTCTTAGCGTGCTTGCCAGCACCCTTGCTGTCATCAGTGACCGAGATGAGCTGTCGGTCGGCTGCACCATTGTGACGCGCGCGGCGGCGCTCCTCGGCGTCGCCTGCATCGGCGGCGGCGCGATGGGCCTTGTTGACGTTAAAGACCTCGTCGTGCTTGCGCCACGGGCCGACGGACTCGCCGAAACTCATCTTAAGGCCGGCGATAAAGCCGCCGAGCCAGCCGATCGGCGCAAACTGCACCAGCGGGAACAGCGAGAACACCCAGGTTAGCAGGACGACTGCCGCCGCACCCGCAAAGTTGGCAATCCAGTAGTCGCGCTTGGTGATGACGCGCTTTTCGCACGCCCACTGGCCGCACAAAAAGCCGATGTAAATCGCAAAGAGAAAGAGCACCAGCGCAAGCACCACGAACGTCCAGCTCATGGGCGCTACTCCTCGTGATGATGGCCGCAGCAGCACTCGTGGCCGTCATCGTGGCCGTGACCGCCGCAGCACTCGTGGTCCTCGCCATGGTGGTGGCCGCAACCGCACTCGTGGTCGTCGCCATGCTCGCCGCAACCGCAGCCTTCCTCGTGAGCGCCATGCTCTTCGGGACGATACTGCGACCAGTCCAGACCGGCGGCGATGGCGTCGGCCTCCTCCTTGTAGAGGACCGTGATGGCCTGGGTGCCCAGCTTGGCGCCACCGATGGCGTCGAGCATGTCGTAGAGCGTAAAGGCCACGTCGGCGCCGGGCAGCGCAAGCTCGCGGTCGTCGGCATAGGCGAGCGCCAGACGCAGGTCCTTGATGAAGTGCTCGACCATAAAGCCGGGCTTGTAGTCGCCGTCGAGCGCCTTGGGCGCCAGGCTCTCCATGGCGCCGGACTTGCCGGTACCGCCCAGGATCATCTGACGGGTTTTCTCCAGATCAAGGCCGCTCAGCTCGGCAAATGCCATGGCGTCTGCCATGCCGACCATGCAGGCGCCCAGTGACACCTGGTTGGCGAGCTTGGCAGCCTGGCCCTTGCCGGCGCCGTCGAAGCAGCAGATGTTGGCCGCAAAGGTGGCAAGGATGTCGCGGACCGGCGCGATGTCGTTCTCGGTAGCGCCCACGATAGCCGTGAGCGTACCGGCGATAGCGCCCGACTCGCCGCCGGTGACGGGGCAGTCAAACGCCATGCGACCAGAAACCTGGGCGGCCTCGGCAATGTCACGGGCAAGCTCGGGCGAGCTCGTGGTGAGGTCGATCAAGACCGCGCCGGGCTTAGTGCACGCGAGCAGGCCGTCGCCCGCCAGGTAGAGTTCCTCGACCTCGGAGGGATAGCCCACCATGGTAAAGACGACATCGGCGTTCGCCGCGGCATCGGCCGGCGTATCTGCCCAGACGGCGCCGCGCTCGATAAGCGCCGCCGCCTTGGACTTGGTGCGGTTGTTGACCGTGACGGGATAGCCGGCGTCCAGAATGTGGCCGGCGATGGGGGCACCCATGATTCCGGTGCCGATGAATGCGACGGAGAGCTTGTTTGCCATGAAACCTTTCCTTTTGGGTTGGGTGTTGTTACCAGGTTGAATACTCGGTGCCAGCGTTTGGGCTGTGAGTCGAGGGCGATTACGGACGCAGCGCTTGCCTACTGACCGCGCACGCGGCGGGCGATACGGTCGGAAAGCGACGCCTTGTCGGCGCGGTTCTTACCCCAAAACGCGCAGCCCACCATGCCGGGGCCCACGTGCGAGCCGATGGTGGGACCCACGGAGCCGCGAATGATCGTGACGTCGGCGCAACCCTCCTCCTTGCGGATGGCGGCTTCGAGCCAGTCACCATCCTTTTCGGCATCGGCCGTCATGATGGCGATGGGCATGGTGCGATCGGGCACGTAGTTCTCGCGGAACGACTTGAGGATGGACTTGAGCGCTTTCTTGCGGCCGCGGTTGACGCCGATCAGCGACAGCGAGCCGGCCAGGTCGTAGGAGAGCTCAGGCTTGACATCGAGCTTTGCCGTGAGCTGCGCCGCCGCGGGCGGAATGCGGCCGCCGGCAGCCAGGGCGTCGAAGCTCTCGAGCGTAAAGTAACCGTGGACGTAGGTCTTTGCCTCGTTTGCCCAATCGACCAGCTGCTTGGCGGTCAGTCCCGCCGAACGCTGGCGCACGGCCTCGAGCGCCAAGAGCGCGCCGGTCGCGCAGGGCAGAGCGTTGTCGACCACGTACAGCTCAAAGTTGGGATACTCGGCGCGCACGGCATCTGCCGCCTGGCACGCGGAGTTGTAGCTCGACGACAGCGCCGAGGTAAAGCACAGGTAGACCGTGGGCGTACCCTCTTTGGCGCACTCGGTAAAGAACTCGATATAGCGACCGAGCGACACAGCCGAGGTGGACACGCGGGCACCGGCGCGCATGCGGTCGTAAAACTCCTTGGGTGTGATGCTCGACCAGATGTCGTCCGTGCGCTCTTCGCCATCGATAATGAAGGGGAAACCCAGGATATCGACATCGAGGTTCGCGGCGACCTCGGGGCTAAAGTCGCAGCAGGTATCGACGACGATGCGGCAACGGTCCGAATGACCGGCGGATGCGGCCTTGTCCATCAAAGCGACTCCTTACGTAAAAAGGCGGCCACCCGCATGGGATGGCCGCCAACCGTTAACTCATGCAAGTTAACGTATTTTACTCGTCAAGTGTTTCGATGCGGGGCTTGATGATGCCATATCCACCATTCTTACGGTGATACACCACATTGATAAGGCCGGTCGTCGCGTTCTCGAACACGTAGAAGTCGTGGCCGAGCAGATCGGTCTGCACCAGCGCCTGCTCCTCAGTCATCGGGGTGACGTCGATAACCTTCTCGCGGACGAGCAGGTCGTCCTCTTCCTCGGGCAGCAGCAGGTCGGCCAGATCCTCGACGCGCTCGACCGGCGCAACATCCGCGGCGCTGGCACCGCCCTGGCGGTTGTCCACGACCTTGGTCTTGAACTTGCGCAGCTGGCGGGTGACCTTATCGGCGGAGAGGTCGATGGCGGCGTACATATCTGCACCGTGCTCGGCAACGCGAATCACCGAACCGCGGGCACGAACCGTGACCTCGACGATTGCCGGGTTGGGGTTCGAGGGGTTCTTCTCATAGCGAAGTACAACGTCGACCGTCATGGGCTCGATATCGAAAACCTTGAGCGCCTCGCCGATCTTCTCATCCACATGCGCACGCAGAGCATCGGTTACCGTCGTCTTGCGTCCAGAAACCTTGATATCCATACGTGGCTCCAATCTGCCTCGGGGACTTACTGTATTGGCTATGTACCCATTGCCGTGCATTTAATCACGCGGATTCCTAAAGACCCGAATAACGATTGCTTGATACCGCATACCGAAGTCTCGCACTTTTCTGTGGCAAAGTGCGCTATAGGAGGGAGCCGGCGATTTTGTATTTGGTCCCGAAAATTGGCTTTGACCTGCTGGTTTTATAGGAATGAAAAAGCCGGGCTCCCCTATTGGGGAAGCCCGGCAGCGCGTGTTGAAACCGTGAAGAGGTGTCCTTTCCAACGTATAGGAGACACCACCCCTAGCAATAACTAGCTATTGAGCTTGTTGATGTCATCGTCAGTGATGGTGCCTTCCTGGCTGGACGATTTGTCCTCGGAGGATGCGGTCTCATTGTTGGAATCGGAGGACTCGCTGCCGGAGGACGTGGTCTCACTGGACTCAGAGTCACCCGGCTGCACGCTAGCGCCCGAAACCGTCTTAGTGGTGAGGTCGTAGGGCATCGTGCCATACCAGACAGAGTGGACCGCCTCGAGCGTACCGTCGACCGTGATGTCGTCGAGGGCATCGCTCACGGCACGGCACAGTTCGTCATTGGACGAGAGGCCCGCAACACCAAGCGTCGAGGGCGCCTCGAGCGCACCGACATAGGAGACCTCGCTCATCAGGCGTGCAAGGTAGCCGCCGGCCGTGGAGTCGCAGATCACATAGTCGACCTCGCCGGACTCGAGCGCCTCAAAGCACTCGTTGATGTTGGAGTAGGTCTTTTGGTTGGCGGTAATGTTCTGCTTAGCAAGCGCCTCCTGCGAGGCCGAGGACATCTGAACGCCCAGGGTGGACGTGTTAAGGGTATCGGTGGAAACGCTTAGCGACCCACCATCGCTAGTTTTACCGAACACGGAAGTGGCATCGTACAGGCAGGTGCCGAGCGAGCTAATGTCCCCGTCCGTGGAGTTAATCTCGCCGATAAAGATATCGGCCTTTTTGTCGCCGAGCGCGGAACCTGCCGAGGACGCATCGACAAAGGCGACCTTAAGGCCCATGCGGCTTGCGAGGGCGCGGGCGGCGTCGACCGCATATCCCGTGAGCTCGCCGTCGGCGCCCTGCATTGCCTGCGGCGCATCGGAAGTATCGAGGGCGACCGTCAGGGTTCCGGGAGTGACCAGGGCATCGTCCGACACCGCCGGCGTGACGGTCTCGTACTCGATCTGGTCGATCGTGGGAGTCGTGAACGTAGACAGCGGGTTGAACGCGCATCCGCTCAGGCCCAAAACGGCGATGACCGCTGCGGTCCCAGCACCTAACCGAGCCGCGTGCATCAAGCTGCCCCTCACCATGTCCACTACCCTGCCTTCTGTGTCGTATACGATCCGTGCGTTGCGCGGAATATCAGGTTGTTCCCACCAGCTGACCTGGTATTTGACCCCACACTTGCGCACCGGGGTGTTTGCTCGGGAGGCCGCAGCCACCTTCACGACTGGCCCGCTCGCCCGCGAGGCGGTATTGCCCCAAAGAAAGTAGAACGGACGGTGCGGCTTACATCTAGGACGCGCCATGATCGCGCCGCGCGCACGCGGTCGCTTACGTGGATCCCTTTGACCGCGTCTGTCTTGGACTAGGACGGGCATTTCGTCCGCCCGCAACCACAGCCTGGCAGGAACGTAGCGCATTATAGCTAAGTTCAAGCTAAAGTTTAAGGTTAGGGGCGTTATTCACATCGCGAGTACAGATTTCGCAGGTCAGGACGGGCCGCACGCGCTCTGATTAAGCCCGTCGCTCCCCCATGGAAAGCCCCAACACACCCGTCTTAGGGCGCCGTGGCCAAAAAATAGCAAATATGAGTACTGTTACCAATTTAGTAGCAGGAGTTTTTGGCTCTGCAAGCTGTTTTCACGCTCTATAACGTCAGATTGATGCCAGGATATTCCACATTTGTTTAATAATTTTCTAATTTACGCCATCTTCAAGTCCCAAAATCCCTGATTTTGCTGTTACTGAATTTGTAGCAGTACTCATATTTGCTATATTTTGGCCAAAGCATATATCCAACCCCCTGTTTCAGAGCATTGTTAGGCGGGTTTAAGCCCAAAACACGCCCGCAACGTGTTAAATAGCGTCTCTTGTTTCTTTCTGCGAGCGTCAACACGGTTGCGATATCGCTTACTCATGCGCTGGTGGATGCGCCATGCGAGCGCTTCCATCGCTTCCATGTCACAGAGCATTTCGTTGTTGACCGTCGCGATCTCGATTCCCATAGTGATCAAGCCCGTGTTGCGTTTTTCATCATGGATACGTCCCCTCCGGGAGGAATGGCCCAGCTCACCGTTGTATTCCAGGTCAACCCGGGCTGTTTCCTGATACGCATCGCAAACTGCGTGCGACATCCCAGAGATTGCCTGCGCGCGGTCATCGAACTCGATCTTGTAGTCGGTCTTAAAAGGACCGCAGGCAAATCCGCCATAGGAAAACGGAAGCGAAAACAGAGCGAGCATGATGCACTCCATGGGCGACAGCAGGTTTTCTGACAGGTAGGGACACAGGCGCAGCAGCTGTTTGGCCGTGCTTCCTTTGCACGCCGCAAGGTAATCTACCAGGCGATCGGGTGTCAGCACGGGCTCGACCTCAAAGTAACCGACATCTGGCGGCTGGTCTTTGTCCTTTGCCAATTTGTTCACGACAGGCGATGTGTAGGGAGGTAGATACTGCCCGCGGTCACTCAGCGAAATCTTAGAGCACAGCTCCTGGGCTAGGGCAAATGCCTGGATACAGCCGACCTCGCGGGCGACGGCAACACAAAGGGCCTCGGGAGATAGACTGTATACCCCCGGTTCCACCTCTAGAATCGAGCCGGCGGGCAACTCGGAGCATACGGACCAGCTCACGCCAAGAATACGGCGGCGCTGCGCTGCAGACCCTACCAGCAAGCACAAATCCTCTTGCACCTCGCCGCTTGCGGCCCCAATCCGCACCAAATCGGGAAGATAGATGTCCTCGGTCGAAGGCGACGATGTGCGCAGCACACGGCGCTCTTCATCGGGATTAAGGTCCTTCCAGCTGATATAGCCCATCTGCCGGCGCTCGGCGCGCATCATGCGCAGCGCCGAGGCGCCGGTCAGAATTATGGAAGCCGCTAGCTGTTCGCCTGTCGGCTCGTTGCGCCGCTCAATCTTTACTGCCACAAAACCACCCCTACCAAACGCGTGCGATAGTGAGGCCATCAACGGCCGTGGCACCGGCGCGCTTGAGTTCCGCCGAAGCCGCTGCCATCGTCGCACCCGTGGTGATAACGTCATCGATAAGCAGCAGGTGGCGGCCGTGCACGTCCTCAACCGTCTCGTACATGCCTTGGGCACGCTCGCGGCGCTCCTCACGACCGAGTTCGCGCTGGTCGCCATGCCCGTACTTGGCGAGAGCATCGAGCAGAGGAACACCCGACAGCTCGCAAAATGGGCGCGCAATAGCCTCCATATGATCAAAACCACGCCGCCGAAACGCTGCCGCCGTCGCAGGCACAAACACCACCGCATCCGCACCGGACAGCACGCCTCCGTAGCGATCGGGCGCTACGACCTGGGCATGCAGGGCGGTGTCGTAGAGCAGCTCCGCCAGATACGGAGCCAGACGTCGCTCGCCCGCATCCTTGTACGCTTTAATGATGCGCGGCAGCGGATGCGCATAGACGGCGCACGCCAGGCAGCGGTCGAGCGCCTCCGCCATTGCCGAGGACGTGCCCTCGACCGAACACTCAGTGCACAGCAAATCCCCAAACGGGGCGCCGCATCGGGTACAGCTATGACGTGGGTCGATGAGCGTGAGCGCGGCCAGGCAGTCTTGGCAAATAAGCGCACCGGCGCGTTCGCAGCCGGCACATCGCGTGGGCGACAACGCCTCAAGCGCCTCGTACGTCGCGTGCTCGGCAAACGGTAGCAATTCGTCCGCAAACGGTAGGGCACCGGCTCCCTGCAGACGGCTCAATATGTTCAGATGGCTCTTCAAGACACAACCCTCCCTACGTTCGGTCGCGGGGAGGGTTGTTGATTCGGCGCTATGATACCCCGATGCGCTCGGGGCAAGGCGGGCTAAATCCGCTCGCGGGCGTTATTCGCCGGCGGGCGGTTGCGGTGCGGACGAAGACGGAGTCGAGCCCTCGCCGCCATCCTGGCGCGGCTTGCGGGAACGGCGACGGCGACGGCGCTTTTGACCCTGGTCGGCCGAGCCCTCGCCACCGCGCGGCTCGCGCTCGTCGCGAGCGGCGCCACGCGAAGCCTTGGCAGCCGCTCCCCCGCCATCCCCGGGACGACGGCGCGTGACCTTGACCTCGCCATCCGAGACCTGATCGGCCACGGAGGGCACTGAGGGCTTCTGCTGCGCGCCCGAGGAATGGCGACGGCGCGGACGCGGCGTGCGCTCCTCCTCGCCACGTGACTTGCCGCCCTTGTCGGCAGGCGCATCGGAGGCCGAGGCGCCCTTGGAAGCGGCACCAGCCTCGCGAGCAGCTGCGGCGCGGAAGGCGTCCTCGCGCTCCTCGCTCGACAGATGACGGCGGCGGCGACGTGTGGGGTTCATGCCACCGCCGCGATTCTGCTGCTGGGGTTGCTGAACCTCGCGCTCGCGAGAGGCGTTCTTGCCCGCGGCTGCAGCCTCGGTAGCATCGCCCGAGCCCGCGCGCTTGCGGCGGCGACGGCCATCGGCCGCCCCCTCGGCCTCGGGTGCCTCGGCCTTGCCGCGACCCTTTCCACGGCCACGGCCCTCGCCCTGACCCTGACCGGCGCGAGCATCGGATTCGGCATCGCGACGACGACGCTTGGGCATCGACGTGCCGGCCAGACGGTCGGCACTCGACAGGCCATCGCCCACGTCGACGCCGTTCTCGCGATCGAGCTCCATGAGCGCCAGGCGCATCTCGGGCGACTCGATGCGCTCGAGCACGTCGCGCGTCACGCAGTCGGGGCGGCAGTTGCAGCCCTGCTCGGCGGCCTTCTTTTTGCAGCCCTCCGAGCACGTCATATCGGCCAGGTTGACCTTAAAGACTTTGCCGTTCTCCAGGCGCAGCACCAGCTGCTCACGCGGCGTGTCATACTCCTGGATACGCGCCTTGCCAAGCGGCGTATCGATGAGTGTCTTCTTTTTGGGCGCTCGGCTCTTAAAGTCCTTGTAGGCCTCGAACTCGTAGCGCAGGCAGCACATCAGGCGACCGCACACGCCACTGATCTTGGACGAGTTGAGCGGCAGGTCCTGCTCTTTTGCCATGCGAATCGAGACGGGCTCAAACTGTCCGCCAAAGCGCGTGCAGCAGAGCTCCTGTCCGCATTGGGCATAGCCGCCCACCAGGCGGGTCTCATCGCGCACGCCGATCTGACGCATGTCGACGCGAATGTGCAGCGTCGAGGACAGGTCCTTGACGAGCTGGCGAAAATCGACGCGCTCCTCGGCCGCAAAGTAGAACACGGCCTTCTCGCCGCCAAACAGGTACTCGACGCCGACCGGCTTCATCTCGAGGTCGAGCTCCTTGACCAGGCGGCGGAAGTCGACCATGGCCTCGTCGCCCTGGATGGCCAGGTCGTCGGCAAGCTGCAGGTCGATGTCGCTCGCCACGCGCAGCACGGGCTTGAGCGGCTGACCGATCTCATCTTGCGGCACCTCGAAGGGATCGGCCGTGACCAGGCCGATCTCGGTTCCGCGCTCGGTGGAGCAAATGGCATAATCGGCCTCGAGGATATCCAGATCCTGCGGATCGAACCACAGGTCGCGCGAGGCGTAGGTAAACTTAACGGGTACGACTAACGGCATTTCAGTGCCTTCCTGATATCGAACAGCATGACCTCGATGGCCAGCTGGGGAGTAACGTTTCTGGCGATGTTGCGCTCGGCGGTCGCGACCGCCTCGAGCGCCCGGGTGGCACCCGCAACATTCGTCGCGGCGGCAAGCCGCCCGATCGTGTCGCGCACGTCTTCGTTCACGACGTCGGCCGCCTCGTCCTGAAGTGTCAGCAGCACGTCGCGCATGAGCGTCCGCGCGCTCGCCAGCGCTTCCATGATACCCGAACGCTCGCGCGCGTTGAGTTCGCGCTTGTTGCGGTCCTCAAGCTGCCTCAATGCTCCACGCGACAGGTAGTCGGCGTTTTGCTCGAGCACCTTTTCCTGTGTGGACTTGACCTCGGCGAGCGGCGCCTTAACGGCGACGATGAGCGACTTGGCGCGGCTGAGCACATCAGCCTCGTCGGCAGCGATGAGCGAATCGATGGCGCGGACCATTTGGCGGCGAGCATCCTGGCGCTCGGCACTCTTAAGGAACTCGATGCCGCGTGTGGGGCTTCCCGCCACGGCGACCGCCATGCGGCAACGCGCGAGATCCTGACCCGTCGCGCGGCTCACGGCCTGCGCGGCCACGGTGGGCGACACCAGCCGAAACGGCACGCACTGACAGCGGCTCACGATGGTGGGCAACATCACGTCTGCCGAGGTGCCCAACAAGATGAACATAACGCCCTCGGGCGGCTCCTCGAGTGTCTTGAGCAGCGCGTTGGCGGTGTTAGCGCGCAGTTGCTCGGCACGATCGATGATGTAGACCTTGGCCTTGGCACGGATGGGCGCCAGCGGCACGTCATCGAGCAGCTCGCGGGTCTGGGCAATGAGGTAGCCTGTGGCGCTCTCGGGCGTGTAATAGTGCACGTCAGGATGCGTATGCCGAGCAACGCGTACGCAGCTGTCGCATGCTCCGCAGCCGTCCTGCTCGCACAGGAAGGCCTGGGCGAGCGCCCATGCGGCATCGAGCTTGCCGGCACCGGGAGCGCCCAAAAACAGGTAGGCGTGCGATGCGCGGCCGCTGGCGACGGCGTTGGTCAAAAAATCGCGAACGCGCTCTTGGGTGTCGAGCTTGGCCAGCAGGCTTGCCTGAGCGGGGGCCATGTTACTCGGCCTCCTTGGCAAGCGCGGCGGCGACAGCATCTTGCGAAATGACGAGACCGTACGCGCGAATCTGCTCGACCGTCTTCTCGAAGACTTCCTCGACGGTCGCAGTGGCGTCGATGAGCTTTACGCGGTTTGGCTCCTCGGCAGCAATGGCGCAAAATCCCTGGTAAACACGCTCCTGGAATGTCATGCCTTTTGCCTCCATGCGATCTGCCGCGCCACGGGCTGCCATGCGTAGCGCCGCCTGCTCGGGCGTGATGTGGTAGACGAGCGTGAGCGCCGGGTGTGTTCCCGCGACGGCCAGGTTATTGGCATCGCACACTATCTGGCGATCGAGGCCGTCGGCAAATGCCTGGTAGCAGGTCGTGGAATCGTAGAAGCGGTCGCACAGGACCACCTTGCCGGCCGCGAGGGCGGGAGCTATGACCTCGTGCACCAACTGAGCGCGCGCCGCCTCGTAGAGCAGCAACTCGCAGGTGTCGCCCATCGCCGTATTGGCGGGGTCGAGCAGCAGAGCGCGGATCTTTTCGCTGATGGCGGTGCCGCCCGGCTCGCGCAGGCTCACAACCTGGTAGCCAGCGAGTTCGAGCGCGCGGGCAAGCAGACGCGCCTGCGTGGACTTGCCGGCACCATCGACGCCCTCGAGCGTGATAAAGCTATGTTGAGCGGGCTCAAAAGCCATGAGCGCAGCCCCTTCCTATAAGGCGCGTAAATGCAGATATATCAACCAAGCCATGATACCCCAGGGGCAGGCGCGCCCCAAATCGGGCCTAGTCATTGGGTAGTCATTGGGGACGCTCTTAAATGACTAGGC
Source organism: uncultured Collinsella sp. (assembly GCA_902494245.1). Classification (GTDB taxonomy): domain Bacteria; phylum Actinomycetota; class Coriobacteriia; order Coriobacteriales; family Coriobacteriaceae; genus Collinsella. The sequence continues at coordinate 54,539 of CABUSR010000009.1, forward strand.
GACAGCTAGGGACGTTCCAACGACTATAAGTTGCGGTGAAATAGGGACTGAATACGCCTTCTAGCAGCAAATACAATCCCTATTTCACTGCAAGTTAGGAGTGGGCGCGGGCGTTGATGGCGAAGGAAATATCGCGCTCGAGGGCTAGGGCCTGCTCGCGTTCGAGGTCTTGGGTGAGGATTGCCAGCACGTAAGGGCGCTCGGCGTAGACGATTGCGGCATCGTGCTGAGCATTCGCCAGGCTGCCCGTTTTGCGCGCGACCAAAACGCCGCCGGGAACGCCCTCGACAATACCGCGCGCGTCTTCCTGCGCCAGCAGATATCCGCGCGCTCGCTCGCACAGCTCGGGCGTCGCGATTGTCCCCGCCGCCAGCCGCTGCAACACGGCCGCAGCATCACGGGCGCTCGTATAGTTCTCGCGTCCTTGTGCCTGGGCCTCGGCATCCATCATCAAACGAGCGAGCACGGTCTGGGTCAACCCCAATGCGGCACACGTTTCGTTGACCGTATCCATGCCAAGCCTGCCGATAACAAGGTTCGCTGCCACGTTATCGCTCTGGGCGATCATAGCGTGCAGTAGCTCGTCAATACTGTACGACACACCCGCGCCGCGCGACTGAATGTTGCCGCTGCCACCCACGATATCCTGTTGCGTTACCGTTATCTGCTCGTCGAGGGACAGCTCGCCCGCCGTCACGGTCTCGAGCGCACAAGCGAGAATGGGAAGCTTGATGATGCTTGCCGCCACACGTCGCGCGTCCGGCGCCACAGCGACTTCACCATCGAGCGACGCGAACGTTTGAGGATCAAGCGCCACGGAGTAAACCGAGACGGAGTCGCCATACGGCTCGACCAGGGCCTCGATATCTTGCTGAATGGCGGCAATCCAAGAAGACTTAGGGGCGGCCGTCGCTTTTGTCGCGGATGACCGCTTTGACGTTTGTTTGACAGAGGCAGCGGAACCCTCAGCCTCGTTGCGGCGCGCGGCACAACCGCCAAGACTCATCACCGAGGCAAGCGCTCCGGTCAACATTCCGGCACAAAACACTCGACGCGAGCAATCGCGCACAGCGAGGGGCGCATCCCCCGGCGGGAACCGGAACGCCTCTACGCTGTCGCCGCCACCCCGACCTTGCTCGCCGCAGTACACAGACTCACTCCCCACCATCGCATTCTACCGAGCCGTCGATAAACGGCCGCGCCGGACACCCAGCACGCCGCACTCATTGTGACGCATGCGACAGGGCTTGCGCGACATGATCATCCTCACATAACCAGTTGGGTCGGCGCGGCCCAACCGCACCTGAACCACCTTATAATCTAGCCAACACATCGAATGGAAGGAACCATCATGCCCCGGTTTTGTACCCATTGCGGCAAGCTTCTGAAAGACGACGAGCGTTTTTGCACCAGCTGCGGAACGCCGGTAACCGATGATGGCCAGGCCTCTCAGTCGCAAGAGAATGCGCAGGCAGCCGAACATGTCGCCGCGTCCGATGCCGCCTTCGACACCGCCGCGACCACGGTTCAGTCTGCGCAGCAGCCCGCGGCGACTCAGTCCCAGCAGGCGGACGTGACCGTGCAGTCCGCTCATCAGCCCGCGCCCGCTCCCCAGCCCGAAGTTGGCACGACGCAGCAATGGGCGGCGCCAGCCGGCTCCGCGCCGCAGCAGCCCATACCGACCGCCGCTCCGCAGGCCGGCGCCCCCGCTGCTCCCAAAAACAACAACGCCCTGCTCATCGGCATCATCGCCGCGCTAATCGTCGTGATTATCGCGCTCGTCGTGTTCTTTATGATCAAGCCTTTCGACAAGGGCGCCGATGATACCAAGGGCACGACGATCGAGAAGGTCAAGATCGACCACGATAACGACGATGCGTCCGTCAAGGGCGACCCCAACAAGCTTGACGATGATGATGACGATGACGTCCACGATGCCGCCACCATCAGCGAGCAAAACGTCTACGACCAGCTGAGCTCCTACTACAGCAGGCTCTCCGATCTTGATCAGCAGGTTCGCGACTGCGCCACCACGTTTAACACGTATTACCTTAAGGATGACCGAAGCTCGCGTCAGTCGGCCAGCGATGCCGCCGAGGCGCTCGAGGATCAGATCGACGACCTCAAGGACGAGGTCGAGGACCTGGACGTTCCCATCGACTCGCAGAACTACAGCTCGTGGAAAGACATCATCGCGCTCTACGACGACCTGGAGAATCGCATTGACGTCATTTGCGATGCCTGGGAGATCAGCCTTGAGTACTCCAGCCCCGCCAACCACAAGGACGAGATCGTGGCACCGCTGGCGCGCGACAACGTAGCGGGCACCAACGACAACAAATACCGTCTGGACTTTGAGGACCGCTACCCCGGCGCCGCACCCGTCGAGGTGAAGTAATCCCAACAACTGATCAAAACTTGCGGTGAAATAGGGATTAATTAGGCCTTTTGCCAGCAAAAGGGGGTGCGGACAGAAAGTTGGACCGCGGGGCGGTCCGGACTGGAGGTTCGCATGTACAGCAGGGAGAAGGTCGAGCTCTTCCTCCTGGCGACGGAGGACGGCATGGGGCCCACCGCC